>JASFVE010000069.1:0-9279 GCA_050049995.1 Chlamydiota bacterium | reverse complement strand
TAGTATTTGCTTTCTTCGACTCTTCTAAGGCTCTTTTAATTATGTCCCTTTCCGGCTGCCTTTTACTTTGCATCAATCTTTTAGGGGTATGGAGGCTAAAAAAGGAAATTGATTTTTCTTCCTTCACGTTCCGAGAAGAAGAGGAAAAAAAAGTTACTCTTACAGAAGGAAAAGAAACCGTCTAAAGCTGGTCAAAAGAAAAGGGGAGAACGGACTCAATATTGTCTTGATTACTCGATAGCATTAAAAGTCTGTCGAATCCAACGGACACTCCGCTGCAGTCAGGTAATTTTTCAATGGATGCAAGGAGTTTTTCATCCAATGGGTAGGTCTTTTTGCCCATTTGTTGACGAAGGAAGTTCTCCTTTTCAAATCGACGGATATGTTCATCTTGATCTGTTAGCTCAAAGTATCCGTTAGCAAGCTCCATTTTTTGGAAAAAGATCTCAAATCTTTTAGCTTTGCCATCAACTATTTTAGATAAGGCTGCTTGTGATGGGGGAAAGTCTGTAATGACATAGTATGTATCCCTAACCATGTTGGGCTCTATTACATGACTAAATAATAAATTGAGCCAACCGTCAAAATCCAAATTATCATCAATAGATACTTCATTTAACTCGGCTGCTTTTTGCAACCCTTGTAAATTAGTATGTAGTGGGTCAATTTGCAAAAAGTTAATAAATAGATCCTGATAAGATAAGATTTTTATTTCAAAAGTGCCTAAAAAATCCTGCAAAAACTCTAAGGTCTCTTTAATCATTTCTTCATAGGCAAATCCAGTATGATACCATTCAATCATAGTAAATTCTGGATTGTGTTTTTTACCTATTTCTCCTTTTCTAAAAACATGACCAATTTGATAAATTTTATTCATACCTGCAGCCACGAGCCTTTTCATCAAATATTCTGGCGAGGTATGCAAAAAACCTAGTTCTGTTTCAATAGGGTCAATATGCTGGTCGATAGTTGCCCTTTTAACAAGGGAAGGGCAGTCTACTTCAATATAACCAGCATTTTCAAAAAACTGACGTGCCTTTTTTAAAGCTGCAGCCCTCTTTTCTAAAAGGTCAATTTTACAAGTAAGTGAAGAATCAAACCCGAGAGACATATTCGCAAGTTCTAGTATCAACTTTTATTTTTTCCCTTTCTTCAATAAAAATAGGGACTTGGACTTTAGCTCCTGTCTCTAAAACGGCTGGCTTCATTACTCTTCCTGAAGCTGTATCACCTCTAACACCTGGTGCGGTTTCTGTAATGGTGAGCTCCATAAAAGTAGGGGGGATTAAGTCGACAACAACCCCTTTATAAAAAATAAGATCATAAACAAGATCGTCTTTTAGCCACTGTTTGTTGTCCTTAATAACAGAAAAAGGGACGGTAACCTGCTCAAAAGAGTTATCATCCATAAACACAGCTCCGTCTTGCTCTTGGTATAAAAGTCTTAGCTTTTGCTCCATGACATCAGCAAGCTCTACTTTTTCTGTAGACTTAAATGTTTTTTCAACGACTCTTCCTGAGAGTAAGTGTTTGAGTTTAATACGGTTAAATGCCTGTCCTTTTCCTGGTTTGACAAATTCTGTGCCAACTACAGTATAAGGTTCATTATCCATTTCAACTTTCATGCCGCCACGAAGGTCGTTTGTTGGGATTTGTACCATGATTTTCTCCTAAAATAAAAAGAACTATTTTCTAATTTTTGAGTTTAATTTGCAATTGATACTAAAAACTTGCTATATCAAAGGAAAAGCTAATAATTAGAAAATATGTCACCAATTGAAGAACAAATTGCTAAAGAAACATTAGAGAGATATTCAGGGTCTGATGCAAAAGAGTTTCAAAGCAATTTAATTTTAACAAATTTTCCTAGGTATGTTCAGTACTTTGCTGAAAGTAGAAACGTTCCAATAAAAGAAGGTTCGGTTTTTAAAGTAGCGCACAGCAAAGAAGAAGACATATCAATTTTGGATTTTAAAATTGGATCTCCAGCAGCAGCTCTTACAGTTGATACCTGCTCTTTTTTATCTTTTAAGTCAGCCATTTTTTTAGGAATGTGTGGAGGTCTTAGAAGAAGATACCAAATTGGAGATTACTTAGTACCTGTGGCTAGCATCAGAGCTGAAGGAACTTCGGACTATTACTTTCCAATAGAAGTACCGGCTTTGGCCAACTTTTTAATGCAAAAAGCTGTGACAGATGTACTAGAAGAGGAGAAAACTCCTTACCATATAGGAATTACCTACACTACTAACATGAGGTTCTGGGAGTTTAATGTTCCATTTGCAGAAAGACTTAAAGCTACTAGAGCTCAAGGGATCGAAATGGAATGTGCTACCTTATTCACAGGAAGTTATAAAAGAAAGTTTACTTTAGGAGCTCTTTTGTTAATTTCAGACCTTCCTTTAGAAAAAGCCAAAACCAAAAAAGATGCTGCTATGGTTTTTGATAAATTTACCAAAGATCACGTGGAAAAAGGGATCAAAATATTAAAAGTTTCAAGAAAAATGCAGGAAAAGAAAATTAAAGGAGCCTACCACCGTAATGTGGATAGCCCCTCATCAGAAGATGATTAAAAATCGAGTTTTATAGAAGCAATAAGACCTTGCATTGCCAGCTTCCTGTTCCAAGCAACATACCCACCATAAATTTCTGCATTGGTTGTGTCAAAATTCAGGCTTTTAATAAATTCAGGCCAAGTATTCATTTCATATCCAGCTTTTATGCCAAGATAACACTTATGATAAAATGTTGCTCCCCAAAGAAGTCCTAAAACAAGCTGAAAAGAATTTTGCATGTCAGCAAACTTATAAGCAGCAGTGGATGTTCCATTAACTTGAGCAGGATCGTTAGTTGCTCTATTTAAGTCATTTCTATTTCTTAAATAGAAAGTACCTACCAAACTAGAAAAAGCTCCTTTACCAAACACTTCAAAACCACTATTGCCAAGAGCCCAGTTAAGCTTAAAGCCGGCTCGAAGACCATATCCTAAAAAGTTATTGTTTAGGTCAATGTGATTTGTACCATAAGGTGGAAAGGCTCCCGATACTAAATTATCATCTTGAAATTCTTTAAAGTCTATTCTTGTCCCTAGGGTAATTCTAGCATATCTAAAGCTAATAAATGGATCGAAGGTAAAACAGGATCTAGTGATAAAAGTTTTTGCCAAGTCAGCATCAATGATTTTTATGCCCACTCTTTGTTTAGCGTTTACCTCGTAAGGGCCATTACTATCGGTTGCCGGGGCATAAGCTGCCCAAGGCACTTGTATATCCACTAACTTCTCGACGGGAGAAAAAGCTGTAGCAGAACCTCTTCCTTGACTATCTACTGAATCAACTCCTTGTGCATATAGCTGTGTATACTCAACATCTAAATACCAAGTAGGTGAAGGAAGATAAAACCCAAGCTTTGCTCGATAGCCTGAATTGGCTTTTAAGTTTACATCAGCTACGCGACTCACTTGGAAGTTATCAAAATTTCCATTAGAAAGAGGAAACGTTTGCTTTCTTATTGCATAAGGAATGACGGCATAAGGCTTCCAGTAAAGGTATTCGCCTTCTATATAGATGTGACCTTTTTTCAAAGGAAGTGTAAAAGATCCAGGAGGCCTTCGGTATCTAGGTTTCTTCTTCTCGTGCATCATATCATTGACATATCTTGCAACAGTATTTTCAATTAACTCTCGATCATAAGTAGTAAATGATGCGCTTTCTTCAGTTTGTATATCAGTATTGTTTTCAGATTCAGAAGAAGGAATATCTAAAAAGGAATCTTCAGCAAAAATAAAAGAGAAAAATAGAAAGCAAAATATAACTTTCCTCATAAATTTTTCCTCAAAAGTTGTATTAATTAAGTTATAACTAAATAAAATAAAATGAATCTTTTCAAGGAATATTTTCAACTTTTTTAGAGAAAATAAGATAAGCATTATGTGCATTTTTTAGTTTGTTTTTTTCGTTTCCGATAAATGCGTAAATGGGCAATTATTTATCGCCTTGAAAATATTATATTGATTGGAGATCTGAGCTTCTATGAAAAGTAAAAGTTATCAGCAATGGAATATGCCATCTATTCACTTAAAGTATGTTTTATTTTTGCTTTTGTTATGTATTTCTGCCACCGCTGGTAGCAAACATTCTATCGTAAAAATTTATGCGACAAATAATGAATATGATTATGAAAATCCCTGGAGCGCCCCCCAACAAACTTATGGTAGTGGAACGGGCTTTTTAATTGAGAAGGATAAAATTTTAACAGTTGCCCATGTCGTAGAAAGTCAAGTATATCTAGAAGTTCAGCTTGATGGAGATTTTTATAGATATCCAGCGAAAATAGTAGCATTAGATTCTTTAGCTGATCTAGCTTTACTCCAAGTTTCTGATAAAGAGTTTTGCAATAAGACCAAGCCCTTGGAATTTACCACCCCTCCTCCACCAGGATCAATTATTCAAGTATTAGGTTATCCTGGAGGAGGGCAAGAGCTTTGCGTAACGCAAGGGGTTATTTCAAGAACAGAAATTCATCCCTACTGCTATAGCAACAGTCATTTTCTAGCAACTCAAATTGATGCGCCCATTAATCCAGGCAATAGCGGTGGCCCTGTGATGTTAGATGGAAAAGTTGTGGGGATGGCTTTTCAAGGGGCAACTAATCAGCAAAATATCAATTACATGATTCCTTTGTCTATTATTGAGCATTTTTTAAATGACGTCCGAAAGGAAAAAATTAGCCGCTTTCCTAGTTTAGGGATTGAGATTCAATCAATGAATAGCCCCTCGTTACGTCATTTTTATAATATGAAACACGATCAATCAGGAGTTTTGGTTACTTCTGTTTATGAAAGCTCTAGTGCATCAGGCGTGTTGCAAAAAGGAGATATTATACTATCGATCGACCACGTTTCTTTAGGAAATGATGGAAAAGTTTTTTATGAAAATAATAGGGTGTTTTTTAGCCACTTATTTAATATCAAATCCTTTGAAGAAAGGGTCGAACTAGAAATCCTTCGAAATGGTTCTGTTCAAACATTGTCTTTTCGTTTGACGGATTTGCATGATTATTCGGGGCTTGTTCCCTATATTCCAAAAAACATAAAGCCCTCTTACTATATTTATGGTGGGATAGTTTTTCAGCCACTTACTGAAAATTTTTTTCATTTGTGGGGAAAGCATTGGCAATTTACGGCACCTATGAGGCTTTTGACATGTTTCTTAGCTACCAAAAGTCATAAAGATCAACAATTAGTGATTTTATCAAAAGTGCTTCCAGACTTAGCAAATACGGGCTACCAGCATTTTGCTAATTCTATTATTCAAGCTGTTAATGGCAAGTTAGTTTTGAATTTTCAAGAGTTCATAAATGAAATTGAAAATGCTCAAGGCGAATTTTTAGAAATTACTACTTTAGAGGGGCAAACCATCATTTTACATCCTGAAGAATGTAGGGCAGCAAATACAAGAATTATGGAAAATTACCACATTTATCAATTGAGTCGAATTTGACCTGCTTAATTGACATGCAAGTAGATTAAAACTTAATGCAAATATCTAGAAAGTGGTATAATTTTTTCTTTTAAAAAAACATTTATTCATGACAAGCGCGGTTGCAACATCTCCAATAATTCATTTTCCAAATGGTCTTTATTCAGAAGATGATCATTTTAACTCGCATCTACTCAGTAGATGCTCTAAAGTTTCTTTAGAAAGCTTGTCATTTTTAAAAGAAAAAATTAAAAAGCTTTCTTTTTCTGTTGAAAATAAGCACCTTCAATTTAATCTTGAAGGGAGCTCTAATAATAGAGCTTTTCAAATAAATGGAAAAATTCCATCTTCGTTTATCCCTAAAGCAAGCGAGGTAAATAGTAGCTTTGCTATTATTTCAAGTCAGCTTACCTCATGTGATAAGTTGCAAGAAAAAGCGAAAATATCCTTTGCTGTAGCAGCAGTTGCTTATATGGTACAATTTGTCTTTAGCACGACAATAGGCTGTCCTCTTGCTGTATGTTGGGTGGCAAGAGTGTTAATAATGGGCTTTCCTATTTCTGATGCTATAAGGTCTGTCCGTTTTACGCAGAGACTAAATGTTTGTGAGCGGAATCATTCAGAAGCTTTAAGTGACCTAGAAAAAGTAAAAATATCCGAGGCATCTTCTTCGTTTATAGGTGGCGTGTTATTTGCTTTTTCTAAATTTGCACAAGGTTTTCAAAATATTGACTTAGCTAATATATTTTCCTTATTTTCTCTCCCTTATTATGCCTTTTCTTATGGAATTGAAATTGTAGATAGTGGATGTAGTGCCTATTATTCTCATAAATTAGGAAAAAAAATATCGTCTTTTGAAAATAAAAATAGTCAGCCAAGAAAAGAGCAGTTAGAAGAGGCTTTTATATATTTAAAATCTCTTTTTTGCTTGTCAGATAAAAAAATAGAAGGGGTAGTTTCAGAATTTCTAAAAGATTCTCCTGATCCAAGTGTCGTTAATAAGAAATACCAGCAATTTAAAAATGAGCAATTAGCTGCTTTAAATGATTTGCAAAAACAGATAGGAACTAAAGCTTTTAACTCGCTTTTAAAAGACATAAATCAGGCATTTAATGATTTAAAAGAGGACAAACTGGAGAAAGCAGAGGCCCTTTTACAGCAATTACAAAGAAACTGCTATCAGCAAGTTTTAGCTGCACTAAAAGCTATTTTAGTTTCATTTGCTACTTTACTTGCCTTCATTTTATTTACCTTACATACAGCGGGCATTTTAGCGATAGCTTAATGCGTGCTTTCACAGATGAAATTTTTCTGTAATAAATTGATTATTTCTTTTTCAACTTTTTCAGGTTCTTTAAGAGAAACAGACAATAACAATGTTTTTTTCAGATCCTTTTTCCCCACCTTTTGCTCAGCAAGCAAAGTTCTTTTACCAAGTTTTAATAAAGTAAATTTGTTAGACGAGGAAAAAACTTTAATTTTTGATAAATGATATAGCCAAATAACCTCTTCTGGCGGCTTGCCAAACCTGTCTTTTATCTCCTCTAGCAGATCGTCTAACATTTTAAAATTAACTGCTTCACCTAGCCGATGATAAAGTTCCATTCTAAGTTTTGATTCGGGAATATAGCTGGAAGGAATCTGGGCATCAAACGGAAACTCTATTTTTGTTTCTGTAAAATGGACAGGAGTTTTGTTTTTAAGGGCTTGTACCGCTTTTTTAAGCAGCTTGCAATATAGGTGAAATCCTATAGAGGAGACCTGTCCCGATTGTTGCACACCTAAGATATCCCCAGCTCCTCTTATTTCTAAATCCCTCATAGCAATTTTCATGCCACCACCATAGCCTCCAGCTTCTAACAAAGCATTGAGCCTTTTTCTAGAGATTTCAGGAAGCACTCTATTTTGGGGGACAAGAAAGTAGGCAAAAGCGCTTCTATTCCACCTTCCAACCCTTCCTCTTAATTGATATAAATCGGAAAGCCCGTATGTATCAGCTCTATCTATTAAAATTGTATTTGCATTGGGAATGTCTATCCCACTTTCAACGATAGTGGTAGCTACCAAAATTTGAATTAGCCCTTCTTGGAATTTGTGAAAAATATTGTCAATTTCATCACTAGACATTTGTCCATGGACAACACCTATTTTGGCATTGGGAACAAGTTTTTTTATTTTTTCGGACCATTTGAAAATAGTTTCTACTCGATTGTGAATGAAAAAGGCTTGCCCTTCTCTTGCCAGCTCTCTTTGAAGAGCATTCTTAATAATGGAATCTTCTGTTTCTGTTATAATGGATTTTACAGGTAGCCTATCTTGAGGGGGAGAATTAATAACAGACATATCCCGAATGGTAATCAATGACATATACAAAGTTCTAGGGATAGGGGTAGCACTTAAGGTAAGACAATCAACACTTTGTTTCATTTTTTTCAAATGCTCTTTAGCTCTGACACCAAAACGTTGTTCTTCATCAATAATGATAAGCCCTAAATTTTTAAAAGAAATATCCTTAGATAATATGCGGTGCGTTCCAATGACTATATCTAAGTTGCCTTGCTTTGTTTTTTCTAATACTTCTTTAGTTTGCTTAGCAGTTTTAAACCTTGAAAGCATGTCGATGTTAATAGGATATCCATGCATCCTAGTGGAAAAATTTTCAAAGTGCTGAGCTGCTAGCACGGTAGTAGGGACTAGCACAGCTACTTGTTTTTGCCCGTCTACTACAGCTTTAAAAGCAGCCCGCATAGCTACTTCCGTTTTTCCATACCCGACATCTCCACATAAAAGTCGATCCATTGCTTTTTCAGAGCGCATATCGCTTTTAATTTCTAGAATTGCATTTAACTGGTCAGGTGTTTCAACGTAAGGAAACTCTTCTTCAAATTGTACCATTATCTCTGAATCATGCGGGTAGGCAAATCCACCTGAATACTCCCTTTCGGCGTGAAGATTTAAAAGGTCGGAAGCGTAGCCAAGAATTTGTTTTTGCGCATTCAGTTTGGTTGTTTGCCAACGCTTAGTCCCTAACTTATGTAGTGTGGGAGGGCTTTCCTGTGATCCGATATATCTACTGACTAAATGGGACTGGGAAAGGGGAACTAATAGTTTGCTATTTTCTGCGAAGGCAATGGCCAGATACTCTGTAGGATTTCCATCAATACCTGTTTGTTTTTCAATACCTAAATATTTCCCAATGCCACTATGAAAATGGACAACAAGATCGCCGGGAGAAAGTTCATGAAACTCTGCTGCAGGAATGTGATATGTTGAGCGCCATTTTTGCCGCCGTATGCGCGCCCTTTTACTAAATTCAGTAAAAGGAATAATAGCCAAATTATCATCTAAAATAACAAACCCTTCCGGTAAATATCCTTTGTGATATTTTTTTGAAAAGGGTGTGTTAGCTACCTTTTCTTCAATAATTTGTTGCTCTTTTTCATTGCTTATAATGAAGTGCACTTTAGTGGAAGAATCTTCATGCTTGTTGAGCAGGTCAGCAATATCAGTTGAATCAGAAGACTCAAAAAAGTCGTAAACATTTTGAAAGGGATGTGTAAAACGTTGGGCGTATAAGCTTTGATCGAACATTTCAAATGTTACATCTTGATACATATGATCAGAGGAATTGGTATCTACATTTGTCAAGTCTTCAAGAGGAGCCTTTGAAAAGAAAAGTTTTTGAAAAGAAGAGGCTTGAGTGAGGATATCTTGCAAAGAAAAGGTTTTTTGCAGCTTTCCTTCTAAAATCTTTTTTAAAGAAACGTAGGAATCTTCAATTTTTAGAAGATCTTCAAAA
>JASFVE010000068.1:0-9868 GCA_050049995.1 Chlamydiota bacterium | reverse complement strand
AAAATTATCAACCCTGTGATAAAATATTTTCGCATATATTCTCCAATTCTTTTAAATTAATAGCCTCATTGTCTGTATTTTGCCCATTATTTAGCAAGACTTGTCCATTTTGAGTGCTTTATTCTAAACCTCCAAGGAAGAGAGGCGTGCTCTTTAGCATAAGCTATATTAACTCTTGGGGAGGACACAATGGCATGTTCTTCAACATTAGAGTAATCCAAAACTTTTATAGAATCTGAGTTGAGAGGGGTGGCATTAAGTGATAAGTCTATCCCTAATGCTTGACATAATGCTCCTGGACCTGCAGTTAAGTTTCTTTCTAATTTTTTCTTACCTCGTCTTTGAAGCATAGATTCTATTCCCAATGTAGGTTCGATAGCTCTAACTAATACAGCATGAGGGGTGTTAATAGGACCTGTAACAATATTGAATAAATGGTGCATGCCATAGCAAAAATAGACATAACTTACACCTCCTTGTGAAAACATAACCTCCGTTCTTTTAGTTCGCCTCATGTTAAAGGCATGGCAAGCTTTGTCTTCAGGTCCCTTATACGCTTCTGTTTCGACTATGATACCCGCTGTTTTTATCCCGTTTATATGGGTAACTAACATTTTACCTAGTAATTGCTTAGCTAGAAAAACTACATCGGGGTTTTCGTAGAAACTTAATTGCAAAGTAGTTATTTCTTCTTGCGGAGCTTTTTGTGAATTTCCCATTTTGATTGAAGTCTTATTAAATCAGTTTTTACAAGTCGGATTTCTATTTGATCTCCACATTTGTAAGTAAGGTTAGTATGCCTTCCCGTCAAAGTTTTAGATTTAGGGTTGTAGATGAAAAAGTCTTTTTTGAGCTCACTAATGTGCAAGGAAGATTCCATGAAAAACTCAACAATATCAAAGAAGATGGCAAATGGCTTTATTTTTGTAATGGTTGCTTGGTAGATTCTATTTGGATCCTGACTTTTAAGAAGTCGTAGTTTTTTCAGCATAATAGAAGCTTGTTCTGCTTTCATACTTTTTCTTTCTTGATTGGAAGCATGAGTAGCAATTTCAGCAAAATTGACCTTGTTTGAGTTTTCTGAGAAAATCTCTCTTTGGATAATTAAGTCTGGGTAGCGTCTAATAGGTGATGTAAAATGACAGTAGTTTTCTAAAGAAAGTCCATAATGACCTAAATTTTCCTGGGAATAAAAGGCTAGCTTCATGCTTTTAATGAATGCAATGGAAATTTCTTTCCAGTAAGGGGATTCTTTAGCTTTTAAAAAAATATCCTGTAGTTGCCTTTGATTAGGGTTTTTAGGCACAATAAATCCATACTCCCGAAGTAATGTAAAAAAGTCTTGCATAGTCTCATCTGAAGGCTTGTCGTGGATACGAAAAATGACATTTTTATTTTTATTACTAAGGTGTGTTGCCACCACTTCATTAGCTTTTAGCATAAACTCTTCCACTAGCTGGTGGGAAATATCATATTCGATAATAGTAATAGAGGTAGGGTTGCCCTTCTTATCAACGTTAATACGAGCTTCAGGTAAAGCAAAGTCTATACTTCCTCTTTGAAAGCGCTGTTTCTTTAAAAGGTGGCACAATTCGACCATCAAATGCAAGGTGGGAGCGTATTTACTCTTTTTTTTATTTTCTATAATGGAAAAAGCTTCTTCATAGGTGAAACGCTTTTTACTTTTGATATAAGAGCGTACAATTTGATATCCAATTATATTGCCATCTGGATCAATTTTCATTAAAACTGACTGACAGAGCCTGATAACATTGGGCTTTAAGCTGCAAAGACCATTAGATAATTCTTGTGGCAGCATAGGGATACAAATACCTGGAAAGTAAGTAGAGTTAGCTCTTTCAAAAGCTTCTAGGTCAAGCAGAGATCCTTCTTCAATATAATGAGCTACATCTGCAATATGAACACCAAGTAAATAATTCCCTTCGTTATCTTTTTCTAAAGACAGCGCATCATCAAAATCTTTGGCAGTTTCAGGGTCAATCGTAATTGTTTCTAGATGTGTAAAATCTTTTCGGTCTTTTAAATCTTTTTTTTGTACAGAAGATCCTATTTTTTTAACGAAACTTTTGATTTCCTTAGAAAATAGATGCCTTATTTCATATTCTTCAATAATAGCATCGATGTCGAAGGAAGGATCATCAATACTTCCCGTAACTTTTTTAAGCTTGGTTATGATATTTTTTTTCTCATCACTCCAACTTTCTACCTGCATAATAACTCGGTCGCCAATTTTCACCTTTTTACTGGTCTTTAAAAGAACTTTTTTATCTGATCCCAATATGGGGGCGAAAACAACCGCTGTTTTATTTTCAAAATCACAGACAGTTCCAGCAAGATGAGTCCTACCTCTTTGTATAATAGATATAACTTTTCCTTCTGGACCTTTTGCGCTCACTTCAGGATTAACTTCGATTTCTACTATATCTCTATCTACAGCATCATTAGTATAGGGCTTAGGAATAAATACTTCTCGGTATGGGTAGGATTTATCCAAAGGTTCTAAAAATCCGAATCCTCTAGGGTGCAAATGAAGAGTCCCTTTCAAAAGGGAAGCCTTTTTTTTACTAGGCAAAGAGTAGACTTTATTCTTTAATGAAATTTTACCTTGTTTAAGAAGGTCTTTCAAAATAGAACGTAAAGTAGACAAATGTCCTTTATCAATATCTAGCTTTTGAACAATTTCCTCAAAAGTCATTGGGATAAATTTTTTACCCAAAAAATACTGCAGAACAGTATTGAATAAGTTTTTATAGAGTTTTTTCTTACGGTTCATATATAGGATCTTTTAAGGCAAAAAATTTCTTTGAGCTAGTTCTTTCGTTATTTGACTAACATCCTCAAATCTAACAGCATCTAGACCAATTTTCTTAGCTGCGACAATATTTTCTTCCAAGTCATCTGTATAAAAATTCATGGTATTTTTAGCCAGTTCCAGTGACTGTAAAAAAATCTTAGGGTTAGGTTTTCTTAAGCCTACTTTATAGGAGAGCACCTTATTATCAAAGTATTTAACTATAGGGTAGTGCTTTTCAATATAGTCAAAGTGCGCCTCACACGTATTGGAAAGCAATATGAGAGCATGTTTTTTTTTCTTCAGAGCTTTAATAAGGCTTAGCATACCATCCATTTCTTCAAAAATATTGCACACGGCATGCATTAAGGTATCAAAAGACACTTTGTTCGAAGATTGTTCCAATAGCATTTTATGTAGAGTTTCACCTGAAATATTGCCAAGCTCATATTGATTACCATAATTTTTCGTAAATAAAAAATCATAAATTTCATTAGTGGTCAAACCACATACATTTGCTATTTGTTGTACCATTTTTTCATGGCTGAACTTTACTAAGACATTGCCAATATCAAAAAAGATAGTTCCCGTCATAAAATTTTCTTGAATACCTTTTGTTTAGGATTAACCATATAAAAAGTAATATTAGGATTTTTTTCGACAATTTTTTCGGCCCATATAATGGCGTCTGTTAACTTTTCGAAAGTCATGCACGCGGTAGCTAAAGCATCAGCAGTAACGCAATCAGGGGCTATGACAGTAACTGAGGTTGGTCCACTTTCTGTTTTTTTTACAGGGCGTTTTTTCAAAGGATCAAAAATATGAAAAAAACTTTCTTCTTTTACTTTCCATTCATACATCATAAAATTTCCGCTTGTTGCAATAGCTTGATCTTTTAAATGTATATATTTGAAAGCCTCAGGAAGTCTTTCCTTCTCAGGTGACTGAATTTCAATAAGCCATTCTCTTTTTTGTGGATGTGTGCCGCTGCATTTAATTTCTCCACCCCATTCTACAAACATATTATGAAAACCATTTTCTCTAAGTTTTTCCATAATTAGATCAACTGCATACCCTTTAGAAAGGGCGCAAAAGTCTAGCTTGCAAAGTTTATTTGTTTTTCTAAGAGCGTTTTTTTTGATTTTAATTGTGTCCCATCCTACAGAATCTTGAGCATGCGCTTCTTCAAGGACTCGGTTTTTTTGTAGTGATTGTTGCCAGTCTGCAAAAATAGAGCCAATAGTTGGGTCAAAGCGATTTTTCGTCAGCTTAACATAATCATGGCATTTCTCTAAAAAATCGGAAAGCTTAGGAGATATCTGTATCCATTCAGTTGTTTCAGAGTTATTAAAGAGAGAAATTTCGGAAGTCGGATTCCAATTATTGTAAATGAGATCAACTTCTTTAAATGAGTCATAGATTATATTTAAAACTTTTTTTTGCTCTTTTTTCGTTAGTTTTTTTCCGATGACTACCCTGTAAGGCATAGTCATGGCCCATCCTTTAAAATGGGTTAAGGGCTTATTTTCGCAAGCGCTACAAAAAAAGAGGACAAATAAAAGGAGACCTCTAATCATAGGTTCTTTGCCGCCTTAAGAAGGAAGAGATCGTGTTTTCCATGAGCATCGCAATGGTCATAGGTCCAACACCTCTTGGAACGGGAGTCATAGCAGAGGCAACTTCTTTTACCCCTTCAAAATCTACATCTCCCACTATCTGTGGTGGCTTATTAGAAGAAGTTACTCTGGAAATACCCACATCAATTACAGTTGCCCCCTTTTTTACCATATCTTTTTTTATGAAACCTGCTTTTCCAATAGCAGCAATAAGAATGTCTCCTTGAAGGCAGACCGACTTTAGGTCTTTTGTTCTACTATGGCAAATAGTAACAGTGGCATTTAAATGAGGCTTTTTTTGCACTAATAAAGCAGCTAGAGGTTTTCCTACAATATTACTTCTTCCTACAATGACCACATGTTGGCCTGCAATAGGTATTTTATAGTACTCTAAAAGTCTTAAAACACCTAATGGGGTACAAGAGATAAAACCGTCTTCTTGACCAATTAGAAGTTTACCGAGATTTGTAGGATGAAATCCATCTACATCTTTTTTAGGGAGGACAGCATTGACAATCTTTTCAGAGTCAATATGCTTAGGTAAAGGTTGCTGCACTAAAATTCCATCAATAGTCTCATCTTCATTATAAGCACGAATTTTTTCTAAAAGGGCTTCTTCTTCAGTTTCATGTGGAAGTTCTAGCACATGAGAAATTACACCTATTTCAAGGGCTGCCTTTTTTTTCATGCGAACGTAGGCTTGTGATCCTGGGTCTTCACCGACGAGAATAAAAACAATGGCAGGTTTTTGTTTATAGTTTTTAATTTTCTCTGCAAGAGATGCTCGTATTTCTGCAGCGACTTTTCTACCATCTATAAGGATCATTTAGACCTCACTAAAAGGGATGAAAAGGCATCATGGATTTTACCATTAGTAGCGAGCAAAGGCTTATAAGATAAGATATCAAATGGGGAGTTGTCCCAACATGTAACTTTTCCACCAGCCTCTTCTACGATCAACTTTCCAGCTGCACAGTCCCATGGACCTAAAGTAACTTCAAAAAAACCGTCAAAACGGCCTGATGCTACATAGCAAAGGTCCAAAGCTGCAGCTCCAAGCCTTCTAAGAGGAAATCCCTGTTTCAGTATCTCTGAGAATACTTCAATGCAATTGTTGGGATTTTCTTCTAAGTTATAAGGAAATCCCGTAGCTAAGAGTGACTCTTCTAAATTTTCTTGATTAGTAACACTCATCTTAGCTCCATTAAAAAAAGCTCCAGATCCTTTTTCTGCAGTAAATAACTCATTTGTCATTGGCTGGAAAACAACACCTGAGACAATCTCTTTATTTTTTTCCACGGCAATACTTACTGCAAAGCATGGTATGCCATGGGCAAAATTAACCGTACCATCTAAAGGGTCAATGATCCACCTTGTTTCAAAGGTGTCTTGACCTGTTGTTCCAGACTCTTCAGCTAAAAAGCCATGTTCAGGAAAATTTTCTTTAATAAAGCTAATAATTTTTTTTTCGGCCCCTAAATCATATTCAGTTACAAGATTGTGCTTTCCTTCTTTGGAAGCAACCTCAAACTGTGTTCTAAATCCTTGCCTCAAATAATTTCCTGCAGAAATAGCTGCTTGAATAGCAATATATGTATATCTCGATATTTCATTTTTCATTTGGCTTTAGCCTTCCATTTTTTAATTACTTGATCCACTGCCCCTAAAAATACTGAAAGCCATATTATAGCATAGACTCCATCCATTAAAGGCATAAATCCAAAATCTATTACTACCCATTTTCCTGAAAAGGAAAGGCTTCTGTCAAAAAGAAAAAGAAAAATTACGTGAAAAAGAGAACTTACAAAGGATAAAATCGCTGTATAAATACCTAAATGCAAGGGTTTATCTGCATAAAAATAAGTTTTTAACGAATAACATGTCAGATTAAGTAAACAAAAATTTAATGGCCAAATTCCCATTTTAGTATATGTAAAGCAGTCTACGATTACTCCAGATCCTATGCACATCCAAAGCGAAGTTGGTCTGTCTTTTAGCAAAAAACTTAAAGCCAGAAAGGGCAAAAATGAATGAACATGAAAATGTGGAAAAAGAGCTGTTTGCCAAAAATGTAGCAAAATAGCAAATAAAAAACTTAAGCCAAGTTTGAGTTTTACTTGCATTTAAGCTGCCATTGATATGCTGTATCTACTATCATATCCAAATTAGAATGCTTAGGTTCCCAATTTAATGTGCTTTTGGCTTTTTTATTATTTGCTACCAAAATAGCAGGTTCTCCCTGTCTTTTAGATGCTTTTTGAAAAACAACTTTATTTTTGACTCTGTGTTGGACAGCTTGAATTATTTCTAAAATAGAAGAGCCTGTACCTGTACCTAAGTTAACAGCAAGGCTGTCTTGTTTATCTTTTATATATTCCAATGCTAAAACATGGGCGTTAGCAAGATCTTGCACATGAATGTAGTCTCGAACTGCTGTGCCGTCTGGCGTATTGAAATCACTGCCGTAAATGGTTAAACCCTGAGAGACTCCGATAGCCGAATGAATAACCAAGGGGATCAAATGTGTTTCTGGGTCATGTAGTTCTCCCACTTCTAAATCAAGATCAGCACCAGCCGCATTAAAGTAACGCAAAATACAAGATCGCAAGGGGAAAACTTTTTGATAATCTTCTATTATCCTTTCTATCATCAACTTCGATTTCCCGTAAGGGTTAATAGGATTTTGAGGATGACTTTCTTCGATGGGCATGCTTTGAGGAGAACCATATGTAGCACAAGTGCTAGAGAAAACTAGACTGTCTACATTATTACTGATCATTGCATTTAAAAGGTTGATCGTTCCTAAGACATTGTTTGTATAATATTTATCAGGTTTATGAATGGATTCAATTACATAAGCTGATGCAGCCATATGAATAACCGCTTGAGGCTGGTATTTCAAAAATGCTTGATTGAGATCATCTGGATTTTTAAGGTCCCCATAAAAATGAGGTCCCCATTTTATAAAATTTTTGTGTCCTAAACTTAAATTATCAAAAGTAATAGGTAAATAACCTTTACTGTGGAGGGTTTTACAAACAACTGAACCAATGTATCCAGCACCCCCCGTAACTAATACGGGAATATTCATTTAATAAGCACCTTTAGAGAAAAAAAGCATGGGTATTGTTTTAATAATAAGTTCCATATCTTTTTTGAACGATTGACTATCAACATATATTTCATCTAACTTCACTCTATCTTCAAAAGATAGGTTGTTTCTTCCTGATGTTTGCCATATACCTGTTATGCCTGGTCTGATAGAAAGTATTTTCTCAGCTCTATTTTTAAAAAATCTTTCGACTTCGCTAGGCATAGCAGGCCTTGGACCTACAACACTTAAGTCGCCTAATAATACATTAAAAAACTGCGGCAATTCATCTAAGGAAGTTTTTCTCAAAAATTTTCCAAAAGAAAAAACCCTAGGGTCATTTTTTAGCTTTCGGAATTTATTATATTCTTCTTTAAGAGCTGCATCGCTTTCTAATATTTTTTTCAGCTTCTCTTCTGCGTTAATGCACATAGTTCTAAACTTGAAACATTTAATAATTTTCCCTTTTCTACCTACCCTTGGCTGCACATAAAATATAGGGCCCGGAGAAGATACAAATATAATCAGTGAAATTAAGATATAAAAGGGTAATCCTACGATTAGAACTAAAAAACTAAAGCCAATATCAAATAACCTTTTCATAGGTTTATGCTTGATTTTGCTCTGAACGATTAATCCAGTAACCATGAAAGGGATTAAATCATTTTTATGAATTTCTTAAAATTAATTTTGTAGTTAACTCCTTTAAAATTTTTGTAGGTCTATCTAGTTTGTTTAAAGCTTGTATACAGTTTTCATGCAAGGCATTTACATATTCCTTGGCTTTTTCGAGTCCTAAGCAGCTAATGGAAGTTGCTTTTTGATTAATGATATCTGATTTTGCTGGTTTGCCTAAAGACTCAAAAGAAGCTGTAACATCAAGTATGTCATCTTGAATTTGAAAAGCCAAACCTAGATCAAGTGCATAAGATTTAAGAATATCAAACTCTTGTGGGCTAGCATTTCCTAAAACAGCAGCGAATTCTAAGCAGGCACTTAATAAGGCAGCTGTTTTTTTTAAGTGCATATCTTTTAAATCATCGAACTCTATAGATTTTCCTTCGTTCAGTAAGTCGATTGCCTGACCTGCAATCATTCCTTCAGCTCCAGCATTTTGTGATAGTATCCTTGTGAGTTCTATTTTTTTATCACTACTTATGTTTTTGCTATTAGCAAGTACTTCAAAAGCAAAAGTCAGTAAAAAATCCCCCGTTAAAATTGCTATGGATTCAGGATAGACCTTATGCAGGGAAGGTTTACCCCTCCTAAAGTCATCATCATCCATACTAGGTAAGTCATCGTGAATTAAGGAATATGTATGAATTAGCTCAATGCAGCATGCCGGGTCTAAAGCAAGGCCTTTTTCTACAGTAAACATTTCTGCTGCTGCAAGCGTAAGAATAGGTCGAAGTCTTTTTCCTTTAGAGCGCAGTGAATAGTTAGCAGCTTCATATAAGATACTATGTTGTTTTGCATGAGAAGGAATAAGCTCATGCAACCTTGTAGTAATTATATGGCTAAGCTCACGAGTGTATGTTTCAATGAATGTCATTTTTTAAAATATGATCTGGAACACCTATCCCAATGTAGTCAAAATTTTTCATTTCTTCTGGCTTATATTGATTTCTACCATCAAAAAAAGCAGTACCTTTCATAGTATCTTGGATGGGCTTGAAGTTAATTAGTCGAAATTGCTTCCATTCAGTTAAAAGGGCAATAGCGTCTGATCCTTCGGCAGCTTCAGCTTCGCTGGTACACCATGTTAAGTTTTGATGATTTTCCAAGAGTTTCTTTGCGTTATCCATAGCGATAGGGTCATATAACCGAAGAATTGCTCCTTTTTCACTTAGATCTTTTATGATGGTAACAGAAGGCGCTTCTCTCATGTCATCTGTGTCAGGCTTAAATGAGAGACCCCAGATAGCTATTGTTTTTCCCTTAAGTCCTCCTTTTGCGTCGAAGTATTTTGCTATTTTTTCTGTGAGAACTTTTTTCTGCTGAACATTAACAGCGTGGACAGCATCTAATAATAGGGGGGTGCATCCATTTTCCTTAGCAAGAAAACGAAGAGCATCAGTATCTTTAGGAAAGCAAGAGCCTCCATAACCAATCCCTGGATATAAAAAGCTATAGCCGATCCTTGTGTCGGAACCAATTCCTTTTCTTACTTCATTTACATCTGCTCCTACCTTTTCACAAATTCTAGAAATTTCGTTCATAAAAGAAATTCTCGTAGCGAGCATGGCATTAGCTGCATATTTAGTCATCTCAGAGGACTTGCGATCCATGATGAGGATACGATCGTGATTTAAAGTGAAGGGAGCATAAATTTTTTTCATGACGGCTGCT
>JASFVE010000067.1:0-10162 GCA_050049995.1 Chlamydiota bacterium | reverse complement strand
GAATTTTTGTGTAATTTTAGAGGAGCTCTTATAGTTGTTTCTCACGACAAGTATTTTTTAAATGCTATCACTACTCATATTGCAGACATCGACTATGAAACAGTCATCACCTATCCCGGCAACTATGATCAGATGTTAGTAGCGAAAACATCTGTCAGAGAAAAAGCTGAATTGGAGAACAAGGCAAGAGAAAAAAAGGTCGCTCAATTAAAAGAGTTTGTTGCAAAATTTGGAGCTGGAACAAGAGCATCTCAAGTACAGTCTCGGGTTAAAGAAATTCAAAAACTTCAACCCCAAGAGCTCAAAAAATCTAATATTCAAAGACCTTATATTCGTTTTTCAACTCCTGAAACTAATTCAGGTCAAGTTGTCTTTAATGTCAAAAAGCTTTGTAAAAGTTTTGATGACAAAAAAGTTTTCCACAATGCCTCTTTTGAAATCTTAAGAGGTGATAAAATTGCTGTTATAGGAAGTAACGGAAAAGGTAAAACTACCCTGTTAAAACTTCTTTCAGGGATTTACCAGTCTGATTCCGGACAAATCATTACTGGACACCAAGTTGACATCGGATACTTTCCTCAAAATCATGAAGAGATGGTTGACAAAACGCAAGAAATCTCCCTTTTCGACTGGCTTAAAAATGTAAAACCAGGACTTTATGACCAAGATGTAAGAGGAGTACTTGGAAAATTATTGTTCGGCGGAGATGATGCTTTTAAACCTGTAAAAGCTCTTTCCGGAGGAGAAACCGCGCGTCTCTTATTAGCCAAACTGATGTTAAATAGTCCCAATACTATTATTTTAGATGAACCAAATAACCATTTAGATCTAGAATCTGTTTCGGCTTTAGCTTGGGGTTTAGAAGACTATAGAGGAACGGCTATTGTTGCGTCACATGACAGAAACCTAGTCAATAATTTCGCTACTAAAATTATCGCTTTAGAAAATGATGGCCTACACTTTTTTGCAGGTCCTTTAGAAGAATACTTAAAGCAAAAACAATAATGACTTTTCAGAAAACAAAGTTTGAAAGATTAGAACTAAAACAAAAGCATAAAAAATGCTCTTTAGTTCTCCGCGAAATTTATGAAAAACTTCTGGTAAAAGATTCTGATATCGTCTCTTTGCATGAGACTTACTTAACTTATTGCAAATGGATGCATTTAGATGAGTTTACTCAAGTACGCGACCTCAAACTTTTATCTGATCGCTACCATTGGCATTTAGCGCAAGCGCACATTCAACTAAAAGAACATAATTTACTTCCTCATATCAGAAAGGGAGATCACGTTCCTAAAACAGATTTTTCTAATATTGCTATTTACTTAGATAATGTCCGTTCAGCTTATAACGTAGGAAGCATTTTAAGAACTACAGAAGCTCTTAGAATCGGCTCACTATACTTTGCCGAAAAAACTCCTTTCACAGACAATTCTAAAGTACAAAAAACCTCTATGGGTTCTTCTGAAATTGTTCCTTGCTATCAAAGTGCTTCTTTAGAAAACCTTCCTAGACCTTTTATTGCTTTGGAAACTAGTGAAGATGCTGAAAATGTCACTGACTTTATTTTCCCGAAAGAGTTCACATTAATTTTAGGTAACGAAGAATTCGGCATTTCAGACAAGATGCTTTCTATGGTAGACTACCTTGTAGAAATCCCCTTATTTGGAAAAAAAAACTCCATTAACATTGCTTGCGCCTACTCTATCGCTGCAAACGAAATTAGACGTCAACATGCTTTGAGATTTTTATGAGTGAAAAAGCTATCATTGAAGAAATTAAATCCTATTTAAAAGAAAAAAACCTGAATATTGAAAAGGCGACAACGACGTCCTATCCTTCTCCTTTTACTGAGAAAGTTCAGGAATCCAATAGAAAAAAAATACGATTAATCGAAAAACACTTTAGAGCCATTTTAGAAATCCTTGGTCTAGATCTTGATAATGACTCAGTAGCTAAAAGCCCTATGAGAATTTCTAAAATGTTTGTCGATGAACTTTTTTCTGGCATGACACCAGAAGCTTTTCCCAAACTAACATTTATTAATGCAGATTCTATTACTAATACTGATAGCCCAATTTTTACAAAAAACATTTCCGTTAACAGTATTTGTGAACATCATTTTTTACCTATGATCGGTAAAGCTCATATAGCTTATATGCCCAATCAGAAAATCATAGGTTTATCCAAACTCAATCGAATAGTACATTATTTTGCTAAAAGACCACAGCTACAAGAAAGGCTTACCATGCAGATTGCAGACTGCCTTTCTTATGTGTTAGGAACAAATGATGTCGCTGTTTATTTAGACCTACAACATTACTGTGTAAAGCTAAGAGGTATTGAAGATATCTCTAACACTATTACCAGTGCCTATTTAGGATCTTTTAAAAAAGATTTTTCCTTTCAAGAAAGTTTTGAAAGAAAATTTTCTCGATAAATTTTGCCGTTTAAGATTATTAAAGAAAAAAAGAAGGAGAATGCTTTTATGACAAAGTTTCCACCAATAAGCGGCTGGCCGGGCAAATACCCTACCCCAGATCCAAAAACAAAAGCTCTTCTTGTTTTAAATGACTTGCAAGAGCTAAAAAAAGACCCTAAATTAGCAAGCTCTCAAGCTTGGCTTTCCATGTTTGCTAAAAATGCGCTGGATTTAGACCATCTAATGGATCAACTTCATGAATCGGAAGACTTCCCAAAATCTTTAGAAGCTGTAAATAACTGGTTTAAAAATGCGGCTGAAAATAATGAAACCTTAAGTGAAATCTTATTCACATTAAAAGAAACGCATTTTAGAAAAGTTGCTATGCTGCAGAAGTTTATATCTCAGTTAGTAAAAAAGGATTCGCATGGTCTTGATCAATTAATACATCACTTAGCAGACTATTTGAAAAAAGCTTCATAATATAAACTGCTCTCCATAATTTTAATTAACAAAGTTACATAGGTAAAAATTATGGCAGCTGCTACCCCTATTTCTAATACACCTTTTTTAGAATCCTTATATCCTGAAATTATGTGTGATCCAATACTTACAACTGATCAAAAAATACAGAGGATGTGGGTAGAAACAAGGATGCTTGCTGATGGTTTTTGTAAATTAGAAACGCAAGAATTTAATATGGAAAATCTAGTTACCGCTCAAAAAAAGCTCTTAGAGAAAGGAAAAAATATCAAATTACTTTGGAGAGCTGTTTTAGCAAAAAATCGAAATCTTGCACTAGAAAGAAAAAACTATGAACAAACTCCCCAGTATCAAAGAATTCATGACTCTGGAAATCTTATTCGTATATTTAAGGACTTAAATACATGGATGCTAGAAAAACAAGAGTATTTTAATAATACCACGCATTTAAAATTAACTGGGTCACTGATTAAACTTACTGAGATACCAGTAGAAATAACTGTTTTACGAAACTTAAAAGCACTCTATATCGATGATAATAATCTAACTTCCATTCCCGATGGACTAGAGCAATTAGAAAACTTAGAAATTATCAATTTTGCAAGAAACCCTCAGTTAAAAGACCTTCCTGAATCCTTAGCTAAGATAAAAAACTTAAGGATTTTTTCCTTACGGGGCACTCAAATTAAACTGCAGAGTTTATCTATAGCCTTACAAGCAAAAGTAGACATACATCCTGATAATGATGAACTACTGCCACCTCCACCTCCTTTACAAAGACAAAAGGCATTGCTTTTTTAAAAGATTAAAAAGTAAACCGTTTAAAATCATCTGCTACAAAGGTGTGAGGAAATATCTCTTTAGCTTCCTCTTCAAATAGGCTCAAGTCCCGATACCTTGCTGAAAAATGAGTTAAAATTAGCTTTTTGACTTCCGCTTTTTTGGCAAGTGTTGCAGCTTCTTTGGCCGTCATGTGAAGGTATTTCCTGGCCAGGTCTTTGTGGGAGTCTAAATAAGTGCTTTCTGTAAGTAATACATTGGCCCCTTTTGCAATTTGAATGGCATTTTCACAGTATCGAGTATCAATCACTACAGCTATGCTTTTTCCTTTTTCAATCCAGCTGACCTCATCTATATAAACTTCTTGTCCCTCGATCGTAATTTTCTTATCGTGCTCTAGTTTTTTGACATCAAGTCCTTTAATTTTTTTCTCATGAAGCTTTGCCTTATCGAATTTTAGTTTATCGTGCTCTGTAACTCTCCAACCAATATTGTCAACACCGTGCTCTAAAAAAGTTGCTTCTACTAAAAACTTGTCGTCTTTGTATACAAAACCGGGCTCTTTAACTGGATGTTCAATTACATGAATGTTTTCATGGTAAATGCATCCATAGCGAAGTGCGTCAAAGTTCTTTTTTCCACTAGCAGGATAGAAGCAGTGAATGGGATGCTTTACCTTGTCAAGATTAAGACGCATCAACATAGATCCTAGCCCTAGACAATGATCTCCATGGAAATGACTGACAAAAATATGACTAACTACAGTAGGTGCAACTTCCGCAAAAATAAATTGCCTTTGTGTTCCTTCCCCTGGATCAAAAAGTAATCCTTGCTCATTCCAGCGGAATAGATAAGCTCCATGGTTTCTTTTTCTAGTTGGCTGCTGTGAGGAGCATCCAAGAATAACAATATCTCTTAGGCTCATTTAGCCTCCATAGCAAAAAAAGAACTTCTTCCTAATAAAATCCCTACAACACCACCTATAATGTGCGCCGTATTAGCAATATTGAAAATGAACAAGTCTTCCATAAATGTTTGGATGAAAAAAGAAACAACTTGCAACCCCAGCATCGCAACTAGAAAAATCCCTAAAAAAAGAAGGGTCGACCGTTGAAGCGGATATCCTTCCCAAGGAGCATATTTCTGCCTTGCATAAATAAAGCCTGCCATTCCTACAACAACACCTGAAAACCCTAAGAATAATGGGCCACTAACTAAATATTGGGCTGTGTTAGAAATAATCCCTACGCATAAAATAAACAGGACAATTTTCCATCGCTTAACCCTTTCTTCTACTTGCTTTCCTAAAACCCACAACCACAACATATTGAAAATAATGTGCAAAAGTGAAGTATGTAAAATACATGGGCTAAACAGCCGCCAAATTTGCCCCTCTCGGATTTTCACAAACATAGGGCCAGATGACAGTTTTTTTTGATTTTTTACCTTATTGAGTAAAATCTCATAAACTCCCCTAAACTGGGGCATTTCATCAATTTCCTTAAGCCTTTTTGCTAGATCAGCTGGTACTTCACCAACTGTTAAAGCCTCAACTGGGTATTCTTCTACTGCATTTTTAATTTCTAACACAGGTTGTGTAACATCATAAAATAACAGAAGTTGAATAGGCGTAATTAAAACAGCCATATGTTTACCTTCTTTTTGACTCAAAGAAAGTTCCTGAGAAAGGTTAAGGCCATAAATCAAAAAACAAATTCCAATAAAGAATAAGGTAAGAAAATATTCTGATTTTTTTTTCTTTGCAGGACGGGCTAAAGGAACATCTTCAATAAGATGTAGTTTTTTATTCTGCGTCTTTGGGGCCTCATATTTTTCATTATGAGGATCTTTTTGAAACTCAGCCAAAAACTGCTTTGCCTCTTCCACCTGATCTTCATCAAACACCCATATTGAATAAACATCTTGGCTATCATGGGATTCACTTTCTACTTTGTTTTCAATACCTTGTTTTTTTAAAAAGTAAGAAAACCTTCTCGCAAAGTCTTGATTGACAATTTCTCCAACTATTCGCATGTTTTGATCTTTTCTATAATTTTAGATGTCGATAATCCATCGATTAATTTCACAATATGCATTTTTCCACCATTGGCAATTACTGTAGTAGCTTCAAGACAATCTTTGCCATACTCGGACCCATTTACATGAACGTGAGGCTTAATCTTTTGTAATAGGTTGCGAGGGTCTAACTCATCAAACCAAGTAACATAATCAACAAACTCTAAAGCACTCATCATTTGCAGACGATACTCAAGTTCTATAATAGGTCTTTTCTCACTCTTATAGCCACGTATAGAAGCATCAGTATTTAAGGCAACAATTAATATATCGCCCTGCAGGGATGCTTCATATAACATTTGCAAATGACCTGCATGCAGCAAATCAAAGGAGCCGTTTACAGTAACAATAGTGTTACCTTGTTTTTTTAGCTCTTGGACTTTTTTTTCTAGCTGCTTTGGCTGCAGTCTTTTTTGTTGGCTTTTCAGCTGAAATCTTAATTTTTCTTTTTGGGAAAGCAATATTAAAGACCTCGTCATAATAGTCCACAAAATGGACTTCTATTTTCTTTTTTAAGTAATCTGGAAGCTCATCGTAATCTCTCCTATTCTCCTTAGGAAAAATTAACACATTCAAGTGTGACCTTCTAGCAGCAATAAGCTTTTCTCTGACTCCACCAATACGAAGAACTTTCCCCGTTAAGGTTATTTCTCCAGTCATTCCAAGATCGTCTCTGACTCTTTCATTTAAAAGCAGAGACAGTACAGATGTTACCATGGTAACTCCAGCTGAAGGGCCATCTTTAGGAGTTGCGCCTTCTGGAATGTGAATATGAACTTGTGCTTTAGGGAAAAATTCGACACCAGGTACATATTTTTTTGAATTACTATGCACAAAGCTCCAGGCAATCATTGCTGACTCTCTCATCACATCTCCTGCTTGACCTGTAAGTTTCATGTCAGTTCGGTCTGCTGGAGACTGAGATGCTTCAACATAAAGAGTTGCTCCACCAAGTGATGTCCAAGCAAGACCCGTACATACTCCAATGGGTGTATGTTCATAATAACGATCAGAAGTAAAGATGGGCTTCCCTAAATATTCATCTAAATTTTCATCTGTTATAACAGTCTTTTCTATCTTCTTTGGATCTTTTTCCTTTGCAACCTTCATGGCTATTTTTCTTAAAATCTTTTTAATCAGATTTTCTAAATTCCTTACACCAGCTTCACGGGCATACCCGTAAATAATCCCCGCTACGGCATTTTTGGAAAATTGTATTTGCGTAGCCTTTAATCCCATTTTTTTGCGATTCCTAGGAATAAGGTATTTTTTTGCGATCTCAACTTTTTCAGCTTGAATATATCCAGAAAGACGCATGATCTCCATACGGTCCTTTAATGGTTCGGGAATTGTATCAATAATATTTGCAGTAACCATGAAAAGTACATTAGATAAATCACAAGGAACATCTAAATAATGATCCAAAAAGTCTTTATTCTGCTCCGGGTCTAACACCTCTAGAAGAGCTGATGCTGGATCTCCATGAAAGCTCATGCCCATTTTATCAATTTCATCAATCATAATCACAGGATTCATCGTTTCAGTGCTTTTCAGTGCTTGAATCATTTTACCGGGCATGGAACCTATGTAAGTTCTTCTATGTCCTTTAATTTCCGCCTCATCTCTCATACCGCCAACTGAAAAGCGGTAGAATTTTCTATTCAGGGCTCTAGCAACACTTTTTCCAATGCTAGTTTTACCAACCCCTGGAGGACCAACAAGGCAAATAATACTTCCCTTTATGCCCCCTGTTAGTTTACCCACTCCAATAAACTCTAAAATTCTCTCTTTAATGTCTTTCAGGCCATAGTGATCTTCTTCTAGAACGTTCTCAGCAACTTCAAGATCGTCATTTTCTTTACTCAACATGCCCCAGGGAACTACAGTCAACCAGTCTAAGTAGTTACGGCTGACAGAATATTCAGGAGACTGTATTTCTAGAGAGTTTAGTTTTTCCATTTCATCATGGATCACTTTCATCACATCATTAGGCACTTTTCTTTCTTCCAAGCGCTTTTCGAACTTTTCCACGTCAAAGCTTTTATCATCTTTTTCCATGCCAAGTTCTTTTTTGATTGCTTTTAGCTGCTCTTTTAAGAAAAACTCACGTTGTGTTTTGGAAATATTCGCTTCAATCCTTTGATTGATATTGCTTTGCAGCTTGCTGAGATCAAGCTCTTTTTTCAAAAGTAATAGAGCTTTATCAATACGATGCTGCAAGTCGAATGTCTCTAAGACATCTTGCAACTCTTCTCTTGTTGCTGTAGTTAAGGCAACAGCAAAATCAGCTAACCGCCCTGGTTCTGTAAAGTCAGAGTGCCCGAGAAAAATTTGCAGTTCTTCTTTGAAAAGAGGATTAAGTTTGAGCAACTCTTTAATAGTAGAGATAATACTAATGGAATAAGCCTTAAGTTCTTTTGAAAGATGATCTGGAGGCAGATCATCATGATATTCTACTTTTGCTTTTAATGATAATTCCTTGACCTCTTCTTTAATGGAAATTCTCTTTTCCATATTTAATACAACTTGAGCTCCACCTTGCTCTAACGGAATTATTCGTAAGATACGAGCCACTACACCCACATGATAAATATCATCGATGCCAAGCTTATAAATATTTGCATCTTCATCTTTCGTTAAGAAAACACCCATGCACTTATGGTTGGTTTTTGAAACTTGCTTTAAAGCTTCGTAATAGCTACCTGGTTCAATGATAATGGGAGCTGCCATTCCAGGGAAAAAAGGACGCCTTGTAAGCGGTATAATAAAAACTTCCTCAGGAAATACAGGAGCAATACGGGGAAGCTGCTTTTCTTTCTCTATTTCTATTTCGGGGTGTTTAGAATCTTTATTTTTTTCGTCCAAAATTAAGCCTCACAATAGCATAAAAGTCATAAATAAGGATCATACCTTAACAAGTGTTAACAAATCTATGCAATATGTTCGCTTTGAAAAAGCACTTTCTTATGATATAATCTCCCCTATAAAATAAACAGTATCAACCCATAATTTAAATTACCATGGATCATCAAGGTTTAATTTTAGAAACTAGCACTGACAGCTCCGTTATTGCTGTTCTAAAAAATGGAAAAGTCAATGAACATGTCTTTCTTGAAAATAAAAGGCAGCTCTCTAACGACACTTTTAAAGCTATACTTGATTTTTTCCCAGATCCTTCTTCTATTGATTTTGTTTGCACAGGTATTGGTCCAGGATCTTATACTGGTTCTAGAGTCGCAGCTACCATAGCCAAATCTTTATGTTATAGCCTGAACATTCCCCTTATTACTTTTTCTTCCCTTAAAGCTTTCACACCAGATATATCCGGCAGTTTTTTTATTCTTTTGGATGCGAAAATTGATGGAATTTTTGTTTTAGAAGGGAAAAAAGAGGGGCCTTCAGCCTCTTTTAAGGGTCCATACCTGTCAAAAATTGACCAGTTTATGCAAAAAAACATGCAAAATCCTACAATTCTTTGTTCTTGTGAGACAGAAATATTAAAGAAAAAAATAGACCATGATAATGCCCGCTGGATGTCCTTGAAGCCCAATATTGACTTCTTGTCTCACTATTTGTGGGACAAATGGTTAAATAAAAAATTTACCAATTTAAATGATTTAGAGATCTTGTATTTGAGAGGTTCTTGATCTAAACAACCTAATTAATTATTATTTTGTGCAAAAAACAACCGGAGTACTAAAAACTTATGTCGAGTGTTAAAGTTCGAATTGGAGAACCAATAGATAAAGCCCTACGAGCCCTAAAGAAAAAACTTGATAAAGAAGGCGTTATGAAATGCAATAAAGCACACCGCTATCACGACAAACCTTCTGATAAAAAAAGAGCTAAATCTAAAGCCGCTTTAAAAAGAGCTAAAAACGCAGCTAGAAAGTCTTACTAAGCTCAGTTAGCACTTTTTAACTTTATTTGCTAAAAATTTTCCTCTTTTGTTATAATCACGTGTTAAAAATATAGACCATCATCATGCAAGACTATTATCAAATTTTAGGCGTTGAGCGCAATGCTACACAGGAACAGATCAAGAAAGCTTATCGAAAAAAAGCACTAAAGTATCATCCTGATAAAAATCCTGGAGATGCTGCTGCGGAAGCTCATTTTAAAGAAGTTTCTCAAGCATACGAAGTATTAAGTGACCCTAAGCAACGACAGCTTTATGACCAATATGGTGAAGAAGGACTAAATGCCTCTATGGGAGCTGGCAGCTCACATGGATTTGCCTCTATGGAAGAAGCCCTTCGAACTTTTATGGGAGCATTTGGTGGTGGGACAGAGTCGGTTTTTGATTCTTTTTTTGGATTTGAAAGCTCTGACAACCACAGTCGATCTCAAAAAGGCGCAAGCAAAAAATTTCACCTCACCATTAAATTTGAAGAAGCTGTT
>JASFVE010000066.1:0-10206 GCA_050049995.1 Chlamydiota bacterium | reverse complement strand
TAAAAAGCCTGTCGCTAGAACAAGGAACATTCTTATCATTTATTAGCGCTACAGGAGCTATGGTATATTCTCTTTGTGGAGTTTTGCGATTAGTTAGGTTTAATGTAAAAGGGGTTGAAGCTAAAAAGGAGCTCATAAAAAACCTTGTTAAGAAAAAGCATTTTTCGGGACTTCCTATTACCGCAGCTTCAGCTGCATCTGTATCTATAAACTTGTTTTTTCTTTATCCTTTTTTTGTAGAGATGGTTCCTATATCACAAGTTTTAAGAGTATCTATTTTAACAGTAGCTAATGTCCTTTTGGGATATTTAATGGTTAGCCGCTGGAAATTCCCTAGCTTAAAGACTCTCAATTTTCGTATTCCTTCTTTCAATTTAGCGTTCTTAACAGTGGTTTTAGGAATTTTATTCCTTTATGGTATTTTACACTATTTTGCGATTGTCTTATTAGTCGTATCATGGTGTTATGTGTTTTTAGGAATTATTTTAGCTTTCATTCGCAAAATAGCCGGAAAGAAGTCTAAAGTCTTAATTGATTATGAGCCAGATCCTGATGACTTTGAAAATTGAACTGATATTTCTGATTTTAGCTTTTTCGATTCTTTGCTTTATTTTTTTTAAATATTTTCAAAAACAATTTCAATCCATTTCATTAGAAATATTTCAGAAAAATCAAGACAGCTTTTTAAATTTATCGGAAAAGTACTACCAAAGAGCGCAGGAAGATTTAACGCATCGCCATAGTTCTATTCAAAGTCTTGTAGCGCCACTTAAAGAAGTAATGGATAAGGTAGAAAAACAAACTCATGAAATTGAAAGGAAAAGAGAGTCAGCATACACTTCTTTGCAAGAGCAGATACATCACTTAGTAGATATGGAGAAAAACTTAAGAAAGGAAACAATGGAACTTTCTAGAGCTTTAAAGTCTCCTAATATTCGAGGTTCTTGGGGGCAGTTGCATTTAAAAAGGGTAGTAGAGCTAGCAGGGTTATTAAATAGATGTGATTTTTTTGAGCAACCCAATATTGTTAGTCAGTCCAAACAATTTCGACCCGATCTTGTGGTCCATTTGCCATCTGATAAGAATATTGTGATTGATGCCAAGACGCCTACAGAAGCTTATTTTGAAGCTATGGCAACAGAAGATTTAGCAGTGAAAGAGCAAAAATTAAAGGATCATGCGGTGGCTGTTAAAAGGCATATTAAAGAATTGTCTGCAAAAGAATATTGGATGCAGTTTAAAAAGACCCCAGAGTATGTGATTTTATTTTTACCAGCTGAGTCTTTTTTAAGTGCAGCTGTTCAAAGTGATCCTACTTTAATTGAATCTGGGGTAAGGGATAACATTATCTTAGCCTCTCCTACCACTTTAATTTCTATTTTAAGGGCAATAGCCCATATCTGGAAGCAAGATGCTATTACCAAAAATACACTTAAAATAGGGACTTTAGGTAAAGAGTTGTATGAAAGGCTTTATACACTATCTGATCATTGGAACCGTTTAGGGAAGTCTCTAAACCAGTCAGTGGAAGCCTTTAACCAGGCTAACTCATCTATGGAATCAAGGGTAATGGTTAGTGCTAAAAAACTGAAAGAGTTGGGGGTAGCAACCTCTAAAGAAATAAGTCTTAAAGAAAATCTAGATGGTATTGCTAAAACAATCCATTGGGAAGAAAAGAATTAAGCTTGTCTTACTTTCTCTATCCAGTCGTTGGGGATATTCGCTTTTTGTCTTAAATTACTTTGAAAAATAAATCCTTTAGATCTTTTAGGGGAAAGCAATGGATTTAAATGTTCTGTGTAAGCATCCCAGGAAGACTGGTTTTTGTCTTTAAGTTTGGTTAACCATGAATATCCAAATGATACATGTTTGATTTCATCTTTTATGATGGTATCAAAAATTTTGGCGCTGGCAAAGTCCCCGTATCGCTCGAAAGAAGATTTGTAATGAGGGGCAAAGTCCAAGTTAGCCATTTCAAAAGTAAGGCTCATAGCGCTTAAATACTTTAAGGGATCTGTGAAAAATTTTACATGAGACCAAAAATGTTTATAAAGAGGTAAGTCTCCAAGTGAAAGGCCCATTTCTTGCATGCGGGTAAGGTAAATTTTTACGTGACTCTGCTCTTCTTTTAAGGTGTTTGCTATTCCTTTTCTAAAAGATTTAGGGGCTTGAGGGAATGCTAAAAGGGCATACGCCATAATTTCAACTGCCAATAATTCATGACCTGCAAATCTATGAAGACAAATAGCTCTTTTATCTTCTAAGTGATGTTCGTGAAAAGGAGGGAGTTTTTCAGAAGTTGATCTTTTTTGAAACCGCATTTCATAAGACCTGGCAGGTTCTTTAATGATAAGAGGGCTCGCTGCAAGAGTGTCGGTTAATTTATCAGGAGAGAAGAGCTTATCTTCTAGCTTTGTCGAAGTTAGAATTTGATGAGCCCAATTATATAGTTCCATTTTATCTAACGTCTAAAACAAAATAAGCAGGGTGGGCAAAATGATTGTTAGGTCTAGGAGAAACTAACATTTTTACATTTTTGCCAATATAACGTTCTAAATCAACAGTTGTACTATACAAAAAAGCCACTGGAATGTTGCTCTTGTCTTTAAGGATGTAGTCACCAGGTCTGTTTGACATGGCTTTATTATAAGATTGAACTATTCCTGATACAAAAAGGGCGTTAGCTTTTTGTTCATTGTAAAAGTCTTTTTGGGTTTTATTTGTATGAAAAGCAACCCAATTAGAAAATAATGATTTTTCTATATTTTCCCAAAATTTGGAGCCATCAGCAATTGTGTAAAATTCATCCTTATCATTTTTAACAATGCTCTGTTTTTGGGGTATCTCAATTTTTGGAAATAAATTCTCATCTTTAATGTCATCTGCTTTAGCTGATTTTTCTTCAAGATACGTTAGTTTTTTTTCTACGTATTTTTCCTGGAAGTCGGCCATAAGTTTTTTGGCTTTATAAACATGTGAAGGGAAGTCACTGTAGTTTTTAATAATGTTTTGTAGGATGTCAATGACGTTTGTAGGAGTCATTTCTTCAAAAGAAGTTTTAATTTCTTCTTGGTAGACTGTGTATGCCTTATCCAAAAGAGAGGTTACCTTTTCTTTTCTCCTTTCCATAGAGATAAAGTAGTCTGCGCCGCCTGCGTAAGAAAGAAATTCTTTAGAAACATAAAATCGGGTATTTTCAGGAGGTGCAATTTCAAGCCATTTTTTATTTTCACTAGAAACTACTCCCTGGATTTTATCCCCTGCTTGAAGCTGACCGATTACTGGAGAAGTAACAGATGGACCTAGTCGAATGTTTACTCTATTTGCTTCTACGACATCGTCTAAAATATAACTTCTAAAAACATACGCTTTTAGTTCGTTGGGGGGCTTGACCGCCCAAAACTGATCTGCGTCTTCTAAGACTAATAAGAGGTCATTTTTTCCTAATTGTTGAATGATGTGACTTTCAATGTCAGGTTTTGCTCTGAGTCTAACCTTGTTTCCTAAAACTTTTCCGGTAAAAGCTTTAAAAGATTTTTGATTATTTTTTTGATGGCAAAATGCACTCGATAAAACAATTGCAAAAAGAAATATAAATTGCCTAATCATAAAAAAACTCCATTAATCTACCTTACTAAAAATAGTAGATAGAAAAAAGTTAAACTCCAAGTGTTTTTAATGATTAGCTGCGTAAAACTGCTTTAATATGCTCGCAATCTTTCTTTCCACATGTACATCCGATAGGTTCTCCTAAGAAAACATTGTATTGTTCTTGCGTGTCTAAAGGATTGGTAACAGAGTACATATTTTCACCTGTTTGCTCTATTTCCCACTCTTTGAAGGTAAGTTCTTCATCTTTTACTTCTTCGTCTAAATTTTCTTCAATACCACCGGGAGCAACTTGTAGCGCTCTTGCAATTTGGCAGTGAAGGCAGTTGCAGTGGGGTTCAGGTTTAGGTAGGTGTTGAGAATCTTCTATGCCTAGAACTTTCACAATTTTTGTAATTTTAGATAAAATTTCTGAAGGGAGAGGAGGGGTATCTGCTTGTTCAGGGTTATGTTGCATAGCAGTTCCTAATGAGTCTATTGAATCAATCCCAAATTTTAAAGGCATGCCGAACGACAGGGGGTTATTAGTAGCTTTAGGTGTTTCAGTGTCACTTTCTAAGTACTTGGCGTGTGAGTTGAAAATTTTTTCGATGACAGTTTTTTCTAGATTAGGAATTTCTATTTTCGTTCCGCTCTTTAATTGGACTATTAAAATATATGTGTGAGATTTTTCCTCTAAGTGCAAACTTATGATGTTTTTCCATGAAGTGGATAAGTATGGTGGGATGCTCAAGACTTTTGGGTTGATTATCATGAGGATTACTCCGTTATGCAAATTTTATTACACTGATCATTATAGCAGACATGAGTGATAGGGTCAACGATTTTAGCACTTTGGCATTCTGATTGCTCGTTTATTCCACAAATAACTGTTTGTAAAGACTTTATATAAATAAAGTACTTTAAACTGTTAGAGATCTTGTCTGTTTTTATGAAAATTTTTATTAAATTGAATCTTTTTTTTAAACGAATAACTTGCACATAATTGCTTCTTTAGGGGGACGAATAGTTCCTTGAAAAAGATCTGTACGGCGAAATCAAAATTGGCTATTGTCCAAAATTGATAGACGCTTAAAAGAGGGGAGCTGGATGCGAAAAACCTTTGTTTTAGATACTAATGTATTATTACATGATCCAAGAGCTTTAAAAAAATTTAAAGACAATGATGTTGTTATTCCATTAATTGTTCTAGAGGAGTTAGATAACTATAAAAAGCATCATAACGAGCTAGGTCAAAATGCGAGAGAAATAATTAGGTATATTGATTCTTTCAAAGCAGAGCACAAGTCTTTACAAAAAGGTATTCAGCTACCGGAAGGACCCAAACTGAGAGTACAGTTAAATGGCAGCTCTTCAAAATATAAAGGTTTCCCTCTTCCTTTAGACCGCAATAGTAATAAAATTCTTATGATGGCTTATGAGCTGCACCATGCAGGAGAAAAAGTAGTTTTTGTATCTAAGGATTTTGTATCTAGAGTTAAGGCGGAAGCTATGAGTCTTAATGCTGAAGATTATTCAGCTCTTCATATTTCATTTGACGATATGCATCGAGGGGTTAAAAAGATGCATGTGGAAAAAGCAGCGATTGATCTTTTTTATAAGGATGGGAAAATCACACCCATGAAAGATTTTCTGGCCAATGAATACTGTATTTTGCAATCTGCTGAAAACTCTTCTGCTGTGTGTAAGTTCAATCAAAAGCTGTCTATGCTTGAGCCTTTGATTCACATTAAAAAAGATATTTGGGGTATTCAACCCCTTAATGTGGAACAAAAATGTGCTGTAGATCTTCTTATTAGAGATGATATCCCTTTAGTCTCCCTTTTAGGGCCTGCAGGCACTGGAAAGACGCTAATGGCTCTGGCATGTGGGATGCGAAAAGTGTTTGATGAAAACTCTTACTCTAAAATTTTAGTGTCCAGGCCAATAGTTCCACTGGGAAAAGACATAGGGTACCTCCCAGGTACAAAAGAAGAGAAACTTTATCACTGGATGCAGCCTATTTATGATAACCTTGAAGTTTTATGCCAAAATATCAATGGCGAAGATAATGGGAAGTCGACCATGGAATGGGTAATGGAAAGTGGCAAGATAGAAATGGAGGCTGTGACTTATATTAGAGGTAGAACTCTTCCTAAAATATACATGATTATTGATGAAGCGCAAAACTTAACACCTCATGAAATGAAAACAATTATTTCAAGGGCCGGCAGGGGGACTAAAGTTATTTTAACAGGTGATCCAACGCAAATTGATAATCCTTATTTGGATAAAGATTCTAATGGTCTTACTTACACAATTGGTAAGTTTAAAGATCAAAGACTTTTTGGGTGCATTTATTTAGATAAAACGGAAAGATCAGATCTTGCAGCGCTAGCAGCAGAAATTATGTAAACGGAGAAATGATTTTTGAAAAAATATTGGCCACTTTTTGTTGTAATACTGGTAAGCATATGGGGGGCTTTTTCTTTAGCTTCCCCTTATAGTTTCTTAATGCCGATAGTAATGCACTATTTTATGGGAATTTTTTTCCTTTTGTTTTTCATGTTTAAGTTTATGGACTTAAATGGATTTGCAAAAGGGTTTCAAATGTACGACCTACTAGCAAAAAAATCCAAAGGATATGCTTATGTGTATCCTTTTTTAGAACTTTTTTTGGCTACAGGATATCTTACCTTTTACGCACCATTTTGGATCTATTGCTTTACCATCATCTTGATGGTGTTTAGTGCTATAGGTGTCCTTATCGCTCTTAAGCAGGGGTTGGATGTTAAATGTGCTTGTATGGGAACAGTGCTCAATGTTCCTTTAAGCACTGTTACTTTAACGGAAGACTTAGGGATGGCTTCTATGGCTATTATCCTAATACTAATGCTGCTGTAAATATTTCTGAAACACAGCTCGATAATTTCATGCTTTTATTCCAATTCTTACCCAGGCCTTTAAAAAGGAAAATAAATAAAAGTAAGGAGGAAGTGCTAAGGATAGCTGTTTTTACAATAAGATTGTTATTTCTGCACTCTTCCGTTCTTTCTAAAAGTAATCTGTTTTTTAGAAGGGTTTCTGCTTTAAGGCGAATTTTTAAAGCAGTGACAATGACATCTCGTTTCTTTTGTTCTGAAACAGTTGATTTTCGAGTTGATGTGATAATGCCATCGCATTGAGTAATAATGCTTGCTATAACAACACTTGTTTTCATAAAGATCTACTCGTTAATTAAAAAATGCTTCATCAATTTATAGAAAAAGTGTAAATTTTCCATTAGTTTTTATAAAAATTTTTATATTTAGACTTTGCAATCTTCAACAGTTGTTTCAGATTTTGATTGGGCAGTAATTGGCGCAGGTCCTGCAGGCATTGCAGCTGTAGGAAAACTTTTGGATGCACAAGTTGATCCCAATAAAATAGCTTGGATAGATCCTTTCTTTAAGGTAGGAGACCTTGGTCTAAAGTGGTACAATGTTTCGAGTAATACTAAAGTATCTCTTTTTAACAAATTTCTTCTTTATTGCAAGTCTTTTGAAATGGATAGATCCTTTGACAAGTTTCCTCTTTCAAAGTTAAATCCAGAAGATACCTGTCTATTATCCTATATTTCCTCTCCTTTGCAATATGTCACAGAGATTCTAAGAAAAAAAGTACATCAGCATGCTTGTTCTGTTCAGGAAATAGAACCTTACAAAGATATCTGGAAAGTGCAGTGTAAGGCAAAGCAGTTTACTTCTAAAAAAATCATTTTAGCAATTGGTTCTGAGGCTAAGTCATTAGATTATCCTAAAAGTACTCTTTCACTTGAAATAGCTATGAACCCTGATCTTTTACATGAAAAAGTGAGTTCTGAAGATGTGGTAGGGGTGTTTGGTTCTTCTCACAGCGCAGTTGTTACCATGTACAATCTAATCGATGCTAACGTAAAGAAAGTAGTGAACTTTTATAAATCGCCGTTAAAGTATGCACAATATTTTGATGACTGGATTTTATATGATAACACAGGTTTAAAGGGATACTCCGCTATTTGGGCAAAAAAAAATCTAGATGTGAAAATTCACCCTTCTATTGAAAGGGTACATGTCCAAAGTAATGCTTTTGCAGATTATCTTTCGCAGTGCTCTAAGGTCATTTACGCTGTAGGCTTTGATAGAAGAAAATCGATTAAGATTGGAAGTATTAACTTGGATTCTTACGATAAAACAAAGGGAATAATAGCGCCTTGTCTTTATGGAGTTGGAATAGCTTTTCCAGAAGGTAGTTTTGATAAGGCCGGCAACTATGAATATAGAGTCGGCCTATGGAAGTTTATGGACTTTCTAGATAAAGTAATGCCTGATTGGCTGAAAGACTCATAATTTTTTAATAGTGCCTGATCCAATAACTTGGCTGGAGATTTTAGGATCGCCTTTATATTTAACGTCTCCACTTCCCAATATTTGTATATCCAATTCTTTTTCAACACTTAAAGAGGCGTCACCAGCTCCAATAATAACTACGGATGCACTTTGGCTCATTAAGTTTAATCCTTCATATTGACCAGATCCGTAGATTGCTATGTTTTGATGGTAAGTGTCACCTTTAAGCTGTATGAAGCCAGATCCTTTGTTATCTGCATTTAAAGTTTCCACAGAAAGAGTTAATTTAATATCTCCCGATCCGGAGTTAACTAGTTCCAGGTATTCTTGTGATATAACACTATCAGAGGAAACATTTGCAGGGCCAAAGTTTCTAATTTCATTAAGCTCTGGGTTACTAATATAAACGTTCAAGCCAATAGAGGAATCTACTTTAGAGTACTCTTGCGGTCTATAATAGCTAATTTTCAATATATTCCCTTCTACTGACGTTTGAATGTTATCAACTAAGTTGCTATCTGTTTCTACAACAACAGATCTCTCTTCTGATTGTTTGAAAAAAGCATTAACAGGTCCATCAACTTCTATACGTGAAAAATGCGGCATTTCTCGAAACTGTCTTTCCTTTTTTCCTGATCCTTTCAAGGAGTTATCATTAAATGAGCATCCACTCATTAAAAAAGATAATGATAAAAAAAATGATAAAGTTCTCAATCCAATCCTCATAAATTTAAATGGTTTAAACCACATAATAAAAAAAGATGTTTATTTTTAAATAATTATCTTTCTTCTGCAATTTTTTTGAGTTCTTGCTGATAGGTTATTATCTCTATATCACGAAAAAGTGGTTTATACCAGTCTAGGTCTGATAAGTCTTCAGGAAGCAAGCTGTAAAGGTAGGTATCTCTTTGAGTAGAATATCCATCCTGTACCATTTCAACAGAAGGCTTTTTAAGGGCATTTCTCATAATGCCTTCTTCTTTAAATCCACATTTATGAATGACAGCCTTACTTCCCTCATTATCTAAATTGCAACGAACAGAGACACGATCTGCATCAAAGTATTCAAAGGCAAGTACAATCATAGCTTTAGCTGCAAGCGTGCCAAGCCCTTTACCATGATGGTTAGAAGAAACCCAATACCCCAATTCATAGGCATTAGTATTCAAGCGGTCATGTGGATATAAAGAAGAACAAAAAAGAAACTCGGATGTTTTTTTATCAAATCCAGTAAAGTGGATATCCGTACATAAAATTGTTTTGTAATTAAATTCTGCATACAAAAGACAGGCTTTTTCAAAGTCTGTTTTTATGTGAGCCCATGCCATAAACTTTTTTAAGTCAGTAACGCTATCTTTATATCCCTGGTAGATAGCCTTGGCATCTTCTGTCGAAAAGGGACGGATTTCTATTTCGTTTTTGTAGTAGATTCTTTTAGGGGGTAAAATTGCCATAATATTTTATTGGATATAAAAGTTATCACCTTCGATAGAAATATTTACATTTTGAGAGTATCTATCAGTGTAAAAAGTTTCACTTAGTCTTGCAATACTGCCATTTGATTTTTCTATAGTCCATTCAATGGTGTGATAGCCAGGATAAACTTTATAAGAAAAATGCCCCCGGTTGCCAGAAAAGCTTGCCGGAGGTAAATAAACCCTGATCCCATCAAAATAAACATTCAAGATCCGGTTCCCGATATATCTGTCATCACTTATATTTAAAGAAACAAAGGTATAGTAATATCCATAAGATCGATAGTTAGGAGAAAAATAAAACCGAAAGTAATATCGAGGGTATCTGTAATAAGTGTGTCTTCCTCTTCTTCCGTAATAGCTTCTTCTTTTACTTTTAGCAAAAAATTCTTTTCCAGCGGCTTGCAGAGGGTATTCTTTTTCCTGAAATAGGAAAAAAATTAAAAGAGCCAAAAGCCCAATCTGTAAAAATCTAAGGAACTTCATTATGACTTATCGTTTCTATTAGTTTACCAACTAATATATGCGATATTAAAAAACAATTAGTCTTTTGGATTAAATAAATACTAAGACTTTAATTCCTTTGTTTTTTTTAAGTTCTTTAAAAAAAACTAGGCAAGAGTTGGAAAAAAGGTTCTAGGGTTCATTAGATATGTAACAGTTTGACACAATGAAACATTTCTATATTCTTGTTGAAGTCTTTCACTAGCATATTGAAGAGCCCGGCGGTCTTGTCGAATGGCAGTTAGCACTATGTAATTGTCGTCCTTCAGTCT
>JASFVE010000065.1:0-10651 GCA_050049995.1 Chlamydiota bacterium | reverse complement strand
CTAAATGGTTTGTCGGTACGTCTAAAATAAGAGCTTGAGGGTCTCCAAATAATGCCTGACATAATAAAATCCTAAATTGCCAGTCTGTTGGAAGGGAGTGCATTTTTTCTTCATGGGCATCTTTTGGTATCCCCATTCCAATGAGAAGCACTTCAGCATCAACTTCAGCTGTGTAGCCATTCTCATCTGCAATGATTTCTTCTAAGTCACCAAGACGCATCCCTACTTCGTCTGTCATTTCTACTTCATATAATCTGTCTCTTTCAGATAAAGCATCCCACAAGCGGGCATTACCCATAATAACAGTCTCTATTGCGGTAAAATTAGCAAACTCTTCAATATTTTGTTTGAGGTATCCTACTTTTTCAGGAAGAGAGACATGGCCAGTAGTAGGAGGCTCTTGTCCCATGATAATTTTTAGAAGCGTAGATTTTCCAGCTCCGTTAGGCCCTGTTAATCCATAACGAGCTCCTTCGTTAAAAGTAACAGTTACATCATCAAATAGAACTCTTGTTCCGAGCTTCTTAGAAAGGGAATCTAAAGTAATCATTTATTTTTTTAAATTTTGCTTTTATTGGAAAGAATTCTAACATAGCTTCTTATGAAAAACAAGCCCCTTACTAGAGCAGATCCTTTTAAAATCAAGCGTAAAAGAGATTTAATCGAATCAGCAGAAGATTATACGGAACTTATCCAAGACCTAATTAGCAATAAAGGAGAAGCCAGAGTTTGCGACCTTGCAAAACACCTTGGAGTATCTCACGTGACTGTAATTAGGACTTTATCCAGACTGGAGCTCGAAGGGTACTTAAAAAATCAAACCAGAGGGCCTATTTTTTTAACAAAAAAAGGAGACAAGCTTGCTCATCAAAGTAAAAAAAAGCATGAAACCCTTTTAAAATTTTTGCTTAAACTGGGTGTTTCTCAGGCTACTGCAGAAAATGATGTAGAAGGAATTGAACATCATATTTCTCAAGAGACTCTGTCAAAAATCTCTGAATATTTACAACGAAGTTAAATTTTTTTAATAAAATAAAAATATTACTTGTCTTGTCTATGTAGCATATGCTACATAAATCGCCGTTTTTTTATAAATATTGTAGCTAAAGCTACATAGTAATTAAGGAGAAAAAATGGCAGTAGCAGATGTAAAGAGAGAAGTTTTTCAAGAGGACATAGAAGGGCAAAACTTCAATGTTAATAAGGCGCTATCCGAATTATTTAAAACAGTGGAATCATATAACTCATCGGGTCTGGTTAAGGAAGGATGGGGCGTTATTACAAAGGGAGCTTCCACTTGGAAGAAGTGTGCTTATAAAATAGCAGGCTTTATGAGTGGAGTTTTCACGACTGGAGTTATGGGGGGCTCTGCAACGGCAGCTTACTTAGCGTATTTATCGACTATACAAGAGCTTAAAGAACTGGGAATATCTCCGGTACAAGGGCATATTTCCGAATGGGGTTCCTTATCTTTTTTTGTTGGAAAATCTGTGTGGAATATACTAAATAACCTGCAGGCAGTTGGAGCTTTAGCAAAAATAGATAAGCTTTTCCAAGTTCATATTGCAAATGCAAATGTGCCAAGAAAAGACCGCGAAAAAATATATTTTGAAAAGCTGCAGTTAAAAGAAAGGTATTTATACAATTCTTTTTGTTCCCTTAGTCATTTTCCTGATCCAGGAAATCTTAGTGATGTTGATGACAAAGAAGATCTACTCAAAGTGGATACTGATTTACAAAGCTCATATCAAGAAATAGAAAAAGAAATGAACCAATCCTTTTTCCAGCGATTTAAAATGGGATGGCAATTTGTTTCATTGAAAAAAAAGATAGCCGTTATTGCTCGAGAAATACTTTTTTTAGGTGTAATTCGCATCTATATTAGCGGCATAAAAGATTCTACGTTACAGGGAATCCACGATTATCAATCTGGAGAGATCCCGAGCATACTTGGTCATCCTATAGAGTGGACAGGAGAGGTGATTGGTCTTTTAAATCTTTCGTATAATATTGCAATGCAAATTGCCAATATAGGAATTATGCAAAAACTAAGCTCAACACATGCTAAAAAAATAAAAGAAGTAAAAAAACAAGATCCAACTCAATTAAGTCTTGTTCAAAGGCTTAACCAAGTTAGGGATGTTTTTTTGCAGCGTATTCCACATAGTTTTTTCTTTCCTTTGCCCTTACATTTAAAATTCTTAAACTTAATGAACTAAGATTTTTTTTTTAAATTTAACAAAACTGTAAAGCGAAAGTTTTTTTTGTTTAAAAAATTTGTTTATAATTTTTTTGATATCGACTATGTTTTGCCAATTTTCAAATTGATTAGGGGAGTTGCTGTGCTATACGAAGTTAATCTGAATGAAGAAAAAGATCTTTCTGCTATATATCAAAGGGTGGAAAACACTAATGAGGGGATTTTAAAAACCTTTCATAAAGGCTATCGAGTACTTAAGCAAAATAAAACACATTTTACTAGTTTGATGGGTTTGCAAATCTTAACTGTGGGTGCTTTATTTCATAGTTACTTAGCTTTTTCTACTTGGGGCCTTCCTGAAAATGAATTTTCCTCAAAAGGGCAACAAAACTTAAGCTTAGTGCTATCTTTTTGTATTCCTTATATGCTTGGAAAGCAACTTTTGAAATTTCACAAGGATGTGTGGAATGTTGGAAATTTTGCTATTATAAGAGATAAATGGATTGAAGAGGCAAAAAAATTAAATAGCATTATCGATAAAAATTTGATCTTAAATGAAGCTGTAAAGCACCTAGCTTTTTTACGAAGTCAAAATACATATTATATTCCACCTTTAAGTCAAACACTGGATAACAGCTTAGAGAAAGAGGTTTTTGATTTTCCAGAAGAAGATGAGAGTCAAGTTACTGCTTCTAATGTGGTAATAAAAATGGAAAATTTTCAAGTAAGCTTTTTTTCTGCTTTTAAAAAGGGATATTTACTCTCTAAGAAAATTAACAAGCTTTCTGAAGTTGTTTTTCGATGTGTGGGTAGCTTTTTAGGAGGGTATGTAGCATATAGGGGGCTTGCTTCAATAAATTATTCTGAAAAGGATTTTTCTTCTAGGGCAGAATACCTACAGAATACTTATTTATCCGGTTTTGTTGTTCCTTTCTTTGTTGTTAAAGAAGTTTGGAAGACCCTTCATTATATTTGGAAGTTAGGCTATTTGGAAAAAGCAAGAGAAAGAAGTATAAGCCTTCTGAAGGTGAAAAACAGGCATTACCAACAAGAAAGTTTTTTTGAAAAAATTTATCAGTATTTATTTGACCTACAAAAAAGAGTGAAGGGAGTTCCATTTTCATATATTTCTGAGAAAACTCTTAAAAAGGAAGCTGAGTGGACTTCCGAGCAGGTTTTACCTCAAGATGTAGTAGCTCTTGAAGTCGGGGTTATTTAAAAAATACTTCTTTGCTTAATATTTTAAGAAATTATAGATCTTGAAAATCGGAAGGAGAAAAGGTGTTATTTCTAGAGGCGCTTGAGAGGTTTGAAAATTACCTTCTTTATGTGAAAAATTGCTCAAAGCACACAGTTCGTAATTACCTTCTAGACTTGCGGGAATTTTATTCTTTGCAAAATCACAAAAAACTGCAATTGAGCGAGATTGCAAGGTCTCATATAAGGTCTTATTTATCATTTTTATATGATAAAAAATCTAAGAGTAGAACTGTTCACCGCAAATTATCATCTCTTCGCTCGTTTGCCAGGTTTTGTTTGGAAAATAAATGGATAACTACTTCTGCGATCTTTGATATAGAAAGTCCCAAGCGAGAAAAAACACTACCGTTAATTATTACTTATCAGCAAGTGGAGGAGCTTTTTTCTCAACCTGACACCAGCTCGCTATTAGGGTTTAGGGATAGGTGCATTATGGAGCTTTTCTATAGCAGCGGTATAAGGTTAAGTGAACTAGTTGCCTTGAACCGAGAAGATTTTCACCCAAAAGCAAAGCAAATAAAAGTACAAGGAAAGGGGAAAAAAGAAAGAGTTCTTCCAGTAACATCAACAGCGTGTAAGTGGTTGGGTCAATATTTAGAGCATCCTGAAAGGTTTCAAGATACTAAGGAGCATAAAGGAGAAGTAGATCCTTATGCCATATTTTTAAACAAGTGGGGGAAAAGGATAACGACAAGGTCCGTAGATAGAAATTTCCAAACTTACTTAAAAATGTCTAACATTCCTGAAAAAATCACTCCCCATAAAATAAGGCATACTATAGCAACGCACTGGTTGGAAAATGGAATGGACTTGAAGACTATTCAAATGTTACTGGGGCATAAAGCATTGACTACAACTACGGTATATACCCATGTGTCTATCACATTAAAGAAAGAGACTTATGATAAAGCGCACCCAAGAAGTTAAAGCAAAAAAAAGGCAGAGGAAAAACCTCTGCCATTTTCTTAGGAAAAGTCTGTAAGCCGGATTCTGTTCAGCTAAAAGCTGTGCAATCATTTATCTAGGGGCTTTGTCGCCAAAGCCCTCATGCGACCAATCCGCAGGGAAAACTCTGGTGATAAGTCATTCCCTTTTTTAGGTCTTGCTTCAGATAGGGTTTGCAGCACCTTAAGTTGCCTTAAGTGTGTTTGACTCTCAAAGTCAAATTTTTCACTCTGTCTGCAAAAAGTATGCAGTGGACATGTTTTCTGTTGCACTTTCCGTAGCCTTGCGGCCCCCAGGGTTTCTCTGGTATCTTCACCTGTGAAGTCCAGACTTTCCTCTGCTTAAAATTTAAGCAGCGATTGCATGCCTTTCCTAAAAAATTAAACTCCAGCCATCCTTCTTCTACGTCTTTTCGTAGCTACAGATGTTCCTTCTAAAGCGTCACTTTCTTGCCAGTAATGAATGCGAGAACAATGTTCGCAAAAGACAAGCTTTTCGCCTTTTCTTACTAAATTTTCATGTTGAGCAGTTAAAGCAATGTGGCAGCCGCTGCAAGTTCTGTTTTCAATAGGAACAACTACTCTGTCTCTTTTATTTTGAAGAAGTTTGTCGTAAATTTTTAAAACTTCCACATCAGCGTCTTTTGCAAGAACATCCCTTTGAGATTTTAATTCTTTGCCTTCTTCGTTGATAGACTGAATACTAGATTTGATTTCTTCAACAAGTGCTCGACTTGAATCTTCAGATTCTTTAAGACTTTCTTTAATTTTTTCTAAAATCTCTTCTTCCAAATTTCTTTTATCGATCAAATCACTTGTTATTTGCTCAGTAGCAGCTTTTTCTCTTTCAGATTGGGTAAGCTCTTGTGTCAGTGCGTTGAATTCATCAACTTTTTTCACGCTCATTTGCTTAGATTCAAGTTTTTGGATTTTTTCGGAAACTTCTTCAATTTTAGCCTCTTGTGAAGCAATATTTTGATTGAGTTCTACAATTTCATTTTCTTTTTCTAAAAGCTGTTTTTTCAAGTCTTGACGTAAAGAGTCAATATGAGCAAGCTCGTTCTGACGTTCTTTTTTTAAACGCATTAAACGTATCATCTTCATGTCGAGTTCTTGAACATCAATAATATTTTTGAGAGTTTTAAGCATTTTACCTCAGAGGATTTTGGTTTATGAATAGACGTCACCAAATAATTTAACCGAAAATAAATGATTCCTTCAAGGAAAAAGGAATATCAAATATGTTCTATTGTTTACTAGTTATTAGGAGATCTTATGTATTTAGAAAATTATTTTGACAAAGTCAAGAAAGAAAAAAGGACAAAAAAAGCGATTGCTTACATGGCTGCATTGGATGCAGTAGGGGAAAAAAGCCCCGAGATCCCTAAAGAAATTATTAGAGAGCTAGAAGATCAAAGGTCTCATTTAAAGCTGATTGCCTCAGAAAACTATTCCTCTCTAGAGGTGCAGCTAGCAATGGGTAATCTTTTTACGGACAAATATAGCGAAGGGTATGTAGGGCATAGATTTTATGCCGGCTGTGAAAATGTTGATGCCGTAGAAGGAAGAGCTAATGAACTTGCTAAGGAAATTTTTGAAGCAGATCATGCCTATGTTCAACCTCATTCGGGTGCAGATGCCAACCTTGTTGCTCTTTGGTCTATTTTGTACCAAAAGGTGCAAACGCCGGAAATGGAAGCTTTGTCTAAAAAAAATTTGGATGAGCTAACTAAAGAAGAACACGAAAAAATTAGGCAGCTGTTAATCAATCAGAAAGTGATGGGAATGTCTCTAAATTCTGGAGGACATTTAACTCATGGATATAGATACAACGTTACAGCTAAAATGATGAACTCTTTTCCATATGAAGTAGATCCAAATACTGCTCTTATTGATTATGCAGCCTTGCAAAGGCAGGTAAAAGAGGTGAGGCCTTTAATTCTTATTGCTGGTTACTCAGCATATTCCAGGCTTATCGACTTTGCTAAAATGCGAGAAATTGCTGATAGTGTTGGCGCTGTACTGTTAGTTGACATGGCTCATTTTGCAGGGTTGGTCGCAGGAAAGGTGATGACAGGTGTGAATAATCCTATCCCTTATGCTCATATTGTGACTTCCACTACTCATAAAACGCTTAGAGGGCCAAGGGGGGGATTAGTGCTTTGTCAAAAAGAGTTTAGTGAAACAGTTGACAAAGGATGTCCTATTGTCTTAGGAGGCCCTATGCCTCATGTAATAGCTGCAAAAGCTGTTGCTTTTGCAGAAGCAAAAACAGATGCGTTCAAAACTTATGCTTCTCAAATCGTTAAAAACGCCAAAGCATTAGCTAAAGCTCTGATTAAAGAAAATATTCCTGTAATTACTGGTGGAACAGATAATCATATAGTTTTAGTAGATGTTGCCAAAGGGTTTGGTTTAACGGGTCGGCAGGCTGAACTTGCTTTAAGAGCAGCTTCCTTGACTTGTAATAGAAATTCTATCCCTCTAGATGAAAACGGACCTTGGTATACATCGGGGATTCGCCTAGGAGCCCCAGCTGTTACCACATTGGGTATGAAAGAAGATGAAATGGAAGTTATTGCAAAAACTATGGTATATTTATTGAAAAATACAAAACCTACAACAACTAAAGAAGGGAAGCTTTCTAAGGCAAAATTTGAAATTACCCCTTCAGCTTTAGAAAAAGCTAAAGGTCAAGTTAAGGAATTATTGATAGAATATCCACTTTACCCAGAGCTTGTTTTAGGTAACGAGGCACAAAATGTCTTGAAAAAAACAGAAGTTGCAAGCAAATTATGATTAAGTTTAAGGGAAGGAAATAATATGGCAGAAGGTCAACTAAAAAGTTTAGATGATAGAATAGAGCACGCACTTTTATCTAAAAGAAGGGTATTTCTCTCTGATCAAGTTGATCAAAATACCGCGAAAGACCTTATTAGAAAATTGTGGTTCTTAGAATGGGAGAATCCAGGAAAGCCTATCTTATTTATGATTAATTCTCCTGGAGGATCAGTGGATGCAGGATTTGCCATTTGGGATACTATTCAGCTTCTTACAAGCCCCGTCGTTACTCTTGTAACAGGACTTGCAGCATCTATGGGATCCTTGCTGTCTTTGTCGGCCTCTAAGGGAATGCGTCTTGCTACGCAGTACTCAAGGATTATGATTCACCAACCGTTGATTGGTGGTATTATTAAAGGTCAAGCAACAGACTTAGAAATTCAAGCAAAAGAAATGCTGAAAACAAGAGAAATCATTGTTGATATCTATTGTCAATCTTCTGGAAAAGACAAACAAACTATTGAAAAAGCGATTGATAGAGATAATTGGATGACAGCTAAAGAGGCTGCTGAAGAAATGAACCTTATAGATCACGTTATTCAGAGCAGCAAAGAGCTTGATGCCTTTTTACAATAATGTTTTTCACAAAATACAATCAAGTAGGGAATGATTTTATCATCATAGATGATCGTGAAGGTCATTTCCCTATTCTAAATAAAGTTTTTATAAAAAAACTCTGTCATAGAAATTTTGGAATCGGTGCAGATGGAATAATACTGCTACAAAAATCGAAAAAATGCGATTATAGAATGCGCATTTTGAATTCTGACGGCAATGAAGCAGAAAGCTGTGGAAATGGCATTTGCTGTTTAACTCATTATTTGCATGATAAGGAGTTGATCGACCAGCGGGTTTCGCTTGAGTTAGTTGATACACAAGTCAGTGTAGACATTGATCAGGGCAATGTAAGCCTTGCCATTAAAGTGCCTGAAAAGAGTAAATTTTTTCAAAAAGTTACTTTAGGAAAGCAAGAAATTACTTACCATTTCGTGAACTCAGGAGTTCCCCATGTGATCACATTTGTGGACGACCTAGAGCTTGTCAATGTCTCATCTCTGGGGAGCCTGCTAAGAAATCACACCCACTTTCAACCAAGAGGGGCAAATATAAATTTTGCTTCCTATAAAGGAGGTTCTTCTATTTTTGTTAGGACCTATGAAAGAGGAGTGGAAAGTGAAACGTTGGGATGCGGGACTGGTGCAATTGCATCTGCATTTGCAGCTAAAGAAGTACTCAAGCTTGAAGGCCCTATAAAAGTGGTGCATCCTGGAGGGGTGGTTGAGATCCGCTTCTCATTGCCAGAGCAAGTGCAGCTTGTAGCGAAACCGGAAAAAATATTTTCTGGACAAGTTAACCTTAAAATTGGAGAGAGAAAATGAAAATTGGAGTACCTAAAGAAGTTAAATCTAGTGAATTTCGCGTTGGTGCAACTCCTCATACAGTAAAAGCTTTTCTTGCTAAAGGGCACGAAGTTGTCATACAAACTAAAGCAGGGGAAAAAATTGGCTTTACCGATGAAATGTATAAAGAGGCAGGAGCAAAAGTTGTTCCTACTATAGAAGATGTTTATTCTTATGCTGAAATGATTATAAAGGTAAAAGAGCCTCAGCCAGAAGAGTTTCCTCTTTTAAAAGAGGGGCAAATTCTTTTCACTTATTTACATTTAGCTCCAGATCCAGATCAAACAGAAGCTCTTTTAAAGCAAAAAGTAGTAGGTATAGCCTATGAAACTGTAACAGATGTATATAATCGATTACCGCTTCTTGTTCCCATGAGTGAAGTTGCTGGTAGAGTTTCTGTACAAGCAGGTGCTACTTCTCTTCAAATGATTAATGGAGGAAGAGGTGTTCTTTTAGGTGGTATTCCCGGAGTTAAACCAGGTAAAGTGGTTGTTTTAGGGGGTGGTATTGTAGGAACTGAAGCAATGCGTATGGCGTTAGGGCTTGGAGCTGATGTCACTATTTTTGACGTCTCTTTCCCAAGGCTTCGACAGCTTAATGAGCAATATGCACCTGCATTGAAAACAAGATATTCTACTCCAGCAGCTATCGAAGAAGAGCTGCTAACTGCAGACTTAGTTATTGGTGCTGTTTTGATTCCAGGAGGCGCTGCACCAAAACTTGTGACGTATGACATGGTGAAAAAAATGCAACCTGGCTCAGTTGTAGTGGATGTTGCAATAGACCAGGGTGGATGTTTTGAAACATCTCGACCAACTACTCATAAAGAACCTACTTATGTTGTAGAAGGTGTTGTTCATTATTGCGTGACAAATATGCCATCGGCAGCAGCTAGAACAGCAACAGAAGGACTTACTAATGCAACGCTTCCTTTTGCTTTAAAGCTCGCTAATCTAGGCTATAAAAAGGCAATGAAAGAAGACGTTCATCTTAAAATGGGGCTTAATGTCTGCTTAGGCAAAGTTACAAATGAGCCTGTTGCTAAAGATTTAGGCTATGACTATGTGTCACCGGATGAAATGTTAAAATAGCATTGCATTCGTATTAGTCTTAAATCGCTAGACAAGTAATTCCAACACTATTAGAAACGAAGTTAGGGAAATTGTATATTTAAAAAATGAGTTTACCTGACTTCGTTTTACAATATTTGGATAGAGCAGAACATATTATTAAGGCAGGTCATGTCAAAGACATTGTCTTTTCTAAAGGGACATATCAAGTTGAAATATTTGATGATAATGAGCAGGCCTCTTATTTCCCTTTCATACAATTTGATGCGCAAGGAATTATTCAAGATGCTTTTTGTACTTGCGTTCAGGAAAAGCAATGCCTTCACTTAGCCGCTGCTTATCTTGCTATTTTTAGAGGTTCAAAAGAAACTTTAGAAAAAAGATATGAAAAGTCATTTTGGAAAGCTTTTTGCTTTTATTTATCATTAAGAATAGGGTTTACAGACAAAGTCTTAAAAAAAGAGAAAAAAGGACATTATCTTTTTCTTTCTAAAACGCATAAAAAGTTATTTGAACTCCAGCTTTTATCCGATGCAGCTATAGAAAAGTTTAATAACTCATTAAATTCTTCTAAAATAGATCAGGAAGCTGTTCCTCTGAAATTTTCTCAAATATCGGAAGAAGAGCTTTTTCAATGGAAAAAAGGACAGGCCTCTCATGAAATCAATTTTGAGCTTTCTTTTTGGTCTGATTTAGCGAAGTGGTTAGCTTTTCTGCAAGATAATAATCACCCATATAAGATTACTTTTTTGGAAGAAAAAGTATCACCTCCTAATCAAATCACAATCACATTTGATGGTCTTCTTATTATCGAAGCCTATATTTCTGAAGCCAAATGGCCTCAGTTAATACCTACTTTAAATACGGTTAAAATGCATCTCAGTGTTTTAGGTAATGTGGAAGAAAAGATTCAAAGCATTAAATATGATGAGATAA
>JASFVE010000064.1:0-11627 GCA_050049995.1 Chlamydiota bacterium | reverse complement strand
CGCACTAGAACTAATAATATAGCTTAACTGCAAGTCGTAATATATTTGATCAAACAGGTACCCTTGTGGGCCTGAAATAAACCCAACGTCATACTTAAATTTACCACTAGCAGAACCCCAGTAGGATCGAAATTGAGGTCTAAAAGTTAGCATCCAAATACTTTTTTTTCGTCGATATAAAACAGCTCCATCGTAAATGGAAGGTTTACTGCTAGCCTCTTGAAGTGGTGCGACTACTTGAAATTCTTTCTCACCAATAAGTCCTTTTTGAAACCTCATTAACTCAGGAGTTCTAAACCGATATTGATGAACCGGTACTCCATCAGCTTCGACTACTACCAGTGCTTCAAAAATATTATCGGGAATTAATGAAGAAAGGACATGTAAAATGCGATTCCTAACTTCATCTTCAATTCTGTAGCGAACATTAATCAGTTTTATCCAAAGAATATCTTTTTGATCAGCATTGACTGTTTGAATGATGGTATATGTTTCAAAACCTTGCTCTTGAAACGCATAAGCAAGTTCTTGTCCCAACTCTTTTTTTGTTCTCAATATACCAATAGGCTCATTATCAATAGGAGCTACATAGGGAGTAGGGTCATAAATTTTAGGAAAAAGACCTTTAGTTTCTCCGATGTTGTAAGTAAACGCTGCCGAACCTGCAAAATCGACTCCACGAATGGTACTAGCTGTCAAATGAAAAAAGTCTAAAAATTTGTAATGCACGCCGACATTAATCGGGCTTTTTACTTGCCTTGCACTTGGGTGTTCTTCTCTGTGGTTTTTGTAATCATTGGCATCATATTCAACAGCAAAAGTTAAATCTTTCAAAAAGGGTATTTTAGACTTTCTAAAGGGAGTATATGCCAGGGCTCCAAAAAAACCTTTTATTCTATCATTTCCCCAACCTAACGAAAGTTCTAAATTATACTTTAAAAACGTCTGCGTAGCTACTACATACCATGAGGTAAAACGCATCGTTCCAATAAAGTCATTTACTCCAATAGCAAACTCTGGGAGCTCAGGAAGACCATCTTGCTTTTGAAGTAAAGCCAGCTTTACATTCGCTGCCCGGTCAGTGAATGTCCCAAATTTTTCACCTAATGTTACATCTTGAATCCCAGTGTAAAGCCAATAATTTCCTGTTAGCTCTAAGTGATCAAAAAGCTGAAAAAGTAGATTATATAGTTGGTAAGGGTTTTCATAAGAATATTGAAATCCAAAGGTTCCAGCTTTCGCCATCCTAGCAGAGGGCATAGCAAAGTACCCACCTTGCAGCTGATAGTTAAAAAGAAAGGGTAGCTCATCATTAATCTCTCGATTGACTTTAGCTACAGTATTTAAATCGTCAAAAAGATTTGGTACTTGAGAGGGCAACTCTAAATCAAAATCCTCTTCAGCAAATAAGGAAAAAGATAGTAAAAAAATAGAAAAAGCTAAAAATCCAACTCTCATAAATCTTAGCGATTATTAAATCGTAATTATGAGAGTGTACTTATAGTCCTGATTCTTCCGAATATTTTTTTAAAGCATTTCTAACAATTTTTATCATCTCTACTTTACTGGGACACACAAATGCAGAAATAGCAAAATCCTCGGGAACAACTTCCAATAAACCAAGCTCAACTGCTGTATCATAATCTTCAGCAATCAATGCTTTTAAAAGCTGCATAACAGGGATTCTCATCGGCATATATCTTTGATAAATATTGCCCTCAACAAAGGGTCTATGTTCGCCATGCTGATTAGTTGTAAAAGGATAAGGTTTATTCTTTTTAAAAAAACCTGACAAGTAGGTTTTCGAGGCTGTATATTTTTTTAACCCAGGTCTAAAAAAATGAAAGGGTTCTCTTTCTTGAGCTTTCTTAAATACGCTAAACGCAGTATGAAAAAAACCAAGGTAGCCATTCCTATCAATTTCTGAACCTGTAAGGGGATCTCCCGAAACAACTCTTTCACTTTCCTCATTAAGCTCTTCATTTACTAAGTGAGCAAAAGAAATACCCATTCGGGTTTTGTAAAAACCACATTTTTCTGACTTTACACAAGGTCCTGCTAAAGAAACAATTCTGTTAGTATGGTATTTATTAGATTCTATTCGGGCTCCTAAAATGATTACATCCAAAGCTGTTAACGTCCATATAGTTTCATGAGTAGAGACAATAGGATCAATTGCATAAATATGCAGAGACTGATTAGCTATAGGATGAGGGCCACTTGCTGGATGTTTCTCCACATTTTTAGCATTGATAAAAGCCTTACAATCAGTATTTGTATGAAAAACCAAATGAACTTTTCCGTCAGCGATTTTTGCTAAAGCATCAAGACCTGCCTGAAACTCTTTTTCATATCCCTTTACCTGCATTTCGGAACTTGGAACAAAAGGAGCAGACTCCAACGCTTTTACAAAAATGCTTTTAGGCATTTTTTTTATATTTACTCCTCTTTCAAAAGGTCTTGAACGAATATGATTTAGAATGCCCTGAGATTGAAGTTCTTTTACAAGATCTTCTTTACTTAAAGAATCAATAGAAAGTTTAGCGAATTCAAAAAATTTATCCTCAGACCTTTCAAAAATTATTGTTTCTACAACTCGTTTATCTCCTCTAACAATTTCACGAATTTTTCCTGAGCAAGGTGAGATAAAAGCTTTTCCATGAACTGCTTTGTCTTCTAAAATAGGCTCACCCGTTAGTACTTCTTCTCCCTCTTTTTTTAATAACCTGGCTCTTACGCGGGAAAAAGGGGAAAGGTCTAACCCTATAAGATCTGGTGAATCTAACTCTCTAACAATTCCTTTAGGCGGGTTTTCTATCGGAACGTCAAGTCCTTTTTTTATCTTTAAATGAGTCATTTGCGGTACTTTACCTTTGTCGGAAATTTAAAAATTAAAAAAATTATTTTCAAGAAAAAGAGATAAATTAGGGGAAAATAAACTTTCCTAGAAATTTTTTCAAAATAATCTTAATTGAAGATTATCTCAATGCTTTTTATACTCCCCGGTAAAAAGAAAAAAAATTAAAGGGTTGGATCTAGTTTTGATTATGGCGTACTTAAAAGATTTTCAAGAAAGAATAAATAAAAATGATTATCCCGGGTTCTTAAAGCTGTGGGAAGAATACTGTTATAGTGATGAACCTGATGGAGATGAGTTTATTAAAATTCTAGAGTCAGTAAAAAATTCTCCTATCAGTGGTGCTTTTGGCCAGCATATTGAAAAGGGCCTCACACTTTGGAAACTTATAGAAGATAAAGAAATTTCTAGAAAAGCTTTAAGATTAATTTTTGACATACAAAAAACTAACTCAAGCACTTTATCCGAAATAGCTCACCAGTATTTAGAGCAAAACTACCCAAATGATCCATTATTTAGCGAAAAACTCAAACTTATTGGCCTCAGAGGTTCAGAAAATTTTGAAGGAGCCATAAGTAAGTTTGAACTTCTAACTCATATGGCACCTGGAAAATATGTTTTCCATACAGGGGGGTGGGGTACATGTGAAATAATGGACGTTTCTATGGTCAGAGAAGAAATTTCACTGGAGTGCGACCTTGTTTTGGGAACTAAAAGCCTTTCTTTTTCTAATGCTTTTCACACCTTATACCCATTGTCCGATGATCACTTCCTTTCAAGACGATTTGGAAACCCAGACAAGCTTGAAAAATTAGCTAAAGAAGACCCTTCAGAAGTAATACGCATTTTATTGAGGGACTTAGGTCCTTTAACTGCTGCAGAAATGAAAGAAGAGCTCTTCGACCTTGTTATTCCCGCAAAGGATTGGAATAGATGGTGGCAGGCTTGCCGAGCTAAAATCAAAAAAGATACTAAAATCACCACTCCTTCAAGCACTAAAGATCCATTTGCCTTGAGAGAAAAAGCTATTTCCCATGAAGAAGCATTTCAAAAGTCATTAGAAAAAAAACCAACCATACAGGAAACTATTGTAATGGTTTACTCTTTTTTAAGAGACTTTCCTGAAACTCTCAAAAATGCTGAGTTCAAAACATCTTTAGAAGCAAGAGTAAAAGATGTTTTACAAAATGAAGATCTGACGACAGCTCAAAAAATACAGCTTTATTATTTTTTAATTGACTTAGATCACACAAAAGAAAGCAAAGAACTTACTGAAATTGTTGATACTACTTCAAAGTATAAAAACTTGATTGATGAAATTGATGTTATTTCATTTAAGAAAAGACTGCTAACTTCTATTAAAGAAATAAAAGAAAACTGGAAGGAAATTTTTTCAGATCTTTTACTTCATGTCGAACAAAATTTGCTTAGAGATTACCTACTAAATGAATTAGCTAAAATTAAAGAACAAGAATATTTGAAGAGTAAAATAGAAGAGTTACTCAATCATCCAATAGCCTTTCCTGAAACATTTCTCTGGTACTTTCAGAAAATTTTCACAAAAAAAGGAAAAGCTAAATTACCACTTTCAGATAATGACGGCAAAGCCAAACTATTTGAGCATTTTCTCATCTTATTAAGCTTTACTAATGATCGTCCTAACTTAAGAGACCTAGGTAAAAAAATTGTCAATATCATTACTGCAAACCGTTATGAAATAGTAAGAGATGTTATGGGGATTTCTTCTATCGAGCAAGTTAAAGAATACATCCTGCTTTCAACGAAATGTGAGTTTTTAACTGACCATGACAAAAAAATCATCCAATCTTTAGCTGAAGTGGTTCACCCGTCTCTATCTTCTTTAAGAAAAAGCAAAGATATTGATGAAGAACAAGAAGACATTATTTGGACAACTCAAGAAGGCTTGCAGAAAGTTCAAAAAAGAGTTTCTGAAATTGCAACTGTTGAAACCCTTGAAAATGCCAAAGAAATCGAAGAGGCAAAATCTCATGGAGACTTAAGAGAAAATGCTGAGTATAAAGCTGCATTAGAAAAAAGAGATAGATTGCAGTCTGAGCTAAAACTTTTATCTTCTCAGCTCAACAAAGCTAGAGTGCTAGCTCCCTCTGATGTTTCTACTAAAGAAGTAAATGTAGGAACTATTGTTAAATGCTCCGACTCCAATTCTAATGTAACAAGTTTTACGATCTTAGGACCATGGGATGCTAATCCAGAAAAACACATCCTATCCTTTCAATCAAAACTTGCAAAAGAAATGATAGGAAAAAAAGTAGGGGAGTCATTTTCATTTCAAAATGAAAACTTTTCTATTCAAGAAATACAAAATTATTTCGATCGAAAATAATTTTTTGTATAGTTTAAAAAAAAAGGAACACTTAAATGGATGTATCAGCTAAACAAGCAACAATAACTCTTATAATTGCCAGCAAAAATGTGCACAAAATTAGAGAGTGTAAGGCAATCTTGTCTCATTTACCTAATTTAGATTTATTGTCTCTTCTGGACTTTCCAAAGTATGTTCCTCCTCATGAAGCCGGCAAAAGCTTTGAAGAAAATGCTGTTTTAAAAGCCGTTCATGCATCTAAAGAATTAAATCACTGGACAATTGCGGATGATTCAGGACTAGTTGTGCCTGCACTTCAATCCGCCCCAGGGATTTTCTCAGCTCGCTACGCAGGTGAGCATGCTACAGATGCTGATAATAGAAAAAAGCTTCTACAAGAAATGCGCCATTTAAAGGATGACGATAGGTATGCTTATTACGAGTGTTGTGTAGCACTTGCTTCTCCTGATGGGGTAAAAAAAACAGCTACTGGTTATTGTGAAGGCACTATTTTGACTAAAGAAAAAGGTGGAGGTGGATTTGGCTACGATCCACTTTTTGTTAAACATGAATATAGTAAATCATTTGCAGAGCTAGGAGAAGCTGTTAAAAATAGAATTTCGCATAGAAGAAAAGCTTTAGATAAAATTTTACTATCTTTGGAAACTCTTTTGTACTGATTAATGCATTATTTAATTGATGGGTACAATCTTCTTTTTCATATTTTCCGCAATGACAAATCACTCGAAGAACAAAGAAAAGCTGTTTTAGAATTACTGCAAAAGATTTTTAAAAAGCTAAGTGGCGAAGTTACTATTATCTTTGATGGCAACACTCCTGATCTTGGTATTCATCAGTTATATTTTTTGAATATTGTCTACACACATTCCGGTTTGAGTGCTGATGAATATATTCTAGAAAAGCTTCAGTTTAGTCCTAAAAAAATCCAATATACAGTTATTTCTTCTGATAGAGAGTTAGTTCAAAACTGTAAAATGCTTGGAGCTAAGACGATGTCAATAAAAGAGTTTTTAAGCTGGATAAGGGAAAAAAAGCTCAAAGAAAAGAAAAAAGCTCTACCTGAATTTAAAGATTCACAATATAACATTGATAGGCTTTTGAAAATTTTTGAAAAAAAACTCAAAGATAGTGATTAGTTAATACTGAATAGAAAAAGCATTATAAGATTTTAATGGCGCCTTCAGCGATGCCTTTACAGAATCAATTTTTGCACTGCCTGGATTATCTTTAATTTCCTCAAGAAGCCCTTGTAGTTCTTCTTCTTCACCTTGAGCTACTAACTCAACAGACCCATCTTTTAAATTTTTCACATAACCCGTAACATTTCTTTTGTCAGCAGCCTTTTGAATGTGAGCCCTGAAGCCTACATTTTGAACAATTCCTTTAAACTGCGCATGTAGTTCTTTCATTTGACTCTTCCCATGAAAAGTTATTAATCAAGGCTAACATTTCTAGCGTTGAGGATGCTTTATTAAGCTCTTGTCGAATTTGTTTCACTCCAATACAGTTTTTTAAATACCAGCAACCCACCTTTCTCATTTCCAGCAAAGCTTTACGTTCGGATTTATATTCTAAAATATATTGAAAGTGCTTAAGAAGATGTTCTTTAATTGCATTTGTATCTCTTTCTACTATTTCTCCACTGTCATAGTATCTTCGAATATCATCTGCAATCCAAGGCTGGCCCATAGAACCTCTAGAAATCACAATACCATCGCACTCAGTATGCTGAAACATATGGTGAGCACTTGGAACATCGAATATATCCCCATTTCCAAAGACATAAATAGTGTTAGCTCTAGCCTTGCACTCTTTGATTACATCTCTATCAGCTAGTCCTTTATATGCTTGTTTCCTAGTTCTGCCATGAACTGTGATACACTTTGCCCCTGCCTTTTCAGCGATAGTTACAATTTCTGGTGCATTTACTGACTGGTCATCGTAACCTGCTCGAATCTTTACTGTTACGGGAATTTTTACAGCAGCCACCATTTCATGCAGAATTTCTCCAATTCTTTCTGGATGAGAGAGTAATGCAGATCCACTTCCATCTTTAGTCACTTTATCAACTGGACACCCACAATTTAGGTCAATGACATCAAATCCTAAGTCTTCAATTATTTTTGCACTGTGGTAGGCTATTTCTGGTTTACTTCCACAAATTTGAGCTCCAATAGGATGCATATCTTTTGTATAGTCGAGCAACCTAAAGGTATTAGGGTCATAACGAATTAATGCATCCATCTTTACCATTTCACAAAAGAATAAGCCCGGGTTATATATTTTACTCATCCTCCTAAATGCAAGATCAGAGCATCCAGCTAAAGGAGCATAAAAAATATTATTAGATAGTTTCAAAGACCCAAGGTGAAAGTTTTTTTTAAAGCTCATGTGACAATCAAAAGTATGATTTTTTCAAGAATACCTAGTAAAAGAAACCCTAAAATAGGGCTCAAATCCATGACTCCTCCTAATGGAGGGATAATTTTTCTAAAAAAAGCTAAATAAGGCTCTGTATAATGATATACAAACCTCATAAAAGGATGATGTTGATAGTTTGGAAACCAAGAACCAACAACCCTAATAAATAGCATTACTGTGTACGAAACAAAAATTAAATGAATAATGTTAGCTAACATAATTTTATTTTTTTGATTAATAAATTAGCATAACATCAATTTTTTCAAAACTTTTTATCTCACATCAAAAATTTCTTGTCTCTTTTAAGAAAGTAATAAAAACAGTTATCCTTTCTTAAGAAAATTTTAAAAGTTTCAACTTATGAAAAAAGTCGGCATTTATATTGATGGAGATCATGTTCTTTTAGCAAAAGTTGCTAAAAAAAATTTTTCTATTAAAAAACTTCAAACAATCTCTATAGAGGGCACTAAAAACTTAAAGAAACTTTATAAGCACTTGTTTGCTAAAAAAAATCTTGTCGCAGGGCTTGACCTTTCCGATGTGATAATAGAGAAGATAAAATTTCCAGTAGATAATCCTAAAGCAATAAAAAAAGGAATTAGCTTTCAGGAAATGCAAGATTCAAATTTTTATAAAAATCGCTCTGTTAGTGTTTTTCTTTTTAGAAAAAATCAAAAGGAAGTTCAAGTAATAAAAACTACCAAGGAAAAAATTGAAAACATTTGCCTTAGATTGGAACGTTTTCATATTTATCCCCGTTATTTAAGTTCTGTTTCCAGTGCACTTGTTAGATTTTTTAATGCATACGCAACTGGATATACAGAAGGAGTAATTTTTCATTTTGGAGCTAAAACAATTTCCTGCGTACTTGTTTTAGAAAATAAAATTGATTCCTTTCATGAAATTACCATTGGAACAGAAGCTTTACGACACGTAAAAAATTACGTAGAGTTTTTAAATAATGAAAAAGAAACAAGAGAAGAAAAACCTTTGCTTCAACTAAAACAACAGCTCACTTATGTATGTTTTTCTTTTTTACAAAGAGCAAATGCTGAAAAGCTAAACATACTTTTACTTGGAGATCTTAAACAGGTTGAAAATGCAAGACCCTTTTTATTTTCTGACTTAACAAATAAAATTGCTTCTTTTATTGATATACCTAACGACATTTCAAAAAGACACGCTATACCAATTGGACTTGCTATAGATAGCCTTGTCCAAGATGAAAATTCAGTGCAATTTTTTCAAAATGACGCAGTACCTAAAAAACAAATCAGGAAATTTGCTTTAAAGGTGATAGGAGCTGCTGCTTTATGCCTTTGTGTTAATTTGCTGATGTTTGCCATGAAGAATGAATATTTCAAAAAATGGGAAGACAAACTGTATTCTCATTTGGAAATGATTCAAAAAAAAGACAGTGAGCTAGTGGAAAGACAATATATATTCAATAAAAAAAATAGTCTTGAAACAAACATGGAAAATTTTGAAGCTACTTTGGCTAATGAAAATAGGACATTTGTATTTCCAATAGGAACTAAAGATGCTAAACATGTGTTGTTATGGTTAAACAATAATTACTTAAATAAAAATTGTTCTTTAGAAAAATTTCATTATCAACTGGAATCCTTTCCTACGATAGAAAATTTAAAAAAGAATTATGCAGCTAAAGTTAACGTACAACTGAAATTTCTAAATCATGAAAGTGCTTTAGAGTTTCAAAAAAAATTGCAACAAGATCATTTTATTAATAAGAAAAAGCCTTTCCAAGTTGATTGTGAAGGGATTTTTGTAACCTTTTCTTTTTACCCCAGAAGTTAAAAAATGCTTACAAAGTTAGGAAAATATTTTTTAAAAAAACATAGTGTTTCATGGGTCTTTTTGGTTTTTGCAGCTCCAACAGTTTTAATTATGTTTTTCAGTTTTATTGAGTATGCAAACTATGCCAGGTTAGAAAATAAACTACGTTCCTTGCAAATTATCGCTTCAGAAACCTATCAGAAAAGAAAGTCAAGGAAGGATTTTTTAGAAAAATATTTTGATTCTAATCAAAACTTTTTGAATAAAATTAACAACTTTATTTTTTTACAAGATGAAGTGAAAGATTTGCAAAAAATTTCAACACAAATTTTATTTGATACAGATAATAACTTATCTAAAAAGTTAGAAAGAATTTCTACACAAAACAAACTTAATTTTATTCAAGATAAGCCTAAAAAGTATAAACAAGTTCAAGAAACAAAATATTGCCTACAAGCACCTGTAGAAGCAACTTTACGTGATGCTTTTTCTTTTTTAAATATGCTAGAAACACCAAAAGCACCACAGTTTATAATTTATGATTTAGAACTTAATAAAAAAGAAAATCACTATGAATTGAACTTAGCTTTTTTACAAAGAGAGTTTTTTAGAAATCCATGAAAATTTTAAATATTTTTTTACTTTCACTTCTTGTTTTAAGTTGTCATAGACAACCAGTAGAACCAAATGCATTAGTACGTATACAGACTGTTGATCAAAACGGACTTACTGAAACAATTAGTTCAGAAGAAAAGTTAGCTCAGTATAAAGAAGTTGACTTTCTATCTCCTCAACCATTTCAAAAGATTGTGCGAATTTTTAGCAAAGCAAATGATGGTCACGCACAAACTATTTTAACAAGCTACCACCCCAATGGAAAAATTAAGCAGCTTCTTGAAGGGGTTAACCTTAGAGCTAGTGGTCCATATAAGGAGTGGTATATGAATGGATCTCTTAAAATTGAGGCAAATGTAGCGGGAGGCCCTGCAGATTTGGATGTCTCCTCTCAAGAAAAGTGGCTCTTTGATGGTCCTGCAAAAGCTTATGATGAACAAGGAAATTTAATAGCTAACATACCTTATGAAAATGGTTTAATATCAGGAGAGGCCACTCACTATTTCAGCAATGGTAATATAAAAAAGAAAATTCCCTATAAAAATGGTCTAATAGATGGAATTTATTTTGAATACTTTGAAAACATGGCACTGAAAAGGAAAACTTACTTTCAAAATAATGAAATAAATGGAACTTCATTAGTTTATTGGGAAAATGAATCGCCTTTAGCCATTGAGGAGTACCAATCAGGCAAACTTATTACAGGACAATACTATGATAAAAACTTTCAATCTATTTGCAATATTCAAAATGGCAATGGAGCTAAATTAGTTGTGTTAGATGAAAATTCTTATCAACTTATTGAATATAAAAATGGATCTGAAAATGGCCTCATTCAATTGTTTAATAAAGAAGGACGATTATTAAATTCCTACGTAATGATCAATGGGAAAAAACAAGGCACCGAATCTGAATACTTTATTTTAGAAGATAACTCTTCTGAAAACATCTTAAAATATACCATCGACTGGGGCGATGACCAAATTCATGGCAATGTTCAAACATGGTATCAAAATGGTAATATGGAAAGTCAAAAACACTTTTGTAAAAACAAAAAAAACGGGCCTAGCATTTGTTGGTATTCTGATGGTAGTTTGATGATGGTAGAGGAGTATGAAAATGATCTTTTAGTTTCTGGAAAGTATTTTCGGAAAGGAAATCCTGAGCCCGTATCCGAAGTCACAAATGGAAAAGGAGTAGCTACTCTTTTTGACGGCAATGGTATATTTTTGCAAAAAGTAACGTACAATAACTCAAAGCCTATCCTATGAATAAAGATAACTTAAGATCTTACATGAAAGAAATACGTAAAAATATTTCTTTGGAAAGGAGAAAATCTGCTGAGGAAAGTCTAGAAAGCTTTGTTTTTGAAAAGCTAAACAGTAATCTTACTATTTTATCGTTTTATTCATTTCAGTCTGAAATTTCATTGCACAAAGTTAACGCTACTCTTTCTTCACAAAGTAGGCTATACCTTCCTAAGATCATCCATAATGAGCTAAAAGTTTTTAAAGTAAGTCAACTATCAATTGATGTTGAAAAAAATTGCTTTGGAATTTTTGAACCTATACC
>JASFVE010000063.1:0-11726 GCA_050049995.1 Chlamydiota bacterium | reverse complement strand
AAGTTTCAGGAAGTAAAATATTTCCTAAACTTTTTTTATGCTCAGCTCTTTTCACTAAAATATATTTGCCAAGTGGCTTAATGCTATCTTTGGTTATCATCTCTTATGACCTCCGTAAAAATTAGAAAGGCCGATCGTAGTTCTGCCTTGAAATTTTGTCAATATTTTCAATGAAAAATTAGCAAATAAAGAGATTAATTGCTAAAAGATTTTTGTAGAAAATAAACACACCTTAACAGCTGCTGAAAAAGCCTTTGTCTAGAAGAAGAAATAATCTTTTTTTCATGCACCCCACGGAAGGGGCAAAAAAAGGAATGGTGATGAATAATAATAAAATGTCTCAAGAAACAATAAGCTTTTACGTTTTGCATGAGCCTACGTTGTCTCTATTTTCCTATGAAGAGCAGGAAGAGATAATTTTAATGACAGACAAGATAGCTAAAATTCAAAATAAAAGCTTTATTTTAGCCCTTAGTGACATAGTCTTTGAATTAAGTGTAACTCTGGGTAGAAAATCTTCTTGATAAGCTAAGAATGCACCTTTACAACTAAAATCCCTTTAATAGTTAAAATAATTTCTGTAGTTGTGTTTTTCAAACTAAAATCTTTAGTATGTCGATCTTAAAAATTTTAATACTAAAAGAATATGAAAGTTCACAACAAAGCAACTGAAGAATTTAGATCTCCGACCAGCCTTTTTGAACTTGATCAATATAAGCCATTAAGTTTCATTGACTATAAGGTAGAGCAATATGGAATAGCTGGTTTAGTAGGTATCACAATAGGAGTTTTAGTGGGTGCGCCTTTGGCTATTGTGGGAGGAATGGGAGTCGGCGCTACTATTCATCGATCTTTTTGGGAAAACAAAAAAATTAATCATGAAAATAAAATGCAGACAGCAATAGTTAACAAACAAACAAAAATTGCTAATTCTATGCAGAGTAGAATAGAGATAGAGATAGAGCAAATGAAAGAATTGCATAATTCTAAAATGAAAACTATTTCAGTTGGTAATTATATTTTGTGTGGGATAGGTAGCGCTGTGGGTGCTTACTTTTTATCAGAAACTACAAAAACATGGGATAATGTAAATAATAGTTTAAACTACTCCATCGCTTCTATTACAACAGGAGCTGTTTGTTTTCTATCATTTAAAGGATTTTCAAAAGCATTACATAAAGTAGGTTTAATATGAAACCAGACCTCGTATATGGAACACCTCAATTTTTAGAACATCAATTAGAAGATTTAAGAACTCTTTCTTCATTTAACAGCGAAAGAAAAGCTTTTGTAAAAGAAGAAATGAGAAAAATCGAAGAAAATGCCAATAAGATTCCAGAGGGTACTGTTTGGAAGGTTTTTTCTGTAGCTATGGATACAATTTTAAGTGTAGCTAATTTTTTTAGACTAATAATTCTTGGATCATTAATGGGTATACCTTTTTTAGAAAATCTTACTGGAAAATTAACGTAATTAAAAAAAATAATTTGGAGTAAAAATGTCAGCTATAAATTTTACAACAACACCATCAGTTAATAATGTAGAAGAAAATAATAAACCAACTTTTAAAGATTCAACATCTTTTAAAATTGCTAAAGTGGCTTACAAGCTAGCTATTCCGTTTGCTGTTTTAAGCTATGCACAATCAATTAGTACTGTTAATGCCACTCCTTTTACAGACTGCATCGATTCATGCCGAGAAAATGCAAATGGAGCCCATCCTATAGCTGTTTTATTATGTCAAACCATGTGTTGGATTCTTACAGGCGGTAAATAATGCATGAAATGATTTATCAAATGATTCCATACTTGATGATATTAACATCAGAAATGATTTGCTCTATATTTCTTGAGCGAGGAATTAGTATTCTTCAGGGAAAAAAATTTTCATGGAAAAGGTCGTTTGCATTTTTTTGTATAATTACTGCTTCTGTTCCCATTATGAAAAGTATTTTAAATAGATGATTTTAACCAATTTTTAGACAAATCAGAAGCTATTAGAACGGTGACTTTTTATAGGCACCGTTTATTACCTCATAGAATGCTTTCTCGAGCATTTCTCTGATTTTATATCAAAGAAGTGTCAAAAGTTTCATTAATCTTAACCAATATTAAAAAAGAAAATAGCACTTACCAAAAGCCTTGATCCAAATATTACCAGAAAGAAACTAACTATTCTTTTAAGTGTAAAAAATGGAAGATAAAATCATTCTCAATATAAGGATAAAAGAAAGACCTATGGGATTAGTTAAAAATTCACTAACTGTCATTTTTCCTCTTTTTTTTATTACTTAGCAAATATAGCACAAATGGCATAACAAATCATCCTAGGTAGTCCTCCATCCGAATTTCTATCGCAATTGTCAATACACTCTCTAAGTGAAGGCGCTGCATCAGCTGTTGGTATATTAGATAAAGCTAACAATACTGCCACTGTAATTGCAACAGTAGAAACTGTTCTTGTTAGTCTTTAAGTATTACCACTCCAAGTTTGTGTTTTATTTGATCGGTATGATTCTTCATTTCCTACTTGAAATGTTGCTGTTGGAATATTTGTTGAAAAAATATCTGATATATTTTTATCTCTATTTTTATAATTAAAAATTTAAAAACCAGCACTTTAAATTTTTAATCAATAGACATCAATTTAGGACATTATTTTAATGCCTTGTGTTTTGAACATTAGGATAATACCAGATCTAAAGAGAATTCAGGAAAAAGTGATCTACTCTTAAAGAGAGTATCTAATCTAGGATTAGATCTCTTTCTTTCCATCCCTTGATAACTATTTAAATTTTCAAAATCTAACTCTTTGTGGCCTGGAACAATTACCATTAGCTTTCCCCCTCTCTTCTTAAACCTCAAGAGTATTATAAGAAGCACTTTTATGATGTTTTAGTTTTTTCATCACAAAATTAATCCTGTTAGGTTATTGTTTATGGCAAATAACAACCATTGAGAAATATGATGAAGACATTCGTTTTTTGTTCCTTTAAGGGCGGTACAGCTAAAACATCCACCGTATTGCATCTTGGCTCTGCATTAGCAAAATATCACAATAGAAAAGTTCTACTAGTGGACTTTGATGCACAAGCAAATTTAAGCACAGGCCTCGGCATAGGGCCAGATTCTTTGGATACAATGGTTCCTGTCTTAAAAGAAGAAAAAGAAATCCAAGAGGTTATTCAACCTACATCCATTGATAATTTGCATATAATTCCAGCTAACACATACTTGGACGGCATAGAGACTCACGTTCCTTTAGTTTCTGACTTATATGCCCATGAAAAATTAAGAGATAAACTTACTAATCTTAACTATGATTACTGTTTTATTGACACTCCCCCATCACTGCAATGGCTTACTAGATCTGCGTTTTATGCTTCTCAATTTAGTATAATATGTTCCATACCTGAGCCATACTCAATACTTGCTTTAAACAGACTCAAATCGTTCCATGAACTCGAAATAGGAGCCCACCATGACATTGTTTGCGCCGGCGTAGTGCTTTCTCTCTGGAACAACCGATTAACCACCAATGAGGCTTTTGTTGAAGCTGTTAATGACGCCTTCCCTGGGTGTATGTTTAATACAAAAGTTCGAAGAGATATATCTGTCTCTAGAGCCATCTTTGAGGGAAAATCAGTATTTGAGGTCGATGAAAAATCAAGAGCCGCTCAAGACTTTCAAGACTTAGCTAATGATTTTATAGCTAGAATGGAGTCTAAAGATATCCTTGAAACTTTAATAAAAACATCTAAGGAGAGAGTATGAGCAAGACAAAGGACTTGGCAAAAGGATTCTTAAGAAGCGCTAAAGAACAGTCTGCAACTCAAAAAGGATTAGCACCAACACAAGTTAATCCTATTAATGTTTTTGATAGGATGTTTGAGGTAAAAGAACTTTCTGAAAATGATTCAAACGCTATTGATAAGTTAATTGTAGAAAACTACCAGTCTGAGCTTACCGATGAAGGTAAAGTTGAAGCTGACATGATAGGCTTAAAAAAAATAACAAAAGAAATCAAAGCAATTGGCAGACAAAGCACCATTCTTTTAGGTGAAAGAATCCATAAAGCCAAACAACTTCTTCAAAACTATAAGGATAGAACTTTCAGAGATTGGCTAAGAGTAGCTATTGGAAGTATAGCAACTGGATATAGCATACTTTCCTATTATGATCTTTACATGAAATTGCCCAATGAACAGCTAAAATCTAAGCTTAAGGAAATCCCTAATCAAGCCGCTTACATTTTAGCTCAGAGAGAAGCTCCCTTTGATGAAAAAATTGAAATTATAGATAAGCATTCAAGCAGTAAGTCTTCCGACATAATCCACCTAATCAGAGTAAAATTCCCCAGCAAAAATAACCTGAAAAGAAAAGCTGGAATTAACAAAATAATCAACTCAGTGGAAAAAGAAGTAACCACTCTCTTGAAAAGGAAGCAAGACTTGGGAGTAAATGATGTCCGAAGGATCAAATCATTAATCTCTTCTCTTGAGCGTATAATTAAATGTGTCTGAGGCCTCAGACACATTGAGTTATCTGAGATCTAATCACCTAAGACACCTTTCTCCCCTCACTTAAGGTTATTTGATATCAGCAGGTGGTTTAGTTATAGTCTTCTATAAGATATTTTTTTCTTTTCTTTTTAAAGTCTTCGATTTCTTTTGCTTGATATTCAATCATCTTCCAAGCAGCGTACTTTTCTTTTTCTAAAATTTCTAAAATTTTAGCACTACCGACAGCCTTGGAAAATAGTTTTTTATTAAGGCCTTCAAAACTCTTAGCAAACTTTTTGGGATACAGAGATTTTAAAATCCCTAAAATAAGAAACTGTACTGCTATTGGCCTATACTTCTTCGGATCTGTAATCTGTATTTTTACTCCATGGCAGTCTTTTCCTTTGTACATTCCATAAAAAGGTTTAAAAGAAAAAGGCATGAAATATACACCTGGGAGCTTTTGCATATTTAACATACTAGCTAGTTTTTCTGAATCTATCCAAGGAGCACCAATAATTTTAAAAGGAAGAGTATAGCCAATTCCAATACTCAACAACTGCAACTCCCCTAAAATTCCTGTAGAAGGATAGAAAAAGGGAGTATCGGGCTCTGGGATGTGTGGAGAAGGAGGAACCCAATGCAGTTTTGTATCAGCAAAAGACATTTCTCTTTTCCACCCTTTCATAGAGATCACCTCAAGATCACATCCAATTTTATATTCCTCATTAAAGTATCTTCCCAGCTCTCCTATTGTCATACCATGACAGTAAGGTACATTTATGTAGCCAATAAAAGAACGTAGATTTTCATCTAAAAGAGGTCCATCTACAATAACCCCTCCAAGAGGGTTGGGACGATCTAGAATAATTACCTTGATGTTCTTTTTAGAGGCCTCCTCCATTACATAAAAAAGTGTTGTGATATACGTATAAGACCTTGATCCAATGCACTGAATGTCATAAATCAGTACATCAATGTTTGTTAACATTTTATCAGTAGGCCTTCTTGTTTTACCATGCAAGCTGTAAATGGGAATTTTATTTTTATCAATGGAGTCATCCACAGACTCAAACGCATAAGCACTCCCCTTGATTCCGTGCTCCGGAGAAAATAGAGCAATAATCTTGTACTTGTCTTGATTATCTTTAAATTTTTCAATAGTTGTTTTTAAAAGGCCATCAACCCCAGTATGATTAGTAATGATGGCAATGTTTTTTCCGTGGATTTTTTTTACATACCCTTCATCAAAAAAAACGTCTAATCCAACGCGAACATTTGAAAATATTGGAAAAGTTATAGATAAAGAAAAAAAGATTAATAAATTTTTTACAAAAGTCATATGTTTATAATTAGCAAAGAAGTGAATTATGAGTAAACAAGCAGATTCCCTCTACATTAAAGAAGCTTTTCAAATAATAGATTCAGTTCGTGGTAAACCTCAAGAAATATCTGAAAGAGGAAAAATTGCTATTGACCTTGCAGCCTTGTTACTAAAGGAATCTAAAAGAATCAAAACAAGAAAAGAAAAAAAAGAACAAAAGCTTCTTGCAAAAATGATGAATGACAGTAAGGGAAAGGCTTTTACCACTGCCTTTGCTGATGAGATTTTACGCTCCAAAAGTAAGAAAAGAATAGCTAATCACATTAGCCATCTGCTTCAACTATATGGCATTCCTAAATATCTTAATTTTTTTCAAAGAATAGGCCTCCAACTGTTCAGAGCTTTTTCTCCCACAATTACAAAATTACTAGTTCCCTTTGTTACTAAAATCGTAAGAAAGCAAATGCAAGAGGTTATCTTACCAGGGGAACATGAAAAGCTCATTGAACACATAAAAAAAAGAAAAGAAGAAGGCGTTAGGCTAAATATCAATCACATCGGTGAAGCCATCTTAGGCGAAAAGGAAGCTAAAAAAAGGCTACAAGTCTATCTGGATGACCTTAAGCAAGATGAAATAGATTATGTTTCCATTAAAATTTCCTCTATTTTCAGTCAGATTAGCCTTCTAGCATGGGATTTTTCTGTCACAAAAATTGCTGAAAAACTTAGAAAGCTTTTCAGAGCTTCTATGGATCACCCAAGAAAAATGGAAAACGGTGAAGAAGAGTATAAATTTGTCAATTTAGACATGGAAGAATACCACGACCTTCACCTTACCGTTGATGTGTTTTTAAAAGTTTTAGAAGAACCTGAATTTCATGAGCTATCAGCTGGTATCGTTTTACAAGCCTACATTCCTGAATCATTTTTATTTCAAGAAAAAATCACTGAGTGGGCTAAAGAGCGCGTTAAAAATGGCGGAGCTCCTATTAAGGTTAGAATAGTCAAGGGAGCTAATTTGGCAAATGAACAAGTAGAGGCCTCTATAAAAAATTGGAATCAGGCTCCTTATACTTCTAAGGCAGACGTCGATGCAAATTATAAAAAAATGCTTCAATATGGACTTATTCCTGAAAACGTAAGGGCAGTTCATTTAGGTATTGCCTCTCATAACTTATTTGATGTTAGCTTTGCCCTTCTTCTTAGAGCAGAAAATCAAGTTGAAGCATATTGCGAAATAGAAATGCTAGAAGGGATGGCAAGTCATATTCGAAGAGCAGTTCAGAAAATTACAGGAGAAATTCTGCTTTATTGTCCTGTTGCAAAAAAAGATGACCTACCTCACGCCATTTCTTATTTGATCAGACGTTTAGATGAAAATACTCGAGAAGATAATTTCTTAAGACACCTTTTCCATCTTAAAGTAGGATCGGAGGAATGGGACGCTCAAGGCGCAGCCTTTCTTGAAAGCTGTGAAACGGCATCTTCTGTCTCTAATACAGCTAGAAGGAATCAAAATAGAAATGAGCCATTACAAGAGCTTGAATTATTCAGTCCGTTTGACAATGAACCAGACACTGATTTTTCATCTCTAGAGAATAGAGCATGGGCTGAAAAAATTTTAGAAAGATTTCAAAACTACAAGCCAGATGATATCCCTCTTATTATTGGAGAAGAGCACCTTTTGAAAAATAAAGAAGGAACAGGCTTCAACCCTGCACATCCAGGTGAGATTTTTTATTCTTACTGCTTAGCTAAAAAAGAAGATATTCATAAAGCAATTGAAATTGCCAAAGACTTTGAAAAAACATGGGGTAAAACATCTCTAGAAGAAAGGTGTATTCTTGCTAAAAAAGCGGCTGCTATCTTTCGCAATAATCGAGATGAATTACTGGGGCTTATGATGCTAGATACTGGGAAAAGTTTTTTAGAATCTGACCCTGAAATATCGGAAGGCATCGATAACATTGAATATTATTATAGGCAACTAAAGCGTTACGCTCAGATGAAAGATATTTCTATTTCGCCTAAAGGAACTGCTTTAGTGACTCCTCCCTGGAATTTCCCTTTTGCTATTCCAGTAGGGGGGATAATAGCCGCTCTTTTAAGTGGAAATTGCGTTATTTTTAAGCCCGCCCCACAAGCTGTTTTAGTAGGATCAAAAATTATTCAGACGTTACATGAAGCTGGTTTTCCTAAAAAAGCTCTGCAGTTTGTAAACTGCCTTGATGATCCTGAAGGAAGTTTGCTTGTTTCTGACAAAAGAATTGATAAAGTCTTTTTAACTGGGTCTACAGAAACAGCTAAAATCTTTTTAAAACTAAAACCTTCTATTAATTTATCAGCAGAAACGGGCGGTAAAAATAGCATGATTCTTACGGCTCTTTGTGACAAAGACCTGGCCATTAAAGATTTATTGCACTCTGCATTTAGCCATTCGGGACAAAAATGTTCAGCTGTATCAGTAGCCATTTTAGAACAAGAGCTCTATGATGACATTGAATTTCTGAACCAGTTAAAAAATGCGGCTAAAAGCTTGCCTGTAGGCCCTGCCACTAAATTAAGCTCTAAAGTTGTCCCTTTAATTGAAAAGCCTAACAAAAACTTGCAAACAGTTCTTACGAAATTAGAAGATGGCCAAAGTTGGCTTTTAGAACCTAAACAAGATGAAAATAATCCCAATTTATATTCACCTGGCATTGTTCTTGGTGTAAAACAGGGCAGTTTCCTTCAACAAACAGAGTTGTTTGCACCTATCTTAGCCCTTGTCAAAGCCAAAGACCTAAACCATGCGATTGAAATTGCCAATGCAACTCCTTATGGCCTTACAGCAGGCATTCATAGCTTGGATTTAAGAGAGCAGCATATTTGGAAAAGTAAAATTGAAGCGGGGAATCTTTATATCAACAGAACGACAACTGGTGCAATTGTACAAAGGCAGCCTTTTGGAGGCTGTAAAAACAGTAGTTTTGGGAAAGGAATTAAAGCTGGTGGTCCAGATTTTATTTTAGAAGGACTTAGCATTGAACAGGTAAGTATTCCCAAAGAGAAGCAACCTGTAAATAATTGGGTAAACAACCTTACCTCCTTTTTAGAAAATATAGAATTAACCGCAGAAGAGTTAGGGATGTGGTATGCAAGCGTTTCTAATTATTCCTACTGGTATCGAAGGTTAAGGCATGACCGTGACGCTACTAAAATAGTCGGGCAGGACAACTATTTGAAATATGTTCCAATAAAAGGAGTCGTCTTAAGAATTTCTAAAAATGATAATCCATTTGACGCCTTGCGTTCATTAGCCTGTGCATTGACTTGTGAATGTCCTTTAGAAATTAGCTTTGATAGTAAACTTACTAAATCTCATGGTTTGAACTGGCTTGACCTAATCCCTATTTTAACTGTAGTAGATGAAGATGAAGATTCTTTTCTGCAAAGAATTAGCAGTGGTAAAATTAAAAGAGTTAGGGTGCTTTCGACTCCTTCAGCCCCTTTACTAGAGGCTGCTGCAGATGCTTTTTGTCATGTAGCATCTGACCCTGTTTTAGCAAACGGAAGAATTGAGCTTCTTCACTATTTAAGAGAAGTAGCAACCAGCATTAACTACCATCGCTATGGCTACTTAGGAGGAAGGGAAAATGAGCTTAGAAAGCCTATTTTTTAACAACTTCTAGAAAGATGAGAATGGCAACCTTCCAAAAAGCTCCCTTTATTTTTGTTCTTAACTTTGTTAGGATTGCCTGAATTTTAAGTAAAATTAGAAACTATGTCCCTTTTTCAAAATCTTAATGACCAACAAAGACAAGCTGTAGAGCATGTGGAAGGACCCATGCTTGTTTTAGCTGGAGCAGGCTCGGGAAAAACAAAAGTAGTTACTTGCAGGATTGCTAAACTCATTGACTTGGGAGTTTTACCTTCAGATATTGTTGCTGTTACCTTCACAAATAAAGCTGCTGAAGAAATGAGATATCGCATTAAGAAAATGAAAAATGTACATGTGTTAACGAGCACCTTTCATAGTCTAGGAGCAAAAATCTTACGAGAGTCCATTAATGCTTTAGGGTATTCCAATGATTTTTCCATTTATGATGAAGAAGATTCCCTGAAATTATTAAAAAATTGTTTTAGCTCCCTTCAATTCAAAGAAGAAAAAGGATTACTTAAAGGAATTAAGCACCGCATATCTTCTGCTAAAAACGACTTGATAGCGCCTGATAAAATCCCTGCAACAAGAAAAGGGAGTAAAGCTGACATTCTTTTCCCTCAAATCTATCCTTTATATCAAGCAAGACTTAAAGAAAGTAACGCCCTTGATTTTGATGATCTTTTATATTTAACTGTAAAGTTATTACAAGAAAGTGAATTTGCCAGAAAAGAGTATCAAAATAGGTGGCTCTTTATTTTAATCGATGAATATCAAGACACTAATTATGCGCAGTATACTCTTACAAAAATACTAGCAGATAAGCATTCTAATATCTTTGCAGTAGGGGACCCTGATCAATCTATCTATTCATGGAGGGGGGCCAGATATCAAAATATTCTCAATTTTGAAAAAGATTTTCCTGGTGGCAAAGTTATTACATTAGAACAGAACTACAGGAGCACGAAAACTATTTTAGATGCCTCTAATGCTGTAATTGACAACAACAGCGAGCGCTATGAAAAACGACTTTGGTGTGATCGAGATGAAGGTGAAAAAATAAAGATTTTTCTAGCGCAAAATGATCGCATGGAAACTGACTTTGTAATTAAGCAAATTGAAGAAATTTGCTTAAATCATCAGCTTTCTTTAAATGAAGTTGTTATTTTCTACCGAACGAATGCCCAATCCAGACCTTTTGAAGACGCCTTATTATCAAAAGGACTTCCTTATAAGATTATTGGTGGCATTTCTTTCTATCAAAGAAGGGAAATTAAAGATATCTTATCCATTTTGAGAATGGTCACTTCAAATACCGATTATATTTCATTTTCGAGGTCCGTCTCCTTTTTAAGAATTGGTATAGGTCAGACAACCCTTGCTAAGCTCATTCATACAGCACAAGAAAATGGGGTTGCTATATTGGATTTGTGTCAGCAAATTATTGACGGCAAAACATCCATTATAAAGCTAAATGTTAAACAAACTGAAGGACTAAGAAGATATCTAAAAATAATTCATCAAGTGCGAAAAAGCACCTCTTTAGTTTATGAACAAATAAAAGAAGTGATTGACGCGACTCATTATTTAGACTTGCTGAAAGATGATCCTGAGTCATTTGAAGACCGAAAAAGTAATTTAGAAGAGTTAATTGCCAAAGCAGCTGAGTGTCAAGAAGAAAACAATGGCTCTCTTTCTTTATTTTTAGAAGAAATTACCTTAAAAGCAGACACTTCAACCTCTCAAGAAAATGAAACTATAAAATTAATGACAATCCATAACGGGAAAGGATTAGAATTTGAGTTAGTATTTATTGTTGGACTCGAAGAAGATCTTTTTCCACATGTGAATTCTAGAGACTTTCCTGAAGATTTAGAAGAAGAAAGAAGACTTTTTTATGTAGCAATGACACGTGCTAAAAAGTTTTTATACTTGTGTGGTGCCTATTATAGATACTTGTGGGGGACTGCAAAGTTTATGCAGCCTTCTCGATTCTTAAAAGAGATCCCCTCCGAATACTTAGAGAACTTAAGCCCTGTTACTTTTGAAGCTAAAAGAACTTTTATTGAAGAAGAAACACCAAAATCTGGCCTTAGAAAAGGGGATAGAGTACTTCATAAGCAATTTGGTTCTGGAACCATTCAAAGCACTTATGAAACGTCTTATGGACCAACATACGACGTCTATTTTGAAGCTACTTCTTCCACTCGTTCCTTAGTAGCAAAATATGCTAAACTTGAAAAAATAGGCTAAGATACCG
>JASFVE010000062.1:0-11727 GCA_050049995.1 Chlamydiota bacterium | reverse complement strand
AATGTCTTGATCTTCAGAGCTATGCAACTTTTGAGCAAAACTGTAGTAGTGATCGGGACTGATATTATAAACACAAAGTTCAGCATTTGAAGGCACATTAGACCCTTTTAGAAAAGCTAATGGAATAAATGTAATTTTTGCTTTTCCTGTATCAATGTATTTTTCTTTGATAGTAGGAAAAATTGACCGAATAAACACCTGGCAATTATAGCAACTCACATCTTCGAAAAGAATCAAGTGAACTTTAGCAGACGGGTTACCGATAGTTGGGTTATCCAAACAAGGAATCTTATTTTCTTCCTTTTTCAGAACTTGATCGGTAATTATCACCGAAACGACTGTTACAACAGCTAGAATTGTAATTATTACTAGCCATGTCTGAAATGTTTTTCCTCTCATATTTTTTTTAATATAAGATAAAATATAAAGGTTCAAGAATAAGCTTTAATTTATTTTTTCAATAAAAAATAAACTTTTCTTCATAAATAATTATCTAATCCATCTTGACTTTATCCTTTTCATTCGCTTACGATCCTCATTTGAAATATCTAGTAAATGACATTCAGTGCAACCTAAAATTTATACTTTTCAAGAACATCAAATCCCTGTCAAAAAAATTGATAGACATGCGTATTACGTCATTCAAAAGTTAAGACAGGCAGGCTTTGAGGCTTACTTAGTGGGAGGAAGTGTTCGAGACCTTTTATTAAACAGAAAGCCTAAAGACTTTGACATCTCTACTTCAGCAAGGCCAGAGGAAATCAAAAGTTTATTTCGGAACTGCCTGCTAATAGGAAAACGCTTCAGGCTTGCCCACATACGCTTTGGTAAAAAACTTTTAGAAGTATCTACTTTCCGATCAGGTGACCCTACAAAAGAAGACTTAATTTTAAGGGATAATGCCTGGGGAAGCGCGGAAGAGGACGTTCTCCGAAGAGATTTCACCATCAATGGGCTTTATTACGATCCTGAAAATGAAACTGTCATCGACTATGTTGGTGGTGTAGAAGACGCTAAGGGAAAAACTTTAAGAACCATCGGAAAAGCAGAGACTCGATTTAGGCAAGATCCTGTGAGAATGATTCGGCTTTTAAAGTTTAAAGCAAGATTTGACTTTATAGTAGACCCTCTTTCTATGGAGGCTCTTTATGAATGCAAAGAAGAGATCATAAAGAGCTCTCAGGCTAGAATTTTAGAAGAGCTCCTTAGAATGTTAGAGTCAGGGTCTTCTAGCCCATTTTTTCGATATCTTTATGACTATGGACTTTTAGAGCTGCTTCTTAAAAACTTAGCAAAGCACTTGCAGCAGCCTTCTATTCATACTCAAATATTTTCCTATTTAGACGAAGTGGATAATAAATCTTGGCAAGATTTAACTAAGTCATTAGAACGACCAGTTTTATTATGCTGTTTGCTCTTTCCTATTTTACACCAGCAAATAATGATGAGTATCAAAGATAACCAAAAACAATTGCATTTAGGCCATATAGCAAAAACCTCAACTGAGTTGATCCACAATGTTTTTCATCCCTTTTTTCATATCCCTAAAAAAATGAAAGCCATTATGGTCTCTATTCTAACTTCACAATTTCGATTTACCCCTCTGCAAAAAAAGCAAGTGAAGCGATTAAGAATTCCTAGAGACCCATTTTTCTCGCTGGGTTTAAAATTTTTCAAACTACGTGTAACTGTTGAACCTGAACACTTAAAAAGCTATACTGAATGGAGCGAAGCTATGTTTCAGTATAAAAAAGGTAAGCCTCATGCTCGTTCCAAAAAAGTTAATCTGCAGCGCCCTTGAAGTAGCCCCCGGAATCACTCTGTATCATACTGGACCGAGTTTAGATAAAGGTCCTATGCCAGCTGTGTTTTATTTTGCTTTATCGGGAGAAGACAGTTTGTGTTTAGATCCTTTTAATCAACCCGTTCAGTTTTTAAGTGATCATCCAATTAGAGTTTTTTCTTTAACACTACCTGCTCATGAAGCGAACCTCCCCCCTCAAAATGCCCTTTCTGTTTGGGCAGATGACATGACTCACCAAAGAGATATTTTATCTGAATTTATAGAGCAGGCAAAGCAGGCTATTTCTTATGTCATAGAGCAAAAATTGACCTCAGAAGATACTATTGCACTTGCCGGGCTTTCAAGAGGAGGCCTAGTAGCTAGCTTAATAGCGGCGGAAGAAAAGAGAGCTAGATTTATTCTTCTATTTGCCCCTGTAACAATTTTAGCAAAAGCTAAAGAGTTTGAAAAAATTCAAGACAACTCTCTTGTTAAAAAGGCAAATGCCTTTACAGTAGTAGACCATATCTACGATCGACATATAAAGGCCTATATTGGAAATAGAGATGTCAGAGTAGGTACTAGAAACTGCTTTGACTTTATTGAAGCTTTATCTCATAGAGCTTTTGAAAACAAAATCCGATCTCCTCAAATTGAAATGGTGTTAAGTCCTTCTATTGGACATCAGGGTCATGGAACACCCCCGCATATATTTAAAAGTGGAGCAAACTGGTTAGTAGAGTGCCTTTTAAAAATTTAGATTTATTTATTGTTGCCGCAGAACCAAGTGCAGATAAACAAGGTGCTGAAATTATCTCTTCTTTATTAAAGAAGACACCATCTCTTAATGTAGCAGGCGTATTAGGTCCTAAATTAAGAAAACTGCCTATCAAATGCTTAATGCCTATGGAAAAACTACTTGTGATGGGATTCATTGATGTCTTAATGGCAATGCCTAAAATCATTTTTCGTTTTTTTTATTTAAAAAAAATGATTTTAAGACTTAATCCAAAAGCAGTTTTATTCATTGATTACCCCGAATTTAACCTTAGATTAGAAAGGGCTTTAAAGCGCAAGAAATTCAAAGGAAAGGTTTTCCATCACATTTGCCCAACTGTCTGGGCTTGGGCTAAAAATAGAGTAAATATAATGAATCAAGGAATAGATCATTTATTTACCATATTTCCTTTTGAAAAAGATCTCTTCACTGAAGCAAAATTTACAACTGATTATGTAGGTCATCCACTTGCTTATAAAATAGCCAACTATCCATATAATCCTGTATTTTTTCAGAAAAAACACATATTAGGTATTTTTCCTGGTAGTAGAACTAAAGAACTGTTTCGTAATTTACCTCTTCAGTTAGCGATCACCAAGCAGCTATTAGCCAAGCACCCTAATATCACTCCTATAATTTCCATTGGCTCAGAGGATAAAAAACCATTCATTGATAAGATTATCCAACAATCTGGATTAGAAAAATATCAATATGCAACAGAAGAAGAGAACTATGACCTAATGAAAAACTGTCATTTCGCGGTAGCAACCTCAGGGACTGTTACTTTAGAGTTGGCTCTTCACAAAGTCCCAACCGTTGTAACCTTTGCCATTAAAATGATAGATTTAATGATCGCACAAAAAATTTTAAAAATTGACTTACCATTTTTCTGTATCGTCAATATTCTTTGTCAAAAATTTATTTTCCCTGAATTATTTGGCCCTAACTTAACCCCCAATAAACTATTTTATTGGATGGATTTGCTATACTTAGACGCGGCTACTAGAGAAAGTATTGTGCATCATTGTGATCAACTAGCTAAACAAATGTTAAATAATGACCCTAGTCATGAGATTTCAAAAAAAATCTGCATAGCATTTAACTAAAGCTTTTTCTAAAGCTAGATTTTAAACGCATTTTATAATAAAATTTCAGCAATATTATGATAGACGACTTTAAAATTTATATTGACCGTCTAAAAGATGGTCATGAGCAAGATATTACAGGAAGCTTTTCCCCTGATTTTTTAGATGTACAGGAAGCTGAACTCAGTTTTCCTCATCTTGTGAAAATTCAAGGTAAGGCTTATGTACTAAAGGATCATTTGATTCTTCAGTTAAAAGTAGAGACATTAGCTGAAATGCCTTGTAAAATTTGCTCTAAAAGAAGCTTGCATAAAATATTACTTGAATCGTTTTATCATACAGAAGAGTTAGTAAATATTAAAAATATGATTTTTGATTTTTCTGAAGTTTTAAGAGAGGAAATCTTACTGGAAGTACCTCCTTTTATTGAGTGTCAAAATAACCAATGCCCTGAAAGGGATAAAATAAAAAGTTTTTTAAAACAATCAAAGGGAGACATGCATTTCCCTTTTAACAAGTTAAACACAAAGGAGTAAGTCATGGCAGTACCACGTTCTCGAGTTTCTAATGCTCGAAAAAACTCGCGTAGAGCTCACCATGCAAAGAAGCCAAAAAGCACAAGCAATTGCAATAATTGCCAAAAGCCTAAATTAGCACATAGAATTTGCCCACATTGCGGTCACTACGCAAATCGTCAAATTTATGAATCTGCCTCTTAGAATTGGTGTAGACTTAATGGGGAGTGACAACTCCCCTGAAACTCTTTTAGATGCAGTTTGTGAATTTGCATCATTAAGAACATCTACCCATTTTTATCTATTTGCAAAAGAACAGCTTGAAAAGAAATTACCTAGCGCTCCCAACATTCATTTTATTATTGCTAAGCAATCAATAGAAATGAATGAAAACCCTCTGCTTGCAATAAGACGCAAAAAAGATTCTTCTATTTGCATAGGGATGCATCATTTAAAATCAAATAACATTGATGCTTTTATCTCTGCTGGCAACACAGGTGCTTTAGTAACTGCAGCTAAAACAATCTTAGGGATGGAGCCATCTATTTTAAGACCGGCTCTTTTAGCTACGGTACCTACAAAAGAAGGACCTTTAACAGTTTTAGATGTGGGAGCAAACATTGAATTAAAACCAATTCATTTAATGCAGTTTGCTCAAATGGGGGTTGCCTACCTCAAAGAGAAGGGAATCAAAAGACCAAGAGTTGGCCTATTAAACATTGGTGAAGAAAAACTTAAAGGGACATCCCTTTTACAAGAAGCCTTTGTTATGCTTTCAAAACTAGATGAAACTCATCACTTTACATTTGTAGGAAACATCGAAGGAAAAGAAGTTTTTCAAGGCGGGGTTGATGTATTAATCACAGATGGTTTTACAGGTAATGTCTTTTTAAAAACAGCTGAAGGAATAGCTTCATTGATTTTAGACAGACTCCAAGAAAACATCTCTAAAGATGTTTTCAACAATTTACAGTCTCACCTCAATGATCTTCAAAAGCATCTTCACTATACGGAGTATCCTGGCGCTATTTTATGTGGTGTTAATGGACTTGTTGTCAAATGTCATGGCTACTCTTCGCCTGACGCATTCGTCAAAGGAATTGATGGCATCATTCAAAATAAGCTTTTGTTACAATAATCTTAAAAGATTCTATTACAAATCTACCTATCCTCCTTTAAGCATCTAAACAAAAGTCACTAAAAGTTTTAATACTATTCATAAACTTCTTTTTTCTGGAAAAAGATCAATTTTTCCTTTATAATCACTTCTTCGAAGGAAATTCTTTTTAAGTTGAATATTAATAACTTAAAGAGTGAACTAAACGGAGAAATCATGCAAGAAATCCTACTTAACGTAGAATCAAAAGAAATACGCTATAGCCTCTTAAAGTTCGGTAAGTTACACCACCTGATCATTGAAAGAAAACGATCTAGGCAAATTACCGGAAACATTTATAGAGGTAGAGTTACTAATATTTTACATAATATCCAATCTGCTTTCATTGATATTAATGAAGGGGAAAACGGGTTTATTCATATTAGTGATATCATGGAAAATACCAAAAAGTTCGAAGAACTTTTTGATATGGACTTTGACTTAGACTATGACATCAGCGCCATCGAAGAAGAAAAAAAAGAGTCTGAAGACATCACTCAGCTCTTAAAAATGGATCAGCCTGTCTTAGTGCAAGTAGTAAAAGAGCCTATTGGAACTAAAGGAGCAAGGCTTACATCTAATTTATCTATTGCTGGCAGATATTTAGTATTGCTTCCAAACAACCCTCATAGGGGTGTTTCCAGAAAAATAGAAGACCGCTCTATGAGAGATAAGTTAAAAAAACTTATTAAAGCATTTGAAATGCCTCAAAATATGGGCCTTATCTGCCGTACAGCCAGCGCTTTTGCAAGTCAAGATATGTTAATTGATGAAGCGAAAGAACTCTTACACACCTGGGAAAAAATCGTAGAGAATTTCCATAGTGCAACAGGCCCTATGTGCCTTTACGAAGAATCGGATATTATCAAAAAAGCTATTCTTACAGCTGTGGACAAAAAAGTAGATCGCCTTTTGGTCGACGATTATCAAACTTATCAAAAATGTAAAAGACTTTATCAAAAATACGAAGAGGAGCACCCGTTAAAAATTGAGTTTTATCGGGATAAAGTCCCTATGTTTGAAAGATTTAATGTAGAAAGAGAAATTGATAGAGCGTTAAAGCGAAAAGTTTGGCTCCCCTCTGGTGGCTATTTATTTTTTGATAAAACGGAAGCGATGTTCACTATCGATGTAAACTCAGGAAGATCCCAATCAAATGTTGGTACAGATGTTGAAGAAACGCTTGTTCGAATTAACTTAGAAGCTGCTGAAGAAATTGCAAGACAGCTAAGACTTAGAAATGTAGGAGGTCTTGTTGTTTGCGATTTTATTGATATGCGTTATCGAAAAAATCAAAGAAGAGTCTTAGAAAAGCTGAAAGAAAGCATGAAAGAAGACACAGCTAAATGCACAATTTTAGGGATGAGTGAATTTGGTCTAATAGAAATGACTAGACAGAGATCAAGAGAATCATTATCTCAAACAATGTTTACTTCCTGTCCTTACTGTCATGGAAGTGCTGTCATAAAAAATCATGAAAGTGTTTCTATTGAAATAGAGCGAGGATTAAAAAAACTGATTAATGTTTCTAATCAATATGCTTTGAAGTTGGTTACTCATCCATCTCTTGATAGTTTTTTAAAAGAACAAGACAAGGAATTTCTAGTAAATATGGCTAGCAAATTAAATGCTAAGCTATCTTTTGACAGTGATGATTCCTTGCATTTAAATGACTTTGAATTTTACTCCACTTTAAATCATGAAAAGCTCGAAATCTAATGACCCCTTTATTGAAAAACTAAAGGAATTAAAAACAAAAAAAATTATTACCGATCGGTATTTTAATATCCTTAAAAGTTTTTATCTTTGTTATAAAAATGCAGAAGCTGACACTACGGCGCATGAAAAAATATTTCGAGAGTTTCTGCCTCTAGTAGTACATCAGTTTAAAGAACCTTTTCAGTTTCAGCCCTACCATGAAAGGATCAGAAAGCCCTACGACTATTATCAATTTGGAGTAGAGTTTATTCGCCCACTAGTTGATATCGAAGACTCTTATGTATTGGGTAGGAACAATATTGGTAAAATGGTAGAGCAATTAGCTGCAAAGGAAAATGTAATCTTACTAGCAAACCACCAAACTGAAACAGACCCTCAAGCAATCAGTTTGTTATTAGAGGACACCTATCCTCAATTTGCAGAAGAAATGATTTTTGTAGCGGGAGACCGGGTAGTTACAGACCCTTTGGCTATTCCCTTTAGTATGGGAAGAAACTTACTCTGTATCTTTTCTAAAAGATATATCGACACTCCCCCTGAGCTTAAGGAAAAAAAACAAATCCATAACCAAAAAACAATGCAGCTCATGAGTGATTTACTAAAAGAGGGTGGCAAAGCTATCTATGTTGCTCCTAGCGGAGGAAGAGATAGAAGAAACGATCAAGGAGAAATTGAGCTAGCTCCGTTTGACCCTCAAAGCATTGAAATGTTTTTACTAATGGCTAAAAAATCTAAAAAACCAACTCATTTTTATCCCCTGTCTTTATTAACTTACGAGCTTTTACCTCCACCAAAATCAGTCCAGCAAGAACTAGGTGAAGAACGTTCTACAAAACATTGCCCCATCCATTTAGCATTTGGCAATGAAATAAATATGAATGAATATCCTGGATCCGACAGTGTAGAAAAAAGTGAAAAAAGAAAAAAACGTTCTGAATATATCTATCATCTAGTACAACAAAACTATCAAAAGTTACTTGAGATCGGAGGCCTTTCATGATTAAAAAGCTCCTAGTTATCCTTACCGCTGTACTCTCATTATGTGCAGGATCACCAGATTATGTTCAAGTGATGGATCGGTCTAACTTAAACATTGCAACTCCTTCACTAAAGAATCGGAAAATTGAAAAAATAAGACTTGTTAATGGCCTTAGTGTTTACCTTGTGTCCGATCCAGACACAGATCAGTCAGCTGCTGCGCTTGCTGTCAATGCAGGATCTTGGAATGATCCTAAAAATTTCCCTGGCATGGCCCATTTCTTAGAACATATGCTTTTCATGGGGAATAAAGCCTATCCTGATGAAAATGAATTTTTCAACTTTGTCAGTGACCATGCGGGTTCTGTAAATGCTTATACTTCCTCTGATAGAACAGTTTATATGTTTTCTATCAATAATGATGCTCTGACAGGTGCCCTAGACCGTTTCTCTCATTTTTTTATTGATCCTTTGTTTTCACAAAAAGCTGTGAATAAAGAACTTTTTGTTGTTGATCAGGAGCATGAAAAAAATATTGAGAATGACCATTGGCGCCTTTACATGATTTCTAAAGAAATCGGCAATCAAAACCACCCTAATGCAAAGTTTTCCACCGGCAACTCTAAAACTTTATCCAAAATACCTGAGAAAACCATGCGTAATTGGTTCGAGAATAATTATAGCGCCAACCTTATGCACCTTGTTGTATATTCTTCAAAACCTATGGATGAGCTAAAAACTTTAGTCGCAGAAAAGTTTTCTCCTATTCCCAATAGAGCACTTGACCGTCTTTATATAGATCAACCTCTTACTTCTGCTGAAACGAAAAAAACAATTACTTACGTCAAGCCTATAAAAAAAATTAACCAAGTACTTATTGAGTTTGAGCTTCCTAAAGAATTTGCTTCGGATGATTCAAAATCTGCTAAATTAATTGCCTATGCTTTAAGACGAGGACAGAAAAATAGTTTAGAACAAGTTTTAGTAAAAAAAGGATTAATAGAAAAACTTGATGTCTTTGCTGAGAAAGTAGGAACTCATCACCTATTATTCCAAATTGAAATAGACCTTACTGAAAAAGGGCTTTCTGAAGTTGAATCTGTTTTACAGCTTAGCTTTGAAAGTATTGAGCAGCTTAAAAAAGGAGGTATTCCTTCTTACCTGTTTGATGAAATGCAGAAAATGGCATCCTTGGAATATATGTATCAACAAAGAGAAGATGCTTTTAGTTTTGTCAGATCATATGCTCACCACATGATTGATGAGCCATTATCTACTTTTCCACAAAATACAATATTAGCCTCTCAAAATAGCCCTGAGAAAGTTCAGAAGATCTTGCAATTTTTATCTTTGAACAATGCTCAAATTTATATTTTGTCTGATCCTAAAAATTATAGTGTCTTGCTAGATAAAAAAGAAAAATGGATGCAGGCAAATTACACAACGAAAGAGCTAAGTTCAAAGCAACTGACTAAAATAAGACCTAAAAAAGTTTCTAATGAACTTCGAATAGCTCCTCCTAATCCTTTTATGCCAACAAACTTGCAACTTATTACTCTTGAAAAAACTGGCCCTTTTATTTTAGTAGATGATCAAATGGGACGCATTTATTTAATGCAAGATGATAAATTTCTGACACCCGAAGTATCGATTCATCTTCACATCTTATCTCCTTATTTGAAAGAGGATACAAAGTCACTTACTTTAGCTGATATTTTCTTAGAACATATTAATCAAATACTCGACCCTATTCTTACAAGTGCTCAGTCAGCAAATTTATCAGCAAATTTTTCTGTCGACCGCAATCGCTTTAATATCAATATCGAAGGGTTTAGTGAAAAAGCTCCCTTGCTAATTGAGGAGATACTAAAAGAAATTACCCACACTTATCCTAGTAAAGAAACATTTTTACAGTTTAAAGATCTTTTGGAGAAAAAATACGCCAACGCAGATAAGGAGCTGCCCATAAAGCAAGCTATGGGAATCTTGTCCTCAATACTTCTTTCAGACCAAAAAACTCCTCAAGAGCATCTAAAAGCTCTTTCTCAAATTACTTATGACGATTATCTGGAGTTCCAAAATCGGATTTTCAGAAAAACTTTTATTGAAGGTTTTTTAGCTGGTAACTTGACTATAAAGGAAGCCGAAGATATTTGGACTGATGTAAGGCACCTCATCGGATACCAGTCTTATAATAAAAACAGCCAGCAAGAAAGGAAAATATACACCTTAAATTCAGATAGTGGCCCCTATAAAATGCAATACTCTACTGAAAGCAGTGGCACAGGTGTGATTCTTGCCATTGACTTAGGTTCGTTTTCTTTTAAAAATAGAGCTTCTCAAGAGATATTGTCCTCTGTTATTCAAGACTCTTTTTTCAATGAACTAAGGACCAAGCAAAAAACAGGTTACATAGTTTCTGCTTTTCCTTTAGAAAAAGATAAAAGACTATTTTTAAACTTTGCGGTGCAATCATCCACTCATGAACCTCAAGACCTCTTGTATCGCTATGAACTATTTTTAGAAACATTTATTCATCAGCTTCCAGAAGAGGTCTCACCTGAGCGATTTGAAAACATTCGACAAAACAAAATTATTAAACTTCAAAATTCCATGAAAAACTTAAGCATAAAGGCTTCCACTTTAGATAAATTGGCTTTTGAATATCAAGACCTCCAGTGGATAGAGAAAAGGATTCATGGACTCCAGGAGCTAACCTATAAAGAGTTTCAAGCATTTGCCACAAAAGTCCTATCTAAAAACAACAGAAAACGATTGGGCGTTTTAATGAAAGGTAAACAGCCAGATGATGCTTTTATTTATGAAGATGTCAATGCGAACAAACTTGTCGACATTGGGGAGTACACGTCTGCAGAAGAAAATGATGAATTAGTTTTAGATAGCGACGCCAACTCATATGGCGCCGACAATTGCTTTCAGTAATTTTTTATTTATGTGCGATTGTGCATTGTATTTTCAAGGTCTTTTAAAAGCTTGGAATCTTTTCCTACACTCTTAAAAAAAAATTATTTACTACTGTCTAATGCTTTTTGATTTTCTTTTCTAATTTCATGCATTCTATGTTGTATCCCTAAAGCTACAGATGCAGTAACCGCCATGGACCATGATGTAGAACCACTAAAATAATAAGTTACAATTCCACAAGAAAGAGGAATGGACACTGAAGGTTTAGAAAGAATTTTGTAGGCAGTTGTTGCTACAGCTTTTGTTACTTCTTTTACTGCTTTTTTTGTTTCAGGTGAGACTTTAGAGGTAACACTCTGAATTTTGGGGGTTACATGAATATTATAGCTTTTATTAATCCAGTTAGCCCCTTGTGTTAAAAGAGGATGCATAGAATCAAAAGCTGGTGCTTTCTTACTCTCCTCTTTAGGTTTCGGTTTAGGAGGTTTAGGAGGTTTAGGTTTAGTTGGTTTTTCTTTTTCAGTTACAGCTTCAGCTTTAGGAAACAAAAAAGCTTTGGTATTTGCACAAATGTCAATTATGAAACAGACTAGTGGAACTAAAAAAAGGGATAAAGAATCCATAGCCACTTTCGCTGTTTTTTCTGCTGTAGTTTTACCTGTAAAGCAAAAAGCTGTTGTAGGAAAACTTTCTTTAAAACTTTTTAAAAGGTTTACTTGTACTGAACTAGACATATAACAACCTATTGTTTGAGCTTTTTAAATGGATAAAAATGTTACAGCAATAAA
>JASFVE010000061.1:0-11968 GCA_050049995.1 Chlamydiota bacterium | reverse complement strand
TAAAAGGTAAGGGGTTTGCCTATGAGAAGTCTCTTCTAAATGCAGTTTCTTTTCTAATTCCTCATTTTTACCTGATGCTTGTAAGTAACATAAATGTAAAAAAGGGAGTAGATTATTTGTTATTTGCCTAGTAGTTTGCTTGTATTCAAGTAAATCAGTCCAAAACCAAATGTGGTCTAAAGAAAAGCGTCCTTCTAGCTGAGCCTGAGCAGAGCGTAATACCTCAAAGTCTCTTTCATCTATGGCTTTTTCTAATAAGTAAATTACGAAAGGTAAATAAATTGCATCTAAATCAAAGTCTATTAATTTTTGGTATTTTTCCAAGGTGCTAATCTTTTTATCTACTAGCGTAGAAAAAAGATTAGTTTTTATTGGACTGAGATGTTCCTTTATAGAAGGAAGGTATTTCTTAATATCTTGTTCAAACCCTAGCTCTAGAAGAGAAAAAAGGATATTCGTTAAGAGTTGTTCTTCAGTATATTTTTCTAAAAGATCGAGAAGTGTTTCTTTTTTACCAATCCAAAATGCCAATTGAATAGAAAGGTTACTTTGGATGTCGCTGTTTTTTTCAAAAAAATAAAGGGGCTCTAGGTTTTTTTCTAAACTTGAAAGAAAGGACTTTGTTTCAGAGTCTTCTAATCGGTTGGGAAAGAAGCGAATAGCTAGAAGTACATGACGATAGGAAGCCTCCTTACTTGTTACAGAGCTTTCATGAATGCGATATAAAATATGGTCTTGTATTCTATTAAGAATAGGGTGTTTAGGATACTTTCTTAAAGCCAACTCTAAACACTTTGATTCTTCTTCAGGTTCATTAGATGCCACATAAACTAGCGATTTACCAAGATACTCTAGGGGAGCTCCTGGTGTTATCCGAAGCTTTTCAAACTCATCTAATGCTTGATTATAAAAGCTTTCTTTGTCTTTTTCCTCAGCAAGCTTTGACTTTTCCAAAAGGGTAAGGCCAGCCCTAAAGAGAGCTTCTCTACCTTCAGCTCTTCCAGGGAAAGAACTTCCTATGCGTCGATACTCATTGATAGCTGTATCAAATTGTTTGTGGATTAAAAAAGCATCAGGTACAGCAAGGCAATTAACATGAACTGTATGACTTCCTGAATAAACTCTAAGTTCCTCTAATTCAAACTCTGCATCTTTATGAAGAATGCCTATGTGGGTTCCCGCTAATGGTAGATAACTGAAGTAATTGATAATCAGTTTGTCATTTCTATAAAACCTTACTTGGTGATCTGTTTTTTCAATTCGTAAGAACAACTTTTGATTTAAATTTTGATCTATGAAAGCACTTGTTTCAAGAACAAGGACATTGTTTCTATAAAGTCTACAGTTGGTAGGGCTAATCCATAGATGATACCCTTCTTCCAAACTAGCTCTTTTATCTACTTCCGGAATGGAAAATAAAAAGCCTATGCCTGTTTGCTTATTATGAAAAGTGATTTCAGTTTCTAAGCGGATATTTCCAAAGTAGCTATATTTGGAAACCATGAAACTAACCCATTCCAAGAAGTCTAAACTTTGCGTAATAGCTAGATGTTTTGTTAAAAAGATATTTTCTTGAAATTCCCAGTCTTTTTTATTTTTAATTGAGAGATGGGTCATGAAAGTCCATTTTGGCTTTCCTTCAATAACTTTTTTCAAATCATGAATAAGTTCCTGAACAGATTGATACCTACCAGAACTGTCATACGCCAAGCACTTTTTGGTGATTTCACATAAAGCGTGAGGGATTTCTCGATAGGGGGCAAGCTCAATAGGATCAATGACAACTTCTTTACCTACAATCTTTCGAAAATGGGCCAAAGAAGTTCTTTGGAAAGGGGGCTTTAAGGTAAGTATCTGATATAAAATGGCTCCGAGTGAGTAAATATCTGTCAGTTCAGTAGATGCATTTTTTAAGATCCTTTCCGGAGCTAAGTATGTCAGCGTGCCAGCTACTTTCTCTAAATTTGGTTTATGTTTTTGACAAATATCAATTTTCTCAGCAATGCCCCAGTCCAAAATTCTTACTTCTCCATATTTACCTATGATAAAGTTTTCCGGCTTCAAATCTCTGTGAAGAAAGCCATTTTCATGTGTGAATGCAATAGCCTCGCAAATGTTTAAGAAAAAGCGGCAAAGCTCTGAAATCGATCCTTCTGCAGTTGTAAAAAAATCACCAGAATCTTCTTTTGTTTTTGCTTCCTGTAAGATTTTTTTTAAAGTTTTACCATCGACATATGCCATAGTATAGTAGGTAACAGAGTCTTCTTCATGGATGGAGTAAATAGGAATAATAGAAGGGTGGGGGAGTTGACTGGCAATTTTAGCTTCTTTTAAAAATCTTTCTTTTATCCCTCTAAGATGTTGCATGTCTGGTCTGATTCTTTTAAGGGCAACCTGACGGTCACACAAAGGATCATAACATAAGAGAACTTCTCCCATGCCGCCACGACCTAAACTTTTAAGTACTTTATATTTTCCAATTTGAGCTGGAAAATGAGGAATAATTTTCTTTTTCAATGCCATTTTAAATCACCTGAAGCCGATCTTAGCAAGGATGCGAGTTTCTTAGAATTATTTTTCTGATATTAAAATCTAAAAATTTCTTAACAATAAAGAAATTAAAAAATATAATTGTCAGACTCTTAAGTCGGGATAAAAGAGTGGCACTATTAATACATAAAATTAAAAAGAAAGTTTCTAAGGAAGGAAAGGTATCTTTTTCATATAAGGTAACTCCAGAAAAAGTTATGTTACCGAAAAATGGAGTAGTTACCACAAGCCTTGGAACAATTGATTTAAACCAACACAGCGATATTTATATTGCTGACAGAGATCAGCAAACACAAAGTTTGTTGAAAAACTATTTGAGTCAATTAGAGTATTCTAATTTTCATGTCCTGAGTAATCCAAGAAAGTTGGTATCCTTAGCAAGGAAGAAAAATAACTTTTTTTGTCTATGTGATTATAGGGTTTTAAAGTTATTTGAATGGAATTTTTTACAGGATGTCAACCAGGTTGACGATATTTCTATTCCGGTTGTTGCTTTGCTGCCTTTTAACTATCAAAATACTTTTGAAATCTATAACTATAACAACATAGTAGGTACTTTAAAAAAACCTATCCGGTTAAGTTCTTTGAGAAAAATATTATTTAAACATATGGGACCTCCTTTAAAAAAAATAGCCCAATAAATTTCTGAAATTTGTATTATCTTCTTTATGGATAAGAGAAAAATCGTTCTTACAGGGGATAGGCCAACCGGACCTCTTCACTTAGGTCATTATGTTGGCTCTTTGATCAATCGTGTTCATCTACAAGATACGGCAAAGCAGTTTATTATGATTGCCGATGCGCAAGCTTTAACTGACAATGCCGACAATCCAGAAAAAATAAAGCAAAACATTATAGAAGTTGCATTAGATTACCTTTCTGTTGGGATAGATCCCAATAAATCGGTGATTTTCATTCAATCTATGGTTCCTCAGCTTTTTGAGCTGACAATGTACTATTTAAATTTGGTTTCTTGGAATAGGCTTAAGCACAATCCGACAGTTAAAGCAGAAATCACTCAAAGGGGATTTGGCGAAACTGTACCTGCAGGGTTCATGATCTACCCTATCTCTCAAGCAGCCGATATCACCGCCTTCAAGGCAGATATTGTTCCTGTTGGGGAAGATCAGCTTCCTATGTTAGAGCAAACAGCTGAGATTGTAAGGAAATTTAATAGAACTTATCGATGTGATGTTTTAGTAGAACCCAAAGTAATGGCATCTAAGTTAATGAGACTGCCAGGGACTGACGGAAAGGCCAAGATGAGTAAAAGCTTAAATAATGCAATCTTTCTTTCTGAACCTTTTGAGTCTTTATCCAAAAAAGTAAAGAGAATGTATACAGATCCAAACCACTTAAAAGTAGAGGATCCTGGAAAAATAGAAGGAAATCCTGTTTTTACTTATTTGGATGCTTTTGCTACTGATAAAGAAAAGCTAGAAGAGCTGAAAGCTCATTATCAAAGAGGGGGGCTTGGAGATTCAGTAGTAAAGAAGTATCTTTTAGAAGTTTTGGAAGATTTTATTGCTCCAATACGGTCTGAAAGAGCCAAGTATGCTCAAGACAAAGATTACGTTTATCGAATTTTAAAAGAGCATAGCGAAAAAGCTGCAGCTATTGCTCAGCAAACTTTAGATGAAGTAAAAAAAGCTATGGGGATTGATTACTTTTTAGAAAAAGTAAAAATTTAATCTTTGTCTTTGTCTTTGTCTCTTATTTCTTCATTTAAATCTTCTTCTTTTTCACTTTCTGAAGGGGCCGTCATTAAAAACTCTCTAAATAGAATATAAAGACCTCCTACTGTGAAAAGGGTAGGTAAGAGATACTTCCAAGGGATATTGAATTGCACTGTTATAAACACGCCTAGAAACACAAACAGGCTAATAAACATATCATATTTTCTACCTGTTAAATATTGTTTAAAAGCCAAAGGAAGACCTATTACCAGCATAATGCCTGGCCACCAATATTCAGTATAAGTGATAATGCCTATTCCAATAAGAAATAAGGCAAAAGAAATAACAGATGCTGTTCTTCTAGAAGCTTTTAGGTAGGCCATTTTTCATCTCCTGTTCATACTTACTTATCTGGGTTTTTGAGGTTTTTTCGCAAGAAAAGTTACTTGTCTTTTAATCTTTTTTTCAAATGACTTGCTGTAACAGAGTTTTTATTTTTGGCAATTTCTTCCGGAGTGCCTATAGCTACGACTTCTCCTCCTTTTTCTCCAGCTTGAGGTCCCATATCAATGACATAATCACAGTTAGCTATCAAATCTAGATTATGTTCAATAATAAGTAATGTATTTTTCTTATCGGTAAGTTTATGAAAGATTTTTAATAATTTTTTCAAATCATCAAAGTGTAGTCCTGTTGAAGGCTCATCAATTAAATATAAAGTGCTGCCGGTAGATCTTTTAGACAGCTCTTTTGACAGTCTAAGTCTCTGTGCTTCTCCACCAGACAGGGAAACCAAATCTTGACCTAAAGTTAGGTAATCCAAACCTACATCTGTTAATAGATCAAGTTTTTTGACAATTTGAGGAATAGACTCAAAAAAAGTACGGGCTTCTTTTACTGTTAGTTGTAGAATTTGACCGAGATGTTTTCCCTTGTAAGATACTTCTAAGCTTATGGGATTAAGTCGGAATCCTTTACAAGCTTCACACTGTACTTTAACTGAGGGCATAAACTGTAAATTAACAATTCTATAACCTAATCCCCAACATGTTCGACACATTCCTTTCTTGTGATTGTAACTAAAATGTTTAGGAAGCAACCCTTTTGCTTTAGCCTGAGGCATGCTGGCATAATGGGAACGGATAGGGGAGGACAAATCAGAATATGTTAAAATATCAGCTCGGATAGTTGAACCAATGGGATTTTGGTCGATAACAATGAGCTTATCGATCTTCTTCACATTTTTTATTGTAGCTCCCTTAACTTCAACTTGCTTTTTCCTTCGATCTTTTAGAGCTAGCGCAAAGCCTGGTTTTAAAATATGGTGCATTAAAGAAGACTTGCCAGATCCTGAAACACCAGTAACTGCTGTCATTATCTGAAGTGGGATGGAAACATTTACATTTTTTAAATTATGAACATGGGCATTTTCCACCTGGATTGTTTCCGTAAAAGTTCTTCTTTTTTGAGGAAAGCTAATTTTTTTTTGTCCGCTTAAGTACTGACCAGTCAGCGAGCCTTCAGTCATTATTTGATCAATTGTACCTGATGCAACGATCTTTCCCCCTTGCGCCCCGGCCTGAGGACCAAAGTCATAAATATAATCACACTTTTTTATAATATCAGGGTCATGCTCTACAATTAACAAGGTGTTATTTAAATCTTTTAACTTGGAAAGAGAGTTGAAGAGCTGGTCACTGTTATGTGGGTGAAGTCCAATAGTTGGTTCATCCAACACATAAATGCAGTTTGTTAAGGAAGAACCAAGTTGTTTGGCGAGCCGTATTCTTTGCATTTCACCCCCACTTAAAGTAGGTGCCGATCTATTCAAGGCTAAGTAGTCAAGGCCAATTTCTTGAAGAAATTGTAATTTTTTTATAATCAGTGAAACTGTTTCCTGCAAAAAAGGCTCTACTACTTCTAAATTTTGGAAGAAGTATAAGGTCTTTTCAATGCTGTAAGAGACAAGTTCAGGAAGAGAAACTCCTTTTATTTTTACATTACTAGATAAAGGATTTAACCTTTTCCCATTGCAGCTGGGGCAAGTTCTTTCAAACATATGAGGAACTAGAGCCTCTTTGACATGCTGTAGTGCTATTTTAGCAGCTTGGGCAAGTGTTGCTTGAAACCCTTTAAAGGAAACAAAAAAGCCTTCCTTTGTCTGAAATGAGGCATTTTTCCCATCTGATAAAACAATTGCTAAGTCTTCTTTTGATAATTTTTTTAAAGGGAGATATGGATCAATATTGATTGATTCAAAGTAATCAAGAATTAAATCTATAGATTTCTTAGATCCTAGTTCTTTAAGTAGGACTCTTGCAAAGTCGATAATCGATAAATTCATTATTTTTGAATAATTTTGCAAGTTCATTCCATAAACACTTCCAATGCCTTGGCATTCAAGGCACATTCCTTGACTAGCGTTGAAAGAGAAGCTTTGGGGTGTTATTTTAGGGTAAGATTTTCCTGTTTTTTCTACAGCAAAAGCCAAGTTGTAATAGTAGTCTTTTTCCTTGGTTGCTATGACAACTATAGAATCAGTTATTTGCAATGCTTTGGATATAGCTTCAAATAACCTTTTTTCAGAGCCTTTTTGAACCATTAACCGATCAATGACTAGATAGATTTCATTTTTCTTATGCTTGTCATAAGGGATGTCTTCATCTAGTTCATGGTAATTGCCATTTAATCGTATGCGTAAAAAACCTTGCCTGTTGAGCTTTTGTAAAAATTCCTCAAAGGGCTCACTGACAGGGGCCTTTAATGGTGCTAAAACGTGAATTTTCTCCTTTTCAGGAAGTGCGTTCACTTTTTTTACGACATATTCTTTGCTAATAGTCTTGATTTCTTCTCCCGTGTCAGGGCAGTACGCCGTTCCAAAATGGGCATATAATATTCTTAAGTGATCGTAGATTTCAGTAAGTGTTCCCACTGTACTTCTGGGATTAACGGCTCCCTTTTTTTGCTCTATGGCGATAGTAGGGGAAAGACCTTCTATTTTCTCCACTTTAGGTTTAGGCATTTGTTTAACTATTTGGCGAGCAAAAGGAGGGAGGGACTCAATATAGCGCCTTTGTCCTTCTGCAAAAATAGTGTCAAAAGCAAGAGAAGTTTTGCCGGAACCTGAGGGACCTGTAAAAATAGAAATGGCATTTCTTGGTATAGTTACATCAACATTTTTTAAATTGTTTTGATGGGCATTTTCAACGATTATACTCTTTTGAAAACCTTCTTGCGTTGGATTAGATTTTTGGGATAGGACTGCTTTCTCATGAAGTACTTTTTTCAGTTCTTTTCCTGTAGGAGTAGACAATGTAGCAATTTTTTCAGGGGTATTTGCTCCAATGATTGTTCCTCCAGCGTCACCTGCTTCTGGGCCTAAGTCAATAATCCAGTCAGCAGATTTTATAAGATCCATATTGTGCTCAACAACTAGAACGGTATTGTTTAAAGAAACAAGTTCTTGCAGCACATCAATTAATCTTTCAATATCTTGAAAATGCAAGCCTGTTGTAGGTTCATCCAAGATATATAGTGTTTTTCCTGTTTGAGGACGTACAAGTTCTTTAGCAAGTTTAATTCTCTGCGCTTCACCCCCAGATAACGTTGTTGAAGGCTGACCTAGTTGAAGATAATTCAAGCCAACTTTAGAAAGCAGTTTGAGCTTTTTAAAAATCGTAGGGATGTTAGCAAAAACCTCGAGACCTTTTTCCACATCCATTTGCAGTACATCGAAAATATTCATTCCATTAAAGGTTATCGATAGGATGTCAGAGTCAAATCTTTTCCCTTTGCACTGGCGACAATCAACCCAGACATCTTCCATAAAATCCATATCGATTTTTACTGTTCCAAGTCCATGACAATAACTGCATGAACCTTCTTTTACATTAAAGCTGAAATGGCCTGGGGTGTATCCTCTGATTTTACTTTCAGGAAGCCCTGAAAATAAAAGACGTATATCATCAAAAAGTTTCGTGTAAGTGCCTGGATTGGACCTAGGTGTTCTTCCAATAGGTGACTGATCAACAAAAATTACTTTATCAAGATGTTTAGTCCCTTCAATTGCCTGCATTTTACCGACTTTTAGGTTAGCTTTATTTAGCGTATTGGCTAGATAAGGGTATAAAGTATCTGAAATAAGTGAAGATTTTCCTGAACCAGACACACCTGTTACACATATTAGTCCGTGTAGGGGGATATCTACATTTACATTTTGCAAGTTGTGGTGACTTGCTTTTTTTATTGTGATCTTTTCTTTAGGAAGCTTTCTTCGTTTAGGGATTTTAATGCTTTTTTTTCCGGATAAAAACTCTCCTGTAACTGATTTTTTAGAAGCAATAATTTCTTCTATGGTGCCAACTGCTAAAATTTCACCGCCATATTTTCCAGCTTTAGGCCCTACATCTACAATTAAATCTGCTTTTTCAATCGTTTCTTTATCGTGCTCAACGACAATGAGAGTATTTCCAGCTTCTTTTAAATTGCCGAGTGTGTTGATCAGTTTGTGGTGATCTCTTGGGTGAAGACCAATAGAGGGTTCATCTAATATATAGATAGAACCGACAAGACCTGCACCTATATGAGATGCTAAGCGGATTCTTTGCGATTCCCCACCACTTAAAGTAGGTGCTGACCTGTCTAAAGTTAAATAGTGAACACCTACATCTGTTAAATACTTCAGTCTTACTTTGATTTCCTTAATGAGCTCTTCTCCAATCAAAAGGTCATCAGGTTCAAGGTGCAAGTTCTCAAAAAAATCTCGCATTTGAAGTAGAGTAAGGTGGGTTAATTCTTGTATAGTTTTCCCATTAAATCGAGTAGCTGCAGGGTAAGGTCTAATGCGGGCTCCATGACATTTTGGACATATGGCCTCGCTCATTAAATCTTCCATTTTTTTCTTATAGCTGTCACTTTTCGCTTCCTGATACCTGAGGCGTGCCTCATGTAAAACTCCCTGCCATTTAACATATTCCGTCCATTTGATCTTTCTGACAGGATGGACAAATTTCATAGATGTCCATTTTTCTTCAGTGCCATATAAAAAAACGTGCTTAGCTGTATCAGATAGTTTTTTCCACGGTGTATGAATATTAAATTTGTAAATTTTCGCTAAATTTTGATAGATGTTCCCATAGCGAACTGTTTGGAATGAGCTGGCAATTTTACAACAGTCTTCTGCAATGCTTTTGTCAAAATCAATGATTTTTTCTAAGACAAACTCTTGGGTAACTCCCAGACCGTCGCAGGTCTCACACATACCTGAAGGGTGGTTAAATGAAAAATCTGTTGGATCTAAAGGGCCATAACTTAAACCAGACTTAGGGGAGTATGCATGTTGGGAAAAGTTTTTTTCTTGGTTTGTATCTACATCTAATACGGAAAAAAAACCTTTTCCTATATCCAAAGCTAAATTGACTGATTCGACTACTCTACTTTTGTTGTCAGGAGATATTTTAATTCTATCGATTACAATATCGACATTATGAGCTACATTAGGATTTAACGACTCTTGCTCTTGAAGATCAATAATATCTCCATCTACTCTGACCTTGGTGAATCCTTTTCTTAAAAGCTCGATAAAATCTTCTTTAAACTCGGCTTTTTTAGACTTAGCATAAGGGCTTAAAAAAATAAGTTTAGAGCTTTCAGGGAATTGTAAAATCTGATGGATGATTTTTTCCCTGCTTTGCATAGCTACCGGCTCATGGCTGATAGGACAGTGGGGAATGCCAACTCTGGCAAATAAAACCCTTAAATGATCGTAGATTCCTGTCATTGTGCCGACAGTTGAGCGAGGGGTTCGACCTACAGTCTTTTGTTCAATAGCAATAGTCGGAGATATTCCAGATATTTCATCAGCGTCGGGCTTCGGTAAGTCTCCCATATATCGTCTTGCATGGGAAGATAAAGACTCTAAATATCTTCTTTGCCCTTCCGTATAAATGGTATCAAATGCCAAAGAAGATTTACCCGAGCCTGAAACTCCGGTAAAAACAATTAATTTATTCTTGGGAAGTTTTAGGTTTACATTTTTTAAATTGTGAACCCTAACCTTTTTTAAGATAATTTGTGTTGATTCCAAGGTATTTAAATCTAATTAATTAGAAATATAAGAATAATTGTTAGATAAGATTTTCGCCAGTCTAAAATCATTCCTTTTAAAGTGTTGACTAGCTCTACATATGAGAGGTAAACAGTAGAGCTAGTAATAAAAGATAGTATAAATAACTTTAAAAAACTAATTCTTCAAATATACAAGAATAAGCTGATTTAATGTTAGGACATGAGTCTACATTGATAAATTCTAATTTATTCTTCGCAGGGAAGCGAGAAAGTCCTGCTCCTGTTGTTCCAGAACCAAAGAAATTAATTTTTTTTAAGTTAGTCGCCTTATTGATAAAGAAATTTGTAAGGTGTTGTTCATTGAGGTGGTTACAATGTGATAAAGAAAGCTCTTCTAACTTGTTATTTTCAGGCATTAGAGAAAGTTCTAGGCCTGATATGTTCAAATGAGACAAATCGAGTTTTCTCAATTTAGCAGATTTTAAAATAAGGAAATTTTTAAGGTGTTCTTTATTAGTGATTTCGCAATGAAATAATATAAGCTCTTCTATCTTATTGTCATTACGAATTCTTGCAAGCCAGTTTCCATTTGTGTATGCAAAAGATAAGTTGATTCTTTTAAGTTGAGTAGCTCTTTCGAAAAAGAGATCAAGAAGAGTATTATCAAGCCCACAGCCACTCAAATTGATGCTTTCTAATTTATTGACTATAGGTAAATCGGTAAGGAACTCTCCTTCTGTTCTTTCTAGCTCACTTGTTCTTGCAAGACTTAAACTTTTAAGTTGAGTAGCACTTTGTATAACAGCTTTAAGCGAACTCCCTATAAGACTATGACAAAAACTTAAATTAAGGCTTTCCAGTTGATTGATAAGGGGAAATTGAGCAAAACATTCCCCTGTTATATTCGTAGCTTCCAGATTCAATATTTTAAGTTGAATGGCTTTTGCGATAAAGACTCTAAGGCAATCCTCGAGAAGGTGTTCGCAATTATTTAAATGGATGCATTCCAGTTGGTGGTTGCAAGAAATCTCAGTAAGGCATTCTCCTGTTATATTTGTTCTAGCAAAAGTCAGTATTTTAAGTTGAATGGCTTTTGCGATAAAGACTCTAAAGCAATTCTCCCTAAGGTCTGCACAACAATTTAAATGGATGCTTTCCAGTTGGTGGCTGCAAGAAACCTCAGTAAGACATTCTCCAGTTATATTAGTGCTTTCTAGGTTCAATGTTTTAAGTTGAGCAGCCTTTTTGATAAAGGCTTTAAGGTAATTTTCAAGGAGATGTTTACATTCATTTAAACTAATGCTTTCCAACAGACTGGTTGTAGGAATTAGAGTAAAACACTCTCCTGTTATACTTGTTCCTTCCAGGTTCAATATTTTAAGTTGAGTAGATTTTGCGAGAAAATCTTCCAGCTCCTCCTCGAGAAGGTGTTCACAATTATTTAGACTGATGTTTTCGAGTTGGTGGCGAGGTGAAATCTCAGTAAGGCATTCTCCTGTTATATTTGTGCCTTCCAGGCTCAATGTTTTAAGTTGGAGAGCTTTTGTTATGAAGACTTTAAGGCAATCCTCGTTAAGGAAATGACAATTATTTAAATTGATGCTTTTCAGTTGGGTAGCAGGAGGAATCTCAGCGAGACATTCTCCTGAGATTCCTCCTGCTACCCAACTGAAAAG
>JASFVE010000060.1:0-12127 GCA_050049995.1 Chlamydiota bacterium | reverse complement strand
GTTTTTCGGTATTTAAACATCCAGGATGTAATAGCTTTAGGAGCAACATCTTCAAGAAACCTAACTGATAGTAAAGACTATATTAAAATAGAAATAAGTAAACTGAGGAAAGCTGAAGATTTTATTAAAGAGTTAATTACAAAGTTAGATCCTGAAAAGCATGCGGATGAAAAAATAAAACTTAGTCACATTCTTAATGATACTATTATTAATATCCCACTAGGAATTGAAGATACATTAAGCAACAACGATAAATTCCCAAACTTACAAGGATTAACAATCGTTAATCTTTCTACTATAAAACAATCAATATTTGACGCACTGAAATCTTTAGACAATCCAACAATAGAAAGCCTTAAATCAACCTCCGTTCCAAAGTCTTTGGAAAAGATTTTTGAAGTCCTCGAACTTTACAACGAAATAAAAAATAATCCCAACCAGGGATCTGCTTATTTAGATTTAATTAGAGCGGGAAAATTGGATATAGCTTTTGAAGTAATAAAATTTACCTTAAATGAGTCTGATAGAAACTACGCTTTTCAAACATTTATAAACAATTTGAGTAAAGCAAAAGAGTGGGATAAAGCTCTTGAAATAGCCAATCGTGTGATCTCCGACCCTTGGGACATTTTTATGTCGATTAAAAGTGATTTAATAAAGGAAAAAGAATGGGATAAAGCTCTTGAAATAGCCAATCGTATTTTCGATGAGGGGAGCAAGAATACGGCGCTTTCTAATATCGCTATAGCTTTAAGTGAGGCAGAAAAATTAGATCAAGCTCTTAACGTGGCCCATCTTATCACTGATGAACGCAGGAGAAATAGAAACTTGTCCTCTTTCACTAGAGGTTTAATAAAAGCAAAAAAATGGGATAAGGCTTTTGAAGTGGCAAATCTAATCACTGATAAATATGTTAGAAATCGCATTCTTAGCAAAATCCCTCAAGAAATCTAATTTTTCACTTAAATTAAACTCCTTACTTTTGAAGTAAGGAGTTTAATTCACTTTTACCCTACCCTTTAATATAAAAAATCTTTTCTTAAAAGAGCTGATAGCGAAAAACTACCCGATAAGTTACAAAGAAGTATAAGCTGTTATTATACTTTTATGGGCAAGGCGGAAGAACAAAGAGATCTGGAACAACAAAAACCAATAGAGTCCAAAACTATCTTTGAAGGAAAAATCATCAACCTTCAAATAGACTGTCTCCACTTAGAAGGACAAGAAAAACAAATCGAGATAGTGCGTCATCCTGGTGCTGTTGTTATTATTCCTGAAATTAATCATGAGATCATTTTAGTAAGACAATGGCGAAGAGTTGTTGGTAAAATTATTTATGAGCTTCCTGCTGGTACTTTAGAAGAAAAAGAAGAACCTCTTACGTGTGCAAAAAGAGAAGTACAGGAAGAAATTGGTTATAAAGCAGGCCATATGAAGCTACTAGGCGGCCTTTACTCTGCTCCTGGTTATTGTACTGAATATCTTTATGTTTATCACGCAACCAACCTTCAAGAAAGCTCTTTACAAGAAGATCTCGATGAAGGCATGGATAATGTTCAATTGTCCAAGCAACAAATATACTCTATGATCAAAAGCCATGAAATTGAAGATGCGAAAACCATAGCAGCTTTTATGATGTATCAATTAGAGGAGAAAGGAAAATGAAAAAAGCCATTTGGATTATTGTAAGTCTTATTATTTTCGTTATATTAGTTTTTTTCTCCCTTCCTACTATCGCCTCTACTAATTTCGGAAAAAAAATTATTGTAAGAGTCCTATCCAAGAAATTAAAGGGTGACCTATCTGTAGGCTCCTGGTCTTTATCCTGGTCAGGTCCTCAGTCTATGCAAAATGTTGCGTTTAAAGGCAAACAGTTAGACTTTAATTTTTCCAGTTTTGATGCCGATCTTTCTTTTTGGGCATTTTTCACTTTTTCCAATATAGAAAAACATCTTTTGAAGTCTTTAGATGGCAAAGCTGAACTTAGAAATGGTAATGTGTTTTTACGTAGCGATGAGGCAGCTTCTGCAAGTTTTGAAAACCTTAATGCAACCATGACTGGATCGGATGGAGAAAATATTGATCTCTCTCTTACAGGTATAACAAAAGCAGAAGGCATTATAGGAAAGCTCAGTGTGGAGGCTAAAATGTCTTCTGTTGAAGAAATTTACTCTTCTTTGCCAGCATTTATTAAAATAGAGCTCGCTAACTTCCCTACGATCGGACTAGACAGATGGGTTCATGGGCTTAAATTTAAAGAAAAAAACCAACTTCTTAAAACAATACGAAAGGACCCTCATTTTTTTGAAAAACTTTTAGGACCTCTTTTAAATTTAGAAAGCACCTTCTTAAGCAAAGGAAAAGTTGGAAATTTACGCATGTATGTCAACGCAACCAACGGCCACACTTCTATCGATGCTGATATAGAAAATAAAGTCCTTTATCTCAATGACTCCATTTTAGCTACTTTTCAGCTTACACCTACCTTAAGCACTTATCTTATGAAAGATGCCAACCCCCTATTCATTACTGCAGTGGAAGCTAGACATCCCATCACATTAGAAATAGATAAAAATGGTTTTGAGTGTCCTTTAGATCCTTTTTCTATCAAAACCTTATCTATAGAAAAAGCAACACTAGATATGGGTAAAATAACATGTAAGAATGGTGGAACATTAGCTCTTATTATCGGCATTATGAAATTGCATAATTTACAAAGGGTGCATGAAATGACCGTGTGGTTTACCCCTGTGAATATTCAAATTCATAATGGTATAGCTTTCACAGACAGAATGGATGCTTTAGTTGCTGAAGACATACATATATGCACTTGGGGTAATGTTAACCTGGAAAATAAACGATTAGATATGACCTTAGGTATTACAGCTGACGCGCTTAATAGATCGTTTGGCATTAAAGGGCTTCCTTCTAATTATGTGATGCAAGTTCCTCTAACAGGAACCACAGAAGATCCTAATATTAATACAGGAGCGGTAGCAGCTAAAATTGCAGCGCTTGTTGCAGCCGATCAAGCTGCTGGAAAAATACCAGGGCTTCCTGGGGTTTTAAAAGCTCTAGGTGCCACTGCACAAGAAAGAACGCCACCACCAAAAAGACCCTTTCCATGGGAAGGTAAAATAACACCTAATCCCGAAAATTTTTCTCCTCCTACAGACGAGGAGGAGTTCCATCCATTTTTTGAGTGGCTAGATAAAAAATAAGCAGCTTTTAAGCTACAGTGATTTTCTTATCTAAGTAAACGTCTTGAATAGTATGTAAAAGCTTTACTCCCTCTTTCATTGGCTTTTGAAAAGCTTTTCTACCTGAAATAAGGCCCATGCCGCCAGCTCTTTTATTGATAACAGCTGTTTTGGCAGCATCTGCCAAGTCATTTTTACCGGAAGCTCCCCCTGAGTTGATCAACCCCACTCTTCCCATATAACTATTCACAACTTGGTAGCGGGTTAAGTCAATAGGATGATCAGAACATAGCTCGTTGTACATTTTATCGCTGTACTTACCAAACTTAATAGCTTTAAAGCCACCATTGTTAGTAGGTAGTTTTTGTTTTACAATATCCGCTTGGATAGTAGCGCCTAAGTGATTGGCCTGCCCTGTTAAATCAGCTGCAGTGTGGTAGTCTTTGTCTCCTGTCTTAAAATCACTATTTCTTAAGTAACACCATAAAATAGTAGCCATACCCAATTCATGGGCAAGTTCAAAAGCTTGTGAAATCTCGACAATTTGTCTTCTGCTTTCACTGGAGCCAAAATAAATGGTAGCCCCTACTGCCATGCAGCCCATATCATATGCCTGCTGAATAGAGGCAAACATAACTTGATCATAGGTGTTGGGATAAGATAAAAGCTCGTTATGATTAAACTTTAAAATAAAAGGAATCTTATGTGCATACTTGCGAGCAATAGAACCTAATACACCTGAAGTAGAAGCTACGGCATTACATCCCCCTTCCATAGCAAGTTTTACGATATTTTCAGGGTCGAAATATTCTGGGTTAGGAGAAAAAGAAGCTCCCGCTGTGTGCTCAATCCCTTGGTCTACTGGTAAAATAGATAGATATCCGGTATTAGAAAGTCTTCCATGGGAAAAAAGAGCCTGCAAGCTTCTAAGCACTCTAGTATTTCTATCTGAGGAAAGAAAAATATTATCTACCCAATTAGAAGAAGGAATATGTAAATGATCTTTAGAAACAATACATTTATGTTCTAATAAAGACTTTGCCTCTTCCCCTAAAAGGGATTCAATTTCTGAAAGTGACATAAATTAACTCCGCAACTTGGTTTTTCTTATCAGAATAGCAAAGATACGATTTTAAGCTACTCCCAAAAGTTTTGAATCTGTTCTAAAGTTTTTCCTTTTGTTTCTGGTACTTTTTTAATGACAAACCAAAGCGCTAATAAACAAATAGTTGTATAAAACCAAAAAGTAACCCCGGTTCCTAATATTTCTACAAGGGTCAAGAAGGTAAGGGAGACTATATAGTTGGCGCTCCAGTTGGCAAACACGGCAACTCCCATGGCTCTACCCCGTATTTTTAACGGGAAAATTTCTGATATGATTAACCAAGCAATAGGACCTAGGCTAATTGCAAAGAAAGAAACATACACCATTACACTTCCTACAGCAACATAACTTATCCCCTCTAATTCAATAAGAAAAGACCAGCCCAAAATAGCTAAAGAAGTTGCCATGCCGGCAATTCCAATAATCAAAAGAGGACGTCTTCCTAAACGATCGATAAGCCATAGAGCAACTATTGTCATAAGAACGTTAATGATCCCAATAGATAGTGTGGCGCTAATAGCAGACTCTGCTGTAGCAAATCCTGCTAACTGAAAAATCCTAGGAGCATAATAGATGACAATATTAATTCCTGTTATTTGCTGAAAGACACTAATTCCAATACCTACTAAAAAAGGAGCTTTTACTTTTGCTTTAAAAAGCTCTTTAACACGACCTTCTTTTCTTGAAATATTTGTTTTCTGCAGGACTTCTTCCTTTTTTTTGGGTCTTCTTGTTTTTTCTAACACCTGCATAGCTTTTGCTTTTTTACCATGAGAGATAAACCAGCTGGGAGTATCTGAAATAAAATATAACCCAATCAACTGTAGTACTGCTGGAATGAAAGCAAAACCAAACATCCACCTCCAGTCCTGAGAAGAAGAAAAGTAATAATTAATAATGTAGGCTAGTAAAATTCCAATCGTGATAGCAAACTGGTTAAAAGAGACTAGCATTCCTCGATGCTTTGCAGGCGACATTTCTGCGATATATAAAGGAACTACCAAAGAAGCTAACCCAATGCCTAGTCCAATAATGAAACGGCCTGTTAAAAGCTCAAAAACGCTGTTCGCTCCTGTTAATAAATAAGTTCCAACTATGAATAGTAATGAGGTAATGAGCAAAGAAGTCTTTCGTCCAAAATGATCAGCAAAGCTTCCTCCTAAAATAGCTGCTATCAAAGCGCCAATTAGTAGAGTGCTGACAACCAACTGCTGCTGTAGGGTTGTTAAATCAAAGTGACTTTCTAAAAATAATAGCGCGCCAGAAACCACAGCTGTTTGATAGCCAAAAAGTAATCCCCCTATAGCTGCGATAATAGATACAAAAACAGTATATGCCGGTAATTTATCTTTCATTTGAAAACCTCTTTCTAATTTGCATCGAACAAAAAAAGGGGATTCAAATCAATAAATTTTTTATTGAAGAAAAGAATTTTTAAACAAGAACTTTTAGTTTATTTTGACGAGGAGCCTCTTCACAAACAGCAATAACCTCTCCTATCAAGTCATAGTCTGAAAAATCGGTTATCCGCACTTTGTAGAGTTTTCCAAACTCATTGACTAACCTTCCATCTGTAATGATTATTTGGCCATCAATATCGGGACATTGCCCCTTATGTCTTGCTCTTAAAAGATATTCAGAATCTGGATGGAACCCTTCCACAAAACAATCCAGCACCTGGCCTATTTTTTGCTGGTTTTTAGTTAAAACAACATCAAATTGAGCCTTAGTTAGCTTTTTAAAGCGCTTTTGCTTAACATTTTCAGGAATCTGATTCTCTAAGTTAGCCGCAAAAGCCTCTTTTTCCTTGGAGAATTTGAAAACTCCTATATTGTCTAGTTGATAAGTTTTTACAAAATCAAGCAGTTCTTCAAACTGCTGCTTTGTCTCTCCTGGATATCCTACCATGAGTGATGTTCTGATAGTAATATCAGGAAGCTTTTTACGAAGGTTTGTTATAATTTCTATGATCTGCTTGCGAGAGGTTTTCCTATGCATTGCCTTTAAAACATCATCATTAATATGTTGCAAAGGCATATCTAAATAAGGGCAGATCCTTTTATCACTTTGAATAACTTCTATAAGCTCATCCGTAATTTCATCAGGGTACAAATACAAAAGCCTTAACCAGAAATCCTGCTTAATCTCCAATATCTGCTTTAAAAGAAGGGTAAGCCCATTCTTTTCCTTTCGGTCCTTTCCAAAGTCACCTAAGTCTTGTGCAATGAGAATAATCTCTTTAATACCTTGAGATAATAATGCTTTGAATTCTTTTAAAACCTGCTCATTTGTTTTGCTTTTCAATTGCCCTTTAATGGTAGGGATAATGCAAAAAGCACATCTTTTTTTGCAGCCTTCGGCTATTTTTAAATACGCATAGTGATTGGGGGTAGAAATAGCCCTAGGGATTTCCCCCATTTCCAAATAGCTTTTAGCAGAAGTGATAGATGAGCCCATTTCTTTTGTTTGCACAGCTTCCACTATCTTTTCCACATCACCCGATCCAATCATGTGATGAATATTAGGAAAAGTAGTTTTTAACAAATCGGAATGCTTTTGGACCATGCAACCAGCAACAATTACTTTAGCTGATTTTTTTTTCTCTTGAAAAATTTCATCGATTACTTCCAAAGCTTCTTTTCTTGCTGCTTCCAAAAAGCCACATGTGTTGACAATAAGAAAGTCTGCTTCCTCTATTTCAGGGGTAATTTCCAAACCCTTTTTTAATAAAAGTCCAATCATTACCTCACTATCCACGAGATTACGAGCGCATCCCAATGAGGTAAAATGAAATTTGTTATTTGATCTGAGCAATGATTTTTTATTCATAGATTGTCAAACACTATATCTTTTGCTAGAATTTACGGCTACTTTGAAATAATTATGCTTTCTTACATTATAAAAAAGAGTTTTACTCTACTTTTTTCTTTATTTTTTGTAATCACAGTTACTTTTGTATTAATGCAGGCAATGCCAGGTGATCCATTTTCTCATTTGGACAATATACCTACCGAAGTTGTTCAAGCACTTCATGCACATTATGGCCTCGACAAACCTCTTTTTCAGCAGTACATAACTTACCTTTACAAGATTTTACAGTTTGACTTCGGGTTTTCCCTTGTCTACCAAGGAAGAAGCATCAATCAAATCATCCTTGAAGGTTTTCCAGCTACTTTTTTACTTGGCCTGCAATCGCTACTTCTTTCCCTTTCTATAGGAGGGGGGATAGGAGCTGCTTTTTCCCTGCGTAAAAAAAACAACTCATTTTTTCTAGTTTTTACAAGCTTATGGTTTTCTATGCCCATGCTAGTGATTGCTAGTCTGCTACAATATTTATTTGCCATGAAGCTTCATCTTTTACCGGTAGCTAGATTTGATAGTTTTTTTCACACCATCTTACCAACGATTACTTTATCCCTTTTTCCCAGTGCTTTTATCGCAAAACTGTTTAAGGCATCATTAGATGAAGTGACAAAAACGGAACATGTTAGGTTTGCTAAAGCTAAAGGATTAAGTGCAAAGCAAATATTTTTTAAGCATTTATTAAAAAATGCTTGCCTTCCTGTGATAGCATATTTAGGACCTTTGACCATTTATTTATTGACTGGAAGTTTCATAGTAGAAAAAATCTTTGCTATTCCGGGCCTCGGTATGTGGATGGTATTAAGTATTATTGCCAGAGATTATTCCGTGATCATGGGACTTACGGTATTTTTTAGTATGATATTGCTTGTGATCAATTTTTTAGTCGATATTGCCTATTTATTTTTAGACCCCAAAATACAAAATTATGTCATTAAACAACCTATTTAAGCCGGCTTCTTTTTCTCTTAAAGAATATTTAGTCACTAATAACGAGATTAAGAGATCTATTTTTTACAAAAATAAATACCTGAAGATAGGGCTTGGAATTTTCTTTATTATTTTTATCCTTAGCATCTTTGCCCCTTGGTTAAGCTCTTATAGCTATAAAGAAATCCATTTAGATCAAAGAAACTTACCTCCCTGCAAAGAATTTATTTTCGGAACAGATGATTTAGGAAGAGACATTTTTACAAGAGTGTTTTGGGGCGCCAGAATATCTTTTGCTGTAGCTTTTTTAAGCGCATTCTTTGATTTATTGATTGGCGTTGCCTATGGCTCTATTGCAGCCTACTCTAAGCGATATGTAGATGAAATCCTCATGCGCTTCTGCGACTTGTTAAATGCCATTCCCTCCCTTCTTATCGTAATTTTGTTTGTGGTCCTTATTGGTCCTGGGTTTTTAGCTATTGTTACTGCTATTTCTTTTACAGGGTGGGTAATGATGGCAAGGATCATTCGAGCTGAAGTATTTAAGCTAAAAGAGGCTAACTTTGTCTTGGCCTCGAAAACTATGGGAGCTTCTTTTTTTACTATTTTTTTTCAACACATCATCCCCAATGTACGCTTCGTTGCTATAGCAACGTTGATGTACAGTATTCCCTCAGCTATTTTTACCGAAGCTACTTTAAGCTTTTTAGGGTTGGGCATTCAGGCTCCTATGGCAAGCTGGGGTGTTATGATCAGTGATAGTATTAGCGCCTTAAGGTTTTATCCGTGGAGGTTGCTATTCCCCTCGATCATTCTTACTTTGACTACTTTTTCTTTAAACATGATTGGTGAGGGGCTTAAAAAACATGAATGACCTTCTTTCGGTGCAAAACCTTTCATTAAGCATTTCTAAAAATGGAGAAAAGTTTTTTCCAGTAAGAGATGTAAGTTTCAGTATAAATCCTTCTGAAATTATAGGAATTATTGGTGAATCTGCTTCTGGAAAAACGCTTACGACGCAGACAATTTTACAACTGCTTACGCCTAATATTGCCTTAGAATCTGGAAGGATTTTATTTCAAAATGATGACATTTTGCAAAAAAATGAAACAGAGATGACAGCTATAAGAGGAAAGGAGATAGCCTATATTCCTCAAAATCCCCATTCCAGCCTTAATCCAACGCAAAAAGTTGGCTCTCAGATTACAGAAGTACTTATGCGACACTTAAAAATATCTAAAAAGGAAAGTATTGCACAAGGTATTCAAGCTCTTCAAAAGGTAAAGATTCCCCACCCCGAAAAATGCTTCTATCTTTATCCTCATGAGCTAAGCGGAGGAATGAAACAAAGAGTTATTATTGCTATGGCAGTTGCTTTGAAGCCTAAAGTAATTATCGCTGATGAACCGACAACTGCCCTTGACGCAACCTTGCAAAATGAGATTTTATATCTTTTAAAAACGATTCATAAAGAGCATAAAATAGGCATTCTATTTATAACGCATGATATGGCAGTGGCATCACATCTTTGCGATAAAATACTCGTAATGTATGCAGGAGAGATCATAGAAAGAGGGCTTACTAAAGATATTATAAACACACCTAAGCACCCTTATACAAAAATGCTGTTAGAAGCTGTTCCTACTTTAGACAAAGACAAGTATCATAACCCTTTAAAGGTCACTGCAGGAACTGTTCCACAATTTAAACAAATCCATACTATCTGTCCTTTTATCGATCGCTGCCAGAAATCAATGTTAATTTGCACCAAACAAAAGCCCCTAACCTTTAATCAGAAATCTAAAGTAAACTGTTGGTTATATGACGAAAGAAACACCACTAATAGAGATCAAAAACCTAAAAAAAAGCTTCCAAAAAAAGAAGTTGCAAGCAGTAGATAACGTCAATATCTCTATTTATCATAACGAAATTTTAGGCTTGGTAGGAGAAAGCGGCTGTGGAAAGTCCACTTTGGCAAAACTCTTAATGCAGCTTTGCCTACAAGATGAAGGAGAAGTCTTATTTGAAGGAAAAAAACGAAAGAAGCCTGAATTGAGCACCTTTATTCAAATGGTTTTTCAAGACCCTTACTCTTCCTTTAATCCAAAGATGACAATTTACGAAATTTTAGCAGAACCTCTGCTGCTTCATAAATTTCCTAAAAAGGATTTGTCTAAGGAAATTTTTCATTTAATAGGACTTGTTGGCCTACCTAAAAGTCTAGCATCTTTAAACCCAACCCAATTAAGCGGAGGACAGCTGCAGCGAATAGCCATTGCAAGAGCTATTTCCTTAAAGCCTAAATGCATTATTTTTGATGAAGCTATTTCTGCTTTAGATGTCTCTGTTCAAGCGCAAATCATACATCTTCTGCTTTCCTTGCAAAAGCAACTGAAATTAACGTTTATTTTTATTGCACATGATTTAGCGGTCGTAAAATACCTATCTGATAGAATTGCTGTTATGAGTCAGGGAAAAATCGTAGAAGTAAATACAACTCACGCTCTTTTCACCTCCCCTCAACACCCTTTTTCTCAAAAGCTGCTTTCTAGTATTATTGAACTAAAAAAATAGCTAAAAATTAGTTAGAACAGGTTTAGGAAGTTGAAAGAAAACATCTTCTTTTTTGTAAATAATCTCCTCTACCTCATTAACCCCAAGCTCTTTTAGTTTTGTAATACATCTTTGGACAACTCCTTCAGGAGTAGATGCCCCTGCAGTCATACCTACAGTAGATACACTTTCAAACCAAACAGGGTTAATTTCACGTTCATCATTAATAAGAAAAGAAGGCACATTTCGATTCATGGCAGCCTCTTTCAATCTGTTTGAATTAGAACTGGTAGGATCGCCCACCACTAGAACAATATCGACATCGCTAGTAATTTCTCGTAAAGCAAGCTGTCTATTAGTAGTTGCATAACAAATAGAAGAGCTAGGAAGAGTCTCTATAGCTGGATATTTTTCTTCTAATGCCTCGACGATTTCCTTTATGTCATCTAAGCTTAATGTTGTTTGTGTAAGGTAAAATAGCTTTTGATCTTGTGTAAAGGTAAGCTTCTGTACATCGTGTACAGATTCCACTATTGTAGTAACCTCTGGAGCCTCACCTGCAGTGCCGATCACCTCAACATGGTTTTTATGTCCAATCAAGACAATTTGATACCCTTTTTGTGCATATCTTTTTGCAGCAGAATGAACTTTTGTAACAAGGCCACAGGTAGCATCAATTTCAATTAAGTTCCTTTTCTTTGCTTCTTCCCTAATTGTCGGAGAAACACCGTGAGCTGAATAAATAAGCCTTTCCCCTTCGGGTACATCAGCGATATCTTCTATAAAAACAGCCCCCTTAGACTTTAAATCATCTACTACATGCTTGTTATGAACAATTTCATGTTTAACATAAATAGGCGCACCCCAAAGCTCTAAAGCTTTCTTCACAGTATCAATAGCCCGCTCTACGCCGGCGCAAAAGCCTCTAGGCTTACAAAGTAAAAGTTTCATAAATAACCTTAAAAATTAGGAAGAAACATCTGCAGCACAGCGGAAGCCATAGGTTCCATTAACTGTTCCAGGATTATTACGATGTCTATGAGATATTCTCAAATCTTCCTTTAAAGACTTCCAACATCCACCTCGCAATACCCTGTATACACCCTGAGGAGGACCTATAGGATTTTCAGGCTCTTGTTGAGAAGTTTCATAAAAATTATAAGCATACCAGTCTTGACACCACTCGTAAACATTACCAGCAATGTCATACAAACCAAACTCATTAGGTGGATAGCTCATTACATTAGTTGTATCTGAGCTAAAGTAGTTGGCTTGAGATCTCTCTATCTCATCACCTGTTGGATATGTGTAATCATTTCCGCTAGAAGCAGCTATTTCCCACTCAGCCTCTGTCGGCAGTCTTTTTCCTACCCACTTTGCATAGGCAACAGCACCATACCAAGTAACACCTACTACAGGATGCTTACTGTATCCTGATTCTATGATGAGTTTACCACCACTTCTCTTTATCCTTGAA
>JASFVE010000059.1:0-12147 GCA_050049995.1 Chlamydiota bacterium | reverse complement strand
CTTCTAACTGGACGCCGAAGTCAGATTTTTTTCTACGTTTTGCCCCATGCTGTCCAGGAGGATTGGATTTATGCAATAGTGGGCTGCGAAGGCGGCCAAAGATGTTTGCTCCAAATCTACGAGCTATTCGATTTTTAGGTCCTCTGTATCGAGCCATTTTTTCTCCGAAAAGTCAATAATGTTTATTCAATTGAGCAAATAATAGTAATCAACTTTCTTATTTTCAACAAGAACTATCAGTTTTTAGCTTAAGATAAATTTTTTTTTGATTTGCATACTATTTGAGTCCTCAGATATAAATATACCGTTTTAACTCATTTAAGTTATTAAAAATGAAAGATTATTTAGTTATAGCCTATTATTACATTGCTTCTTTAGAAGATCCCCATAAACATGTTTCTTTACATCAAAAATTTGTTGAAGATAAAGATATCAAGGGAAGAGTTTATGTTTCTTCAGAAGGTCTGAATGGGCAGTTAAGTGCTCATGTTAAGGATGCTGATGCTTATTTTGACTGGTTAAGTGATAATTATCCAAATATTTCCTTTAAGGTAGACCCCTCTTCTGAGCATGCCTTTTGCAAAATGACAATAAAATTTAGAGAGCAGCTGGTAGCTTTTGATAAAAAAGTAAATTTACAAAAACGAGGGCAGCATATCTCTCCTGAAAAGTGGGATGAGATGTTGAATAGCATGGATGAGGACACTGTCCTTATTGATGTAAGAAATGATTATGAATCGGAAGTTGGGCACTTTGAAAAAGCAGAGCTTCCTAAGTGCAATACTTTTAGAGAATTTCCAAAGTACACTGAAGAGCTCAAAAAAAGGAAAAATCCGGAAAAGACAAAAGTAATGATGTACTGCACCGGTGGAATCCGATGTGAATATTACTCTGCTTACTTAATAGAAGAAGGGTTTAAAGATATTTATCAACTTGATGGCGGAGTTATTAATTACGGCCATAAAATGGGTAGTAGACACTGGAAAGGGCAACTTTTTGTCTTTGATGATCGTTTAGTAGTCCCTATCAGTTCAGAGGATCCTGAAACAATTAGTCATTGTAGCTTTTGTCAAAAAAAGATTTCGACATACTATAACTGTGCCAATATGGATTGTAATAAACTTTTTTTAGCATGCCCTGACTGTGTTAAAGAACACAAAGGCTGCTGTGAAGAAAAATGTTTATCCGGTAGGATCAGGCAGTTTGATGATACTTTGCATCCAAAGCCTTTTAGAAAACTACCTTTCGAAGAGAAACAAGCTCTTCAAAGAAAAACCCAAAATTAATTTTGGGTTTTTCTTTCTAATAGAAGCTCTAGCATTTTCTGTTGAGTTTTGTCTAACACAACAGTAAGGCCTGGCTTAATGCCTTTTTCAGACAGCTCAAAGGCTTTCATAGTGTTGCAAATCCTACCATCTAGCCGAACGCCAACCCCTTGTAACCGTAGCATGTTACCAAAGTCTTTAAACATTTCTAAGCTGAGTTCGCAGGCAGTAATTAAAAAAGTTATTTTTTTCTTTGGATCATTATGAACCTCTTCTAACATTTTTTCCCCAATGTAGTGAACGGTCGGGATGAATAGTAGTTTTGTGTTGGCTTTAGAAGTGAAGTTGCAGCATTTTCCAATAAAACACTGAGAGCAGACAGGGTGGTGAGGGTCATGTATGCACTTATCTGTAAACCTACCGGATGGGCATTCAAAGGGCTTGTGACAGTACGAAAAACCAAGAATAAAGGTTCTTTCAGGATCTTTTAGAAGGGAGATAAATTCCTGCATGGACTTGACTCCATATAGAAAAAAATCATCCTGTCTTAGGTAAGGCTGTTTTTTGATGTAAGAGCGAATTAATTTGTATCCATACTTAAAAGGCTTATCTAAAAAATATTTTGAAAAAAGACGGTATTGGTCATGCTTCATTAAATATTTAAAAGCCTTAAGTCTTAAGTTTTTTTTAGTAGATGGGTCAATCCCTTCCATTTTAGGAAGCGATTTCAGTGTTTTTAAGGGATGGGATTGAGCGGATTTTTTAGATTTTTCCTCCCATTTTTTTTCAAAGTCTTGATATTCGTTTATAATTTTCAGTTTCGGGTGCATAATGTTTTTCTTAAAGTATCAACATTTGTGAAAAAGGATGCTGTTCTTTCAGTTAAATATCCAAGAAAAAAAAATCGTAACTTTGCTGGTTAAGGAAGCAGTTAAAAATAAAGGTCTTTTAATTTTTCAACCTAAAAAAAATTATTACTTACCTGAGTTGAAAGAATATACAGACTTATGTGAATGCCACATCAAAAATGAGAGAAAAAAAGGTTATACAGGCTCTTTAGAAACTTTGAAGATAAATGAGATTATCTTGCAAAAGCAAAATATAGAAAAAATAATCAGAGATCCTCGCATAGCTAATTGCTTAGCTTTTCAAAATAAGCATTTAACGGTAGAAAAAAATACTGCTGACGTTATTTTTCATGTAGAACAGTTGAGTGACAGTGAATGCAGGGTACATGCAGGATTTTCTATTGCGCAAAAGTTGGTAAAAGCAAATGAGTGCACCTGTGTAACTCCTTACTTTTTCTTGTATGGCCATTCTATATATTTTTTGAAAGAACCACTGGAACATGAATGGCTATATCTATGGGAAGAAAAAGATCACTTCTTAGAAGGAAGAAAATGCAAGTACTTTACAGAAGACTACAAAGATAAAATTCTGTGGCAAAAAAAAGAGCTTGAAAAACCAAAACCCATTTTAGTTATCAAAGATATGTCGCTTTGCTTTGCGGATCTTCATTTTGCATATGAAAAAACAGTTGCTTCCTATTTTTCTTCTAATCAACGGGAAAGAAATCAAGAGTTTGAAGAAATTTGCGCCCAAGATCTTTTGGACTTAGGATACGAAAAAAAGTTTCAAGAATTTTATATCGCTCAACCAAAGGCATTCGAGGCTTTACAGTTTTTAAAGGAGCTAGGGTGGGAGATTCATAATAAAGAAAGAAAAAAAGTTTTGCTGCAAGAATCTATTTCAGCAGAGATAGTGGAACAGGAAGAAGAGCTAAAATTACAGGGGAAAGTTACTTTTGGTGATAATGCAGAAATCTCTTTAGACTCTATAGTCTCAAATCTACAGCTTTCCCGACCAATGATAGAAACCAATGATTTTGTAGCTTTGTTTTCACTACAGGAATGTCAAAAAAAACTGTCTTTCTTTTTGCAAAAAAAATCTTTGGCTTTTTCTAAAAGCGAAATTGGCTTAATTAAAGGTGTAGAAGGTATTGCTTTTTCTCAAGCGACAGAAAAGTTCTTGCACCTTATTGATTCTAGAAAGACACTATCTGAGCTTCCTGATTTAGAAAGATTTAAAGGTAAGCTACACCCCTTTCAGGAAAAGGGTGTACAGTGGATCCATTTTCTTTATAAAAATCAATTGGCGGGTATTCTAGCTGATGAAATGGGGCTTGGAAAAACAGTGCAAGTTCTGGCATTTCTTTCCACATTAAGAAATTTTTTCCCTGTGTTGATAGTGGCTCCAAGTTCTCTTTTAATGAATTGGAAATCAGAGTTTAGCGTATTCTTTCCTAAAGCTAATGTAACGCTATATCATGGCCCTGAAAGAAAGGCTGAGTTTAACGCAAACTCTTTTATCTTGACCACTTATGGCGTTTTAAAACAAGACGTGGAAAAATTTTCCCAGACTACTTTTGAGGCGGTAATTTTAGATGAGTCGTCGGCCATTAAAAATGCTCAGACTAAAAACGCCAAAGCTGCCTTTTGTTTAAAAGCAAACTTTAGACTCTGTTTGAATGGGACACCAGTAGAGAACAGGTTTGATGAACTACTTTCACAATTTACCTTTCTGTTTCCTAAAATGGTTCATAACGATAAAAACCCCAGTAGCTTGAAGCAAAAAATTGCTCCCTTTGTTCTAAAAAGGGAAAAGCAAGATGTTGATATACAACTTCCTGAAAAAATTGAGCAAATAGTTTGGGTATCCATGGAAGAAAAGCAAAAAGCGCTTTATGACGCAATGGCTCTTCAAGCAAAGGAAAAGCTACCCAATACTTCCAACAAGATGCACATTTTTGAAATGATTTTAAGACTAAGGCAGATAGCTATTTCTCCCAGTCTTTGTAATCATGATGCTGAAAGTGGCAAAATAGCTACTATTTTAGAGGATATTCAACAAATTTCTGAAAATCATAAGGTTTTAGTCTTTAGCCAGTTTACGGAAGTCTTGAAAATTTTGAAGGAAAAGCTACACCAGCCTTATCACTATATTGATGGTAGTTATAGCCTGAAAGAAAGACAGCAACAAATTGAAGCCTTTCAATCGAGCTCAAAAGCTAAGGTTTTCTTTCTTAGTATGAAGGCGGCCGGCTATGGGCTCAATTTAAATGAAGCCGACTATGTTATCATTGTAGATCCATGGTTTAATGAAGCTGTAGAAAAGCAAGCCATGGATAGAGCCCACCGAATAGGAAGAAAAAAATCTTTAATCGTAAAAAAATACCTGAGTATCGATACGATAGAAGAAAAAATTCTTCACCTTAAGCAGCAAAAACTTGCGCAATCAGAAGAGCTGTTCTTCAAGAATCTTAATTTTGAAGATCTTCGTCATCTTCTTCAATAGCCTCTTTTCTTTTTTCGATTTCAAGTAGCTCTAAAGCTGCTTCTTTTAAGGTCTTAAGTCCTTCAGCAAAGCCGAGCTTTCTCGAGATTTGATCTAAATATTTTAGTTCAGAAGATAACTGATCATTAATAGTTTCAAGTCGTGCTACCTGGTTGATTAAATCTTTTTTACCCATATATTCCTCCCTTAAGTTTCTACTACTATTTAGTTGCAAAAAGCGTGCCAGACTGATTGCAAATTTGCAGGTTGCTTTTGAAAGGAAAGGTCCTATAATGAGAGATGCTCTATTTTAGAGACTAAACTTTAGGTAATATTATGAAGATTATTTATAAAATATTAGCTTTATCTATGGCTATTTTTGTTGTGTCTTGCAATAGCCAAAGTTCTGTAAACGACAAAAAAGTTACAGACCAAAGTCAAAAGGAAAAAGAAGTAGTAGAAGAGTCTTCTAACAACGCTGAACTTGAAATTTCACCAGAACTTGTCCAAGCTCAATAACACTTCTTTTCGGAAGAAACTGCTAGTTCAAAATCTAGCAGTTTCTCTTTCATAGATTGTCCTAATGCATATTCCCCAATTTTCCCATTTTTTGTAATGACTCGATGACAGGGAACGTAAAGAATAAAAGGGTTTTTATGGCAAACACTACCAGTTGCTCTATAAGCGTTTGGACTGCCAGCTTTTTCTGCGAGAGACTTATAGGAAATTTTTTTTGCTGGTGAAGACTGTAAAAGAATTTCAGTAACTTTTTTTGCAAAAGGACTTAACAAAGATAAATTAATAGGAAGATTATTTTTTTGCGGTTTTCCTAAAAGGTAATTAGCAAACCAGTTGAAGATGCTGTCTATCAAGTAGCCATTTTCAATAGGGGAGGAAATGAGGCAGCTAAAAGCAGTCTTTGAAGCTGCTTTTAGCTGAATTGACTCAATGTGTTTCTCACTTAAAATAATAGTGGCATCGAGAGCTAAGTTACTTGAGAACGTTTTGCAAGTTTTAATCATTATCAAGCGAAAGTTCAGCAAGCATTTTTTCTCTAGTAACTAGGTCATTAAATTCATTTCTAGTAACTGGCTTACCTCTAAAATGCCAAATTAAATCTGAGAAATCTTCGCTTTGATATCTAGATCGTCCATGTTTAATATTATTCTCATAGGGGATTTCAGCTGTAAGCACTCCATCGAGATCATAATGTTTTTCCATTCCATTTTTTTGGCCGTTAATGTAAGGGATCTCCAGTACTTTTTTTCCATTTCTGTACTGTTTTTTCAAGCCATCCAGCGCTCCTTTATGAAAATACTGTTCTAAAAGCGGTTTACCTGAGACAGTATATTTAGTCTGTGGCCCATGTAATTGATTGTTGAGAAAATGAGACTCAGATTGAAGCTGTCCGTTAGGGTGGTATGTTTTTCTTACAGTCACTATGCCGTTTTCCAACGTATCATGAATTTGCAAAACTCCCTGTCTATCTCTTTTAACTCTCATGCCAGTGCCTTCTTCAATAGAAGACTCAAGCTCGTTACTTAAATCAAAGTAGCTTCCTTCTACAAGAAGATTATTGTCGTATTCTTCGATGCTCATGGGAGCGCCGTTAGCATACCAACGAGTAATGACTTTTCTGTCATCAAACTCATAAGCTTCTTCTTTTACAGGTATTCCTTTCTCATCATTGATGATTTCTTTTAATAAAATGCCTTGATCATAGAGCTTTTCTGTAAATATTATATTACTACTAGGATAAGTTTTGGTGCTTAATCCATGCAGTACACCATTTTCATAGGATTGAGTAATGACTGTTTTGTCTTCTAGAACAGTAATAATTTGTCCGTCCTGATCACGCTCATTCCATTCTTTTTCAGTTAGGTTAAAGCCATACTTATGGACATAAGTTTGAGATATTACTTCACTAGAGTCATCGCTTTGACAAGAAGTAACCGTGAGTATTGTGAGTACAGTTAAAAGCAAGCGTAAAAGCAGCATAATTAAACCTCCGAATATAATCGGAGAATCATATTAGATATTAGGAGCAATTTGCAAGTGCTCAGAAATCTTTTCTTTTAATGTGTTGTGAGCTTTTTCTACTTCTTCAAAAGAAAGAGTATGTTTTAAGTCTCTGTAAATAAACCTTAAAGTCATATTTTTATAAGGACCTAAATCTTTACTCTCGTAAATATCTAATAGAAAAATTTCTTCTAAAATTTCTGGCTTAAATTGATGTAAGGTATCTTTTATATGAGATAGTGGAAGATCTTTAGGTACAGTAATTGTCCAATCTCTTTCTGAGCTAGGATATTGAGGTAAGGGATGCAACTTGGTTCTTTTACGTGCTAAAGAAGAAAGGGCCTGTATGTTGATCTCTGAGAAGAAAACTTTCTGTTTGATATCTTTTTTTGCCAGAATATCTGGGTGAAGTTCTCCTAAGACTCCTATATTTACATCATTAACAAAAATATCGGCCTGTGCAAAAGGGTGAAAGTTTGCGTGATCAGATTTTACACATCGGAAGTCCTGCGTTAAAAAAGAAGAAAATAGACCTTCTAAAACTCCTTTAAGATCATAAAAATCACAGCTTCTGCTTTTGTCCGACCAGAATTTCAAGTTTGCACTTCCGGTAAGACAAATAGCTGCCATTGTTTGCTCGATAAAGCGGTTTTCTTCATCGTAAAAATGTATTTTGCCAATTTCGAAAAAGGATAAATCACTACATTTTCGATCTATATTATATTGTACATTTTTAAGTATCCCAGGTAGCAAAGAACATCTTAATACAGAGTGTTCGGAAGATTTAGAGTGTAAAACTGGTATGTGATTGCTAGCTCTTAAGTGAAGCTCTTTTAAAATTTCTGAATCATCTTTACTAATCAAATCGCAATTTAAAACTTCTTGTAAATTTTGTTGGAGCAATTTAGTTCTTACTTGGTTTTCTATGAGGTGAGAAAAGGAGTGACCAATTTTTGTTGTAGAGTATAAAGCCTTGGTTTTTTCAATTTTATTGAAGCCATAGATTCTAGCTACCTCTTCAATTAAATCTATTTCTTGTGAAATGTCATTTCGATAGGTGGGGATGGTTACCATAATAGTGGTAGCATCAACTGTCTTAATATGAAATCCTAGTCTTTTTAAAATTTCAGAGATTTCATTTAAACTAAGAGAAACACCTAGAATAGTTTCTACTCTTTCTTTTCTAACCCGGATTTCTTTCTTTGCAACAGTTCCTTTTTGCTCGCATATTATTTTCCCAATAGTTGCTTTGCATAGGTCCTGCAACAGCATTGCAGCTAAATCTAGTGCCTTATTGACATTTTCAATATCTATTCCTTTTTCAAATCTTTGTGAGCTTTCCGATCTGACATTGGTTGCTTTGCTTGTTTTTCTAACAGAAATTGGGTCAAAAGAAGCAGCTTCTAGCAAGATATTTTTGGTTTGATCATTAACAGCTGTATTGTGAAGGCCTATTACCCCTGCAATCGCGACGGGTTTTTTGCTATCTGAAATAAGCAATGCATTTTTAGGGACAAGGTAGTCATTTTCATCTAAACCTTTAAGCTGCATTTCTTCATCGCTTTGAGTGACACGTATCTCTTTTCCTTCTAATAAATCCATGTCAAAAGCGTGCATAGGCTGTCCAAGCTCAAGCATGACTAGATTAGTGATATCTACCACGTTGTTGATAGGCCTAATTCCACATTGTAAAAGTTGTTTTTTCAACCAAAAAGGAGACGGCTCTACGTTTACTCCTTGAATGCTGCGGCAGGCATACTTTGAACATAGTTCTGTGTTAATATTTATTTCTTTATCCGTTTCAGCAAAAGGGGTATGCAAGGAAATATTCGATTCCTTCAAAGGAATCTTCAAAAGAGCAGATAGCTCTCTTGCAATACCTATAGCACTCATGCAATGACCTAGGTTAGGTGTAAGAGATATTTCAAAAATAGGGTCATGTGTGTAAAAAGCTAAGTCTTTTCCTATTTCATAGTCATCAGGAAGCACTAAAAGTTGATCGCTTTCATCGTACAAATGTAGTTCTGAGGCTGTACAAAGCATGCCAAATGACTCTACTTGCCGTAGCTTGGACTTTTTAATTTTGAAAAGCTCTCCGTTCGAATCGGTAAGAACAGCGCCTATTTGCGCCAATGGAACAACAAGTCCTGCAGTGCAGTTAGGGGCTCCGCAAACTATTTGTTGTGTTTCTTTTCCGTCGAATACTTCAGCTACGGATAACCGGTCAGCGGCAGGGTGTTTTTTAGCAGAAATAATTTTAGCGACAACTACATGTGAAAACTGAGGCTCTTCATTGATGATTTCATCTACTTCTAGCCCAAGCAAGGTGAGTGATTCCGCTATTTTTTTAGGGGTTAAATCTAAATCCAAATATTTTTTCAGCAAAGATAGAGAAATTTTCATGAGAAACCTTCAATTAGATTAGTAATATATCGAATTTTTTCGAAAAATCAAAGATTTTATAAAGGATCGTAGCCCCCTTTATGAAAAGGGTTGCATTTTAAAATTCTTTTTAAGCTTAAATAAAAACCTTTAATAATCCCATATTTAGAGAAAGCTTGCATAGCATAGTTTGAGCAGCTAGGATAGAATCTGCATCGCTGGCCTAATAATGGGCTTAAAAATTTTTGATACATCCTAAGGATGAAAAGAATAACTTTAACAATCAAAGTATCACCTATGATCAAAGCTTTTGATGACTAATGCTACTTATAATGTTGCAAATATGCAATCTCATTTTCCAAACGTTAATAAATTAATTAATGATAAAAAATTAACTAAGACTGTTTTAAAAATAGCAACAATAGTACCTTTAGTTTTTGCCCTTTTGAAGGATCTTATTTATAATGTTAGCATATATTTAGGGACAAAAGCTATGGATGAAGAATCGTCAATCCTCCCTACAGAAGAAAACATCGATGTTATCAGATCCCTGTTGCTCAAGTATACTCCTATGATTTTTGCTGGCAAGGCCTGTCCAAGGCAACGCCTGCACGCTCATAATAAAAATGTGCAAGAGCATTCTACTAGGTTGGGAGGGGTCTTTTCCCTTAGTGAAATACCACATCTGATTTTCAAAAAAGATGTAATTCTAATGATTCGAGGAAAAGAAAAGCTGCAGGATACTGCTAAAAGAATTAATGTAGACTTACGCAATGATAATATTATTTTTGCTAATAAGATCATTGCAGAAAATAACTTTCAATATTTGAAAGTTCCTCAAACTGTAAAATTTGAAATTGTTCCTGAAAGCTTTAAGCAACGAAAGTATAAGGTTTTGGCTCAAGAAAAACTAAGACCTGTTATGGGCGATAAAAAGCCAAAAGCGATTAAAGATGTTGTTTTGCACGATAAAGTGGTAGAAGAGCTTATTCTTTTCATCTTGAAAACAGGGTATTACGATGTAGATGATAGAAACCTACTAGTTCTTCAGAAAGAAGATAAATATCAAATTGGAATTATTGACTTCGAGCATATAGATCTTAGCAAGTTGAAAATTGCTTTGTATGGAAGTCAGACGATCGCAGGGCTTTTTAATGTCTTGCCTGGAAAAAAAGCTTTAATAGAAGAAATCTTAAGAAGTGAGAATAAAGAAGACTTAATCGAGGGGTAGTATAATGGATGTAGAAAATTTTTTATCTGATGTTTCTGATAACCTAAAGAATCTCTCTCTAGATTTAAACCAAGCGCTTTGGGATTTGGAGACAACAGGAACAAAAGAGGCTCAGCAAAAACAACAAGAGCTTGACTTGGCCTACAAGAAATACTTAAACAATCCCTTGACTTATACTAAGCTAAAAAAATTTCAAAAAGACAATAGCTCCTCTAGAGAGCTCAATGTGCTGGAAAGAACTTTTCGAGCTCATTTAATGCCGGAAGAAATTTTAACAAAAATCTCTTTGAAAGAGTCTGAAATTATGCACCAGTATGTATCTTTTAGACCAACCGTTGATGGAAAAGCACTAACCGAAAATGAGATTAGAGAAATTCTTACCAAAGAAAATGATCCAGCCTTTCGTAAAAAAGTATGGGAAGCTTCTAAAGAAATTGGAGCCATTCTAGCTCCTAACATTATAGAGCTTGTCAAATTGAGGAATGAAGGAGCAAAAGCGATGGGGTTTGATAACTATTTTCAGATGCAGCTTGAACTTCAGGAAGTAGATGAGAATTGGCTCATGGACATTTTTGAAAGGTTATATCAAGCATCTGATGCTGCTTATACTCACATTTTGCAAGAAATTCATGAAAAGTTAGCTAAAAGGTTTTCTGTTCCAGAAAATGAACTCGGCCCTTGGGCTTATAGTGAACCTTTCTTTCAGGAAGACCCACTCGATACTAAGGAACTAGACGACTTAGTAAAAAACGTTGATTTTATTGCTTCAGCGAAAGACTTTTTCCATTCTTTAGGATTTTGTAATGTAGAAGAGGTCATTGAAAAGAGTGACTTGTATGAGAGGGAAGGAAAGAACCAGCATGCTTTTTGCATTAATATAGATAGATCTAAAGATATTCGAACCCTGAATAATTTAAAGCCTTCTCTTCGGTGGCTAGAAACCCTCATGCATGAGCTGGGGCACGCTGTATATGAACAAGGATTTCATGGGGATCTTTCTTGGACTCTTAGAGAACCACCTCATATGATTACTACAGAAGCTATGGCGCTCATTTGCGGTAGGCAAGTGTATCTTCCCAAATTTTGGGAAAATAAAAATGTAGATCCAGATCTTGTACAAAGAGCTTCTAAAAGTCTTGTTAGAAGGCAGCTGATTTTTAGCAGGTGGGTCATGGTAATGACTGCCTTTGAAAAAAGTTTATACGAAAACCCTGATCAAAATTTAAATAAGCTTTGGTGGGAGCTTGTTGAGAAATATCAACATATTAAGCCTAATGAAAATAGAGAAAATAACTTTGACTGGGCCTCTAAATATCATATTGGTCTTGCCCCAGTGTATTACTTTAGCTACCTTTTAGGAGAAATGTTTGCTTCATCCATAGAGAAAAAGTTAAATGGTTTCATGTCTTCTCAAACGGCAGACTATTTAAATGAGCATCTTTTTGCCCCTGGCAATAAGTATCCTTGGTATGATCTTGTTAAAAATGTTGTTCAAACACCACTTCATGAAAAACATTGGATTGAAGAATTTGTGCTTAGTTAGGTAAACTAGTAACCATTCTTAATGCCCGGGTGGTGGAATTGGTAGACACGCTAGAATGAGGTTCTAGTGCCGAAAGGTGTGAAGGTTCGAGTCCTTTCTCGGGCATCTTTAAAAAAAACTTTTTGTAAAAATATTTTTTCTTCTAATGTTTGCAATAAAATGAGTTTTATTGTGAATCTCTTGAAAAAGATTTTGCTTTTTTTTCTTTTTGCTTGGGTATTTTGTTTTAAATCTCAAGTAGCTCTTTCTAAAGTTAAGGAACTTTCATGTGGTATTTTTTTACAAAAAATTATTCTAACTTCTGATAGAAAAAGTGTTAGGTATAAAAAAGATTATGATATTTCCGTTACAATCGAAGATCTATGGGTACCTAA
>JASFVE010000058.1:0-12246 GCA_050049995.1 Chlamydiota bacterium | reverse complement strand
CAGGTAAGGGCGTTGAAGGAAAAGTACAAGGTAAAAACATTAAAGTAGTCAGTCCCGGCTATTTGAAAGAAAAAAGTATTTCCACTAATGAAGCAAGAGTAGATGAGTTTAATGCTCAAGGAAAAACAGTTATTTTTGTCTTAATTGATGAAAAACTAAGGGGAGTTATAGCTCTTGCAGATGTGATTCGGCCGGAGTCAAAAAAAGCAGTTAAAGAGTTAAAAGAGATGGGGATTCGTTGCATGATGCTAACAGGTGATCATGAACAAGTAGCTAAATGGGTCTCTTCTGAAATAGGGTTAGATGAATATTTTGCACAAGTTCTTCCTCACGAGAAAAAAAATAAGATTGAAGAAATTCAAAAAAGAGGGCTTTTTGTTGCTATGACAGGAGATGGCGTAAATGATGCTCCAGCTTTAGCTCAGGCAAATGTCGGTATTGCTATTGGTGCAGGAACTGATGTTGCTGTAGAGACAGCAGATATTATTCTTGTGAAAAGCAACCCGCTAGATGTCTTGTCTATCATGGGACTTGCTCGCGCTACCTATAAAAAAATGATACAAAACCTTATCTGGGCTACCGGGTATAATGCTTTTGCTATACCCATTGCTGCTGGAGTATTGTATGAGGTAGGAGTTGTCTTAAGTCCGGCAGTTGCTGCTATTTTTATGTCTTTGAGTACTGTGATCTGCGCTGTGAATGCTAAATTATTACACTTAAAAAAATAAGATCATTCAGCATCAAAAGCTATTGCCTGATGCTGAATGTTTATCAATTGCTCTATTGAATAACGCAAACTTTTTTTTCTTTCTCGCCTTCTCGCACCACAATAGTTTGATTATCCCTGCCATAGAAAAAAATATATGGAGTATCATCTTTTGGATGAATTCCTCTTGCCTGACAGGCTTCTTGTATTTTTTTTACAGTTTGATTAAATATGGGGAGATAAATGTTAAGCGCTTCATTCATCTCAGGTTCAATGTTGGGGCTTAAAAATTTTTTTTCTAATAATAGTATAGTTCTCATTGCTCTTATTTTATCGTACTTTTCACCACTACCCGACATATTTATTACACACTGTTTAATTTGCTCTATAGAGATCTTAGAGATAGTTTGAGAAGTTGGAAAGGCTTGAACTATACTATCTTTTTTTTCTGTCCCTTCTATGAGTTCTTGTACAACAATAGTTTCATTATCTTCTTCATCGAAGGAAAAAATAAATAGATTTTCATTGGAAGGCTCTCGAGCTATTGTATGATTTGCAGCTAATATTTTTTGTGCAATTTGATTCAGTATGTCACCAACATGTTGAAATCTCTCCACTAGACTAGGATCAGTGCTGAGATTTTCTCTAGTTTGTATTTCTACTAAAAGAGTGGTTCTCATTTCTTGTATTTTGCAGTATTTTGCCCCTTGATATGACAAAGTGCATAAAAACTCCATCATTTGCTGTTCAAAAATATCTGGAATATTTTGATCAGGTTGAGAAGCTTCAGTAGAAGAGTCGTCGTAATGGCCATCAAAACTAGGGAGAGAAAGTGCATCTCCATCATTATTTACATTAACATATTGTGCCGTCATTTTTTTCCTTTTGTTAAATTTTTGACGGCAAAATGTAAAGTAAAATTGAAATTACTATCAACGACTTTTTTTGAAGAAAATAAGTAAGCTAAGATCTCTTCTTCTAAGAAGAAAAAATAGTATGAATATTGGAACATCCTTTAGAAAATCTTTTCCAATTTTTCCACTCTTCCTTCAGTTGTCTTTGAGAGCTTTTGATTTTCTGGTTTAAGCTTTTAAGTAGAGATTTATTAGCTTTGGACTTTTTAAAAGCGTTATATTGATTGATCAATTCCCTTGTTTCAGAAAGTTTTTTGAGAAGGTCATCTGTAATTTTTTCGACTTTTTCCTCTACTGCTTTTTTCTGAACAAACCAGCATTGTTTGATATTTTCCAAAATATCACTTTTTTCCTCTAAAGCTATTTTTTTCATGATTTTAATGTGATTGATCTTACGCAAATCTGATGCAAGTTTTAGCTTATTTAGAGTCCAGATGATCCATTTTGTTGGGTCAAAATGATACCATTTGATCCCATTTCTATAATCATTGGCAAAAGTATGGTGATAGTTGTGATACCCTTCTCCAAATGTGAGTAATGAAATAATATAGTTATCAACCGCAGAGTGCTCCTTGCTAAACTTTTGAGCGCCCCAAGTATGTGCTAAGGAGTTAATAAACCATGTAAAATGGTGAAGGAAAAGCAACCTTACCCACCAGGCGATAACAAAAGCTCCTAAATAGTCACTACAAATATAGCCAACCAGTAGGAAGGCAATAATGTTTGTTGCAAACATTAAAGGAACATAAAACTTGTGCTGGAACATCACAAGTTTATTTTTATAAAGATCAGATACTACGCTTTTTTCAATAGGCTTCTGTTTTTTGAACATCCAAAGAAGATGTGCAAACATAAACCCTTTTTTAATAGAGTAAGGGTCTTTGTCACTATCAACATAAGCGTGGTGGTTTCTATGGTCAAAAGCCCACTTTAAAGCACTTCCTTGCGTTGCCATTGAACCAAAAAAAAGCAAGATGGATTCTACAAATTTATTAGTTTTATAAGATTTATGAGAATAAAGGCGATGATATCCTGCAGTAATACTTAATCCCGAAGCATATAATAGAAAAAATGCTGATAAGTAAATGCCAATGCCAGGAGAGTTATGCATAAAGAAAAATGGCAAGCCAATTAAAAGGGCTAAATGATAGCCAATAATAAAAATGGTTGAGCTCCACTCAATTCTCATAAGATATAACCTTCATTTTTTAAATTTTATTTTTTACTAAATAAATCTTTAGTTCAACTTTTGTTTTTTTTAGTCTTTCTTTCATTTTCTGTTAAGTATTTCTTTCGAAGTCTTATATGTTCAGGAGTAACTTCAATAAGTTCATCGTCATTGATGTAGCAAATGGCATCTTCTAAAGTGAACTTTCTAGGCGGTTTAAGTAAGATGTTTTCATCAGTGCCGGCAGCCCTCACGTTAGTAAGTTGCTTACCTTTTGTTAAATTTACAATAAGGTCATTTTCTCGATTATGTTCACCTATAATCATCCCTTCGTAAACGTCTTCTCCAGGGCTAGTAAAGAGCCTTCCTCTATCTTCCAGGTTAAAGCTGGCATAGGCATTCGCTTTGCCTGCGTTCATTGAAATTAGAACGCCTCGTGGTCTTGCTGGGATCTCACCCTTCCATTTTTGATAGGAATCAAATATAGATGTTAAGATACCAAGGCCTCTTGTATTTGTTAGAAAGTCATTACGGTATCCCATAATGCCTCTTGTCGGAATTAAAAATTCCATATGAGCAATATTTTGCTCGTCAACGTTGAGGTGCTGCATTTCTCCTTTTTTCTTAGAAAGCTGCTCAATCACGGTACCTGAAAATTCATCAGGAACTTCAATATGTACTCTAGAGATAGGTTCGTGTTTTTCCCCATTTACTTCTTTAGTGATAACCATAGGTTTAGAAACGCAATATTCAAAGCTTTCTCTTCTCATAGCTTCTAAAAGAACAGCTAAGTGGAGTTCTCCTCTTCCAGATACAGTAATTTTAGACTGGTCTGCTGTCTCTGTGATTTCATAAGAGATATTGGATCTTTTTTCTTTATAAAGACGTTCTTTAATTTTATTCATCGTAACGTGCTTTCCACTTTTCCCAGCAAAAGGGCCGTCATTGACTAATACATCAACGGAAACAGTAGGCTCTTCCAATTTAATAGGATCTAGTCGCACGATTTTATCTGGAGAAGAAACGGTATCTCCAATCATTACTTCTGGTATTCCAGAAAGGCAGACAATGTCACCTGCACCTGCTTGGTCCATGATAATTTTATCAAGACCTAAATGTCCTTCTATTCTTGTAATGGTAGATTTAGTTTCTTTTCCACTAGTATCAATATGAATTACTTGATCGCCTTTGCTGATTTTTCCTTCTAAAATTCTTCCGCAAAGCTGTCTTCCTACATAGTCATCATAAGTGAGGGTCGCAGCCTGCATTAAAAACGGATTTTCCAACTTTCCCGGAGGAGCTGGAGTATGATCTATAATCAAATTTAGAAGGGGGATCATATCATCTTTTTTCTCTTCTGATTCAAGATAGGCATAACCACTTAGTGCGGAAGCATAGCAATATTTAAAGTCTAACTGCTCATCGGTTGCCCCTAGTTCTACGAATAAATCAAAGGTTTCATTTAACACCCTGTCAGGATCAGCATGAGGGCGGTCAATCTTATTTAACACAACTATGGGACAAAGACCCATCTTAAGCGACTTAGAAAGAACAAAACGGGTTTGCGGCATAGGTCCATCTTGTGCGTCTACAATTAGTAAAACGGAGTTGACCATTCCTAGAACTCTTTCTACTTCTCCTGAGAAGTCCGCATGACCGGGGGTATCAATTAAATTAATTTTATAACCATTATAATGGATAGAGGTGTGTTTAGAAAGAATTGTAATACCTCTTTCTTTTTCTTGATCATGAGAGTCCATTACTCTTTCAGGGACAGCTTGATGTTCTTTAAAGACTTTAGACTGTTTTAAAAGTTCATTTAAAAGTGTAGTTTTACCATGATCGATGTGGGCGATAATGGCAATATTTCGAATTTTTTCTGGTAAGTACATTTTATGGGTCCTAATTAGCAATAATTTAGATTGTGAAAAATCATAATAACTTTAATGCAATTAAATTGCTTTATAATGTTTTCAAAAAAAAGTAAAAATATATCTTTAATGATAGGCTAATGGAACTTTTTTCAAAAAAACTTTTTTTTAGTTAAAAAATTACCTTAGGAAGTTCAATAAAATAGCCAAACTCTATTCACAAAAAATGCAAAAAGTTTGGCTATAGAAAAAAAGTCCGTTTTCAAAGAGTTTTTTTATAATAAAACAACTTTAACAGTTGTCGCAGATCATTACTTCAGGTAACTCTAATCTTGCTATTCCTTTCAGTTCATCCCTAACGCTTTGATAGACTTCCATTATTTCAGTAGGGTGTAACTCAACTTCTTCTAATGATTTATTTTTTCGAAAAAAATCTCGAAAGCTTTCTTGAAAAAAACCAGGATCTAATTCATCAGGATCGACCAAGTGAAACCGTTTCAGGCTTGATGAGGCAAAACCTTGAAAAGCCCCTGGAGTTATATTTGTTGATGTAAAAACAAGGTCTTCTAGCTTAGGGGAATTACTTAGAAGAGCTTGAATAACTTCTTTTTCCATATCACAGTCAGACAGCTCGAGTCTCTTTAATCGATCGGGATTAACACTTTGCAATAAAGCGGATGATACATTATCTCCATGGACAATAAGTGTTGTCAGTCTTTTATTGCTAAAAAATGACAGGAATCCAGGATCGTTAAAATTAATTTTTCCACATTCTATTAAGCAAAAATATTCTAATTTAGATGAGGCAAAGTTTAGGAAAGCTTTCTCTGTTATTTTTCCAGCAAGCAGGATCGACAAGTTATATAAAGATGGGGCATTACTCAACACAGGTTGTAAGTCTTCGTCTTCAAGATCCTCCATCTCCATTATTTCTAAACTTTTCAAGTCAGGTGAACTAAAGCCTTGAAAAACTCTTCCAGACATATTTAAAAGTTCTATAAAAATATTTTTTAAAGTTTTAGCCTTGCTTAAGAGCTTTTGTAAAGTATCCTCTTCAATGCCTACACATTGTGATAAGTTGAGATCTGCTAAATCTAATGAGTTAAAGTTGTGGAAAACTGGTCCTGTTATGGTCATGTGGGAAAGGTTGAGTTGTTTCAGTCCAGATACTGTAGAAAGCAATTTTCCTAAATTTTCTTCATTAGCTCCTTGCATACTACGCAAAGTAAGCTTTTTTAAATTAGGTAAATTAAGAAGAGATAATATTTCGCTTGAGGATGTATAGAGGGTTAGCTCTTCTAGTTCATGCATATTCTTTAAAAACAGTGAAAATCCTTCGTCTAAATTGTTTAGATAAGATAGTTCCAGCTTTTTTAATTTTGATGGGTTAAATCTTTGAAATACATTACCTGATAGAGTTCCACAGCAAAGAGAAAGCTCTTCTATATTAGTAGCCTGACTAAAAAGAGATTTAAGCGCCTCTTCATCATGTTGTGGAAAAGCAAATGCATTGGCTGTATTTGGAACCCTACCAAAGCTCAAATTAAGGGTTTTTAGTTTATTTACATTTAGCAATTGAGTAAGACTGTTCCCATGTATAGGAGTACTTCGTAAGTCTAATGCCTTTAGATTAGGGCATTTTTGTATAACTCGTAAAAGAATAGGATCATTAATAGTTGTATTTGAGAAATCTGTATACTCAATGGTTTCTCTAACGTTAGGAGACAGATTATTTAAATAGTCCATCATAGCTAGGGGATTTTGTTTAAATTGCGTTTGAATAGCTAAACTTAAATAATTGCCTAAAACTACATTTCGTTCAGCGCAAAATTTTTCTTGCACAATAGGAAATCGAAATCCTTGATCATGTAGTCTCATTATTTTGTCTTTAGAAATTACTACTGCTTGAATCAATGCAAATAAATCACCTTTTATATGTAGAGATCGAGTCCAACGTAGAGATACTGACCTTATTACGTCGGATGTTTGAGCCCAGGCTAAAGATACTCGTCGAATAAGACATTGTTCTTCTAAATTGAGGTGCTTCAAAACTGTAGGGAAAACAGTAGGAGGGAGTTTTGCAATATCTTGGTGATTAACTAATAATGTTGGGTTGTAGAAAACAGGTAAAGAAACAGTCATAAAAACTCCATTTATTAAAAATGCGAGGAATTAAGCGATATTGGATTATTAATTTCAAGAAATTTTGATAACAATTAATTTTTAGCTTAACCCCGGCATGTTTTAATGAATGAGATTGCAATTCCACTCGTTCTTCTGGTAGTATGTTACCTTTTCTTGCTATAAATTTGAGGAAATAATGAAAAAATACGCAACTTTTTTGCTAGCATTCATGGCGGTAGTTTTTGGTGCCAAAGCTCAAGAAAATTCATCAAAAGTGTATACAGATTTCTACACAACGTTTGGATTTTTCTCTGATAAATTTAAAGAATACATTCCATCCATATCTATTGGAAAAAGATCTGTTTCAGAAAATGGAAGCGGGATTGATTTTGGCGCAACTGGCGCGTATCTTGAAAGAAAGTCAGGAGATGACGATTTTGTGATAATGTTTCCTAAAGTAGAGTATATCCATTACGGGACTAAAGAATTTGATAATATCAATGGATATATCGGTCTTGGGGCATCCACTGCCATGTATCGTTTACAAGAAGGTCAGTTCAAAGGTATTGTTGGTACCATGACCGCAGGAGTAGACTTTTTTAGAGACAAAACATTAAATGGTTTTATTCAAGCAAAAGGGTACTATCCTATTCTTTCCTTTTTCGCAAGAGATGGTAAAGACTTTCCTTTAATGCAACTTGACGTTGGATTAGGGTTTTAGTTCTTGCCTATTTAAAATTTGAAAGGAGCTTGTTTGAAAAAAATTTGAATTAAGCTCCTTTTTCTATTAAAATCACTCCTAGTTTTTTTATTCTTTAATTTTTTTGTCAGAACAAAAATCGTTTTGATGGTATTTGAAGGATAGTAATTTTTTAGGAGAGTGCCTCATGAAATGCCCTTTTTGCAATCATGAAGAATCCAAAGTGACAGATTCTAGAAATACAATTGATGCCAATGCGATCAGACGAAGGCGAGAGTGTCTGTCTTGTCAAAGAAGATTTACTACGTTTGAGACTTTAGATTTAACTATCCAGGTTAAAAAAAGAGATGGTACGTTTGAGGATTTTCAAACAGAAAAATTGGTTCGTGGAATAGCAGCGGCTTGTAGACATACAAGAGTAAGTCATGATCAAGTAGTCGCACTTGCCAACTCCATTACTAAAGAATTAATTGAAAGACAAATACGTGATATCAATACATCAGACCTTGGAAAGCTCGTTATGGAAAGGCTAAAGGCGACAGATATGGTTGCCTATGTTCGGTTTGCATGTGTATATAAAAGGTTTAAAGATGTAGAAGATATTATGGATGTTATTGAATCTGCTACCAAAAAGGGGGAGGCTGTCAAATGAAGCTCACAAAAAAAGAAGCTGAAGCAATAAGAAGGAAGCTCCTGGAGTTAAGGGCTAAAATCTTAGGACAATTTAAAGAAGCGGTAGATGTAGTTAAAGAGCCAGACGAGTCTAAAGGGTATTCTCAGCATCAAGCAGATGAAGGAACAGATGACTTCGAGAAAAACTTGAACTTGCAGCTTTCAAGCCAAGAAGAAAGAACAATAAGGTACATAGATAGAGCTTTAGAAAAACTTGAGGAAGGAACGTATGGCATCTGTGACGTAACAGAAAAACCGATATCTAAAAAAAGGCTTGAAGTTATTCCTTATGCAACTATGACAGTAGAGGCTCAACAAGAGATGGAAAAAAAACTATGAACAAGAAGTTTCCCACCATTTTTCTTCCCTTTTTCTTATTAGATTTTTTAACAAAATACTACACTTATCATTTTATCCCTAAAATGAGCTATAGTAAGCCTGAGTTTCCTTATGGAGGAATCAAAGTATTCCAAAAACTTTTTGGTGGGATAGATTTTTCCATTGTGCATGTGGAAAACTTAGGGGCAGCTTGGGGAATATTTTCTGCTTATTCAGAATATCTTCTTTGGGCAAGACTGGCCATCATAGGGATTCTATTTATATATCTTGTATTTTTCATTAAAGAAACAAAAAAACAAATTCCTATCATTATGATCATTACTGGAGCTGCTGGGAACATTTTGGACTTTCCTTTGTATGGCCATGTGATAGATATGATGTATTTTAAATTTTGGGATTTTTCTTATCCAATATTCAATGTAGCAGACTGCATGATCACCTGTGGAATATTCCTATTATTTTTTCTTTCACTTACACAAAAGAAAACACATGCCTCTCAAGAAAGGATCAGTTAAAGAAAAGGGCCTTTTTAAAGCTTCAAAATGGCTGCATTACCCAATTTTATGTGACCCATCAGAGCTTGAACAGCTTTTCGACCTTTGGAAAAGCTTTTCTATTTATTCTATAGGAAAAGTTCACACGGAAAATATTCAAGAAATTTCAAAAAAAGATTTCTTGTCTAGCTTTACTAAATCTATAGAAAATTTAAAAAAAAGTGCTGTCTTGACAAAAGACCTTATGCTTCCTGCTGTAATCACCGAGGATAAAGATTGTCTTTATCAATACAGTCCTAAAGAAAATCATTACATTTTAAAAGTAGAACGACCTGTAATTCAATGTCAGCTACATAAATTCCGATTTTCTCCTCTTGATGGTTCTATAAGATCAATGGTGTTTTCGAATGATAGTGTCTTCTGGGGGATTCAGTTTTCTTTTCCAACACTTTTTCAAGATCCGTTCACTAATCAAATTAGTAAAGTTGATAAAACATTTTCTAATGCCCATTTTGTCCCTCTTTTAAGGAAATGGATGAGACAGCATACTTTTCCCGTTCAATTTCTTTACGAAGAAAAAATTTTAAAATCTGAAATAAGACTGGGAAAAAAATGTTTTTCATGGATCAATAATCACCCTGAGCTGCAAGCTATTAATCTAAATGTACAAAATTATGAAAGAAAAGAGCTCTGAAGAAAGAACTGTGCAAGCTGTAATAGGGTTGTGCCTTTTAAAGGAATCTGATGTAGCTGATCCTATAAAAAAAATAGAAGAAAAATATCCTTATGCAAATTTTCAAATTTATTTTGATGCAGGACTTATTAAAATAAGGATTGTTGTATCAGATAAATGGAGACATGATTTAGAGGACATTATCTTAGAATTTAAAAAAAAATTTCCCACTAACTTTTTTAAGGGAACATTAGAGGCGTGCTTGCAAGAGGCTTTTGTAAAAAAGAAAAAGACGCTTATTTTAGCAGAGTCATGCACAGGTGGAACGATGGCCTCAGTATTAACCAGTTTGCCTGGCTCTTCAGCCTATTTTCTTGGCTCTATTGTAAGTTATGCAAACTCTATAAAAGAAAGGGTTTTACAAGTGAAGCCTGCCACTCTTAAAGAAAAAGGAGCAGTGTCTAAAGAAACTGTAAAAGAGATGTTAGATGGTGCATTGGCTCTTTCTTCTGCTGACTACGCAGCTGCTGTCTCAGGAATTGCGGGACCAGGAGGAGGAGATTTGAATAAGCCGGTAGGTACGGTATTTATAGGGCTTGCCAAAAGAGGTGATCCCTATCAAATAAATACTCTTTTCATAGAAGGAAAAAGAGAACAAGTCATCAAAGAGGCTGTTTATACTGCTTTTTCCTACTTATATCGCAAATTAGAATTTACAATTGATACGACAAATGAATGATTATGAATTAATAGATAGTGGTAATGAGCTAAAGTTCGAACGGTTTGGCAACCTTAAATTAGTTCGCCCCTGTGCTCAGGCTCTTTGGAAGAAAAAAATGCCTAAGTGGGAAGATGTTGACGCTACTTTTGACAGAAAGTCTTTATGGAAGATGCAGCATAAAAAAAAGTCTTCGTGGCAAGTTGCCGTAGGTGAGATAGCTCTAGAGTTGAAAATGACCGAATTTGGTCATATAGGATTTTTCCCAGAACACCTCTCCATTTTAGAAAAAATAAGTCCTTTGATTGAAAAAGGCGATAAAGTTTTGAATCTTTTTGCCTATAGTGGACTTATGACGCTTGCTTTGGCTCAAAAAAAAGCCCAACTTTGTCATGTTGATGCATCGAAAACTACCGTTGACTGGGCTCGAAAAAATGCAAAGATAAACAACTTAGAAAAAGCACCTATAAGGTGGATTGTTGACGATGTCATGAAGTTTTTAAAAAGAGAAGTTAAAAGAGGTTCTTGCTATGAAGGTGTTGTTTTAGATCCTCCTACTTTTGGAAGGGGAGCACAAGGACAGGTATTTAAACTCGAAAGAGACATTAACCTATTGCTAGAGCTTGTAAAGCAAGTACTTTCTAAAGAAGCCAAGTTTGTTGCTTTGTCTTGCCATACACCTGGCATCAGTCCACTTGTGTTGAAACAAATTTTTGAAGGCTATTTTCCAGTAAGCAATTTTGGAGAGCTCGTTATACTAGCAAATAAAGGAAAAGATTTACCATGCGGAAGCTTTGCGATATTCTTAAAGTAAAAAAAATTACAAGTGCTCAAAATCCTCAAATAAAAAATGTTCTGAAATTGCGAAATAGAAGAGCTAGAGATGAGACAAAAACATTTTTAATTGAAGGTTATAGAGAGCTATTAAGAGCTTTTGATGCAAAAGTTGTTATAGAAAAGCTGTTTTTTTCTCCTGAGCATTTTTTAAAAGATAATGAAGCGCCATTAATTAAAAGAATTGCCAAGTCCAATTCAGAGCTTTTCGAGCTTCCCAAGTCTTTGTTTGAAAAAGTTTCTTATCGAGATCGTCCTGATGGCCTTCTTGCTATTGCAAAACAAAGTCGAAAAAAACTTTCGAGCTTATCTGAAATAATAAAAGGTAAAAAAAATCCATTTTTGCTCGTTGCAGAAAGCATTGAAAAACCTGGTAATTTAGGGACAATTTTAAGATCTAGTGATGCTGCAGGAGTTGATGCTGTCATAGTATGTGATGCTTGCACGGATATCTATAACCCAAATGTAGTAAGAGCTAGTATTGGCACCTTATTTACCCAGCCAGTAATTGAATGTCAAAGTCAGGAGCTACTTAATTTTTTACAAGATGCCAAAATAGAAATTCTATCAGCCACTCCACATTCATCCACTATTTATACAGATGTGAATCTTACAAAAGCCGTTGCCATTGTTGTAGGATGCGAACAATATGGCTTAACGGAGCTTTGGATGAAGCAATGCTCTCATCAAGTTAAAATACCGATGCTCGGCATAGCAGATTCTTTAAATGTTGCAACAGCTACCACCCTTTTGCTTTATGAAGTTGTCAGACAAAGAAAACTCAGTTGATGTTATTTATGTAGATAATCATCTACTAGTTTTAAATAAACCAGCAGGTCTTCTAACTCAACCAACAAATATTTCTTTGGACAGCTTAGAAACAAGGGCAAAGGCTTGGGTCAAAAGAAAGTATAAAAAACCAGGAAGAGTTTTTTTAGAGTGTATTCATCGGCTAGATAAACCAGTAAGTGGCATAGTAGTTTTTGCAAGAACCTCTAAAGCATTATCTAGAATGCAAAAACAAATGAGGGAA
>JASFVE010000057.1:0-12393 GCA_050049995.1 Chlamydiota bacterium | reverse complement strand
TGTCAGTTTCTAGTTTGAAAGCAATTACTTTAACCCTAGATAGGTCTCGTTTTCCTTCATTTTGAAGGGAGGTCATTTGATTTTCAAACTTTAGCCTTAAACCCTGCCAGTCTTTATTACTTAAATTCTGATCAATTCCATCTGTATAATAAGTAAGCCTGTAAGTATTACCCCCAAAAGATACAATTCTAGGGTCAACAGGTGATGCTTTAACTACAATAGGATCTGAAGCTGGACTTGATGGTTTAGCTGTAATTGTTGTCATATTATTTACCTTGTCTATACTATTATAACAAAAAAAACATTTACCTTCAATCTATTTTTATTTCATAAGTCGTTGAATCATGGGAAGATATAAGTTCTTAACTAAATTTGGGCTAGACCTTAAGATAGCAACTCAAATAACTGGTTTTCAAATAGATAGTAGAAAAATATGTCCTAATGACCTGTATTTTGCTTTAAAAGGGCAAAAAAGTGATGGGCATGATTTTTTAGAAAGCGTCGCCCATCGAGGAGGCATAGCGGCCGTAGTTCACACTAGTTATACAGGCCCGAGCTTTGGCTTGGATTTAATAAAATCCAGTGATGTTCTAAGGACTTTACAAGAGCTTGCCAGGTTGTATATATCAGATTTTAAGGGTATAAGAATCGGCATTACAGGAACGGTAGGTAAAACAACTACAAAAGAAATTCTAGCTAGCATCCTTTCTACAAAATATAAAGTAGGTAAAACTTTATTAAGCCAAAACTCTCAAATTGGGCTTCCTTTAAACCTTTTGCGATTTGATAAGTCAGAAGAAGTACTTGTTTTGGAAATGAGCATGAGTAATTTTGGCCATATCCAAAAATTGATAGAAATTGTTCCCATAGATATTGCACTTATTACAAAAGGATCATTAGTTCATGCAGAAAATTTCAGCTCATTAGAAGAAATCATTCGGGCCAAAATAGAAATATTTAATGGATCTAGAACGAAGTTAAAAATAGTAGATCATGATCTTTTACATTTTGCCTCTTTAAAAAGAATAAAAAAAACTCTTATTAGTTTTTCTACGCATGATATAAATGCCGATTTTTACCTATCCCAAAATGAAATTTATGAAAAAGGGGAGAAAATAATAAATATTAACCCTCCTTTTCAGGAAAGTCATCTACAACATAATTTATTGGCAGCTTGCTCAATTGCTCGATATATGCAATTTAATTGGCGCGAAATTCTTAAAAGTTTTACTACAATAAAACTGCCTAAAATGCGCTTTGAAAAACTGTATATTAATAAAACGTTGTTTATTAACGATGCCTACAATGCAAGCCCTGAGTCGATGAAACAAGCTCTCTTACATTTTCCAAGTCCTCCGAAAGGGGGAAAAAAGATTGCTGTTTTAGGGCCAATGCTTGAGCTGGGTGTTTTTTCAGAAAAGTCTCATCAGGAATTGGCTGAAAGGGCTTTTCAATTAGTAGATGGTGTTATATGCACTGGCGAAGAATGCCTTTCTATTTGTGAATATTTTGAAAGAAGAAAAAAGCCCTGCAGGTGGTTTAAAACGGTAAAAGAAATAGGTGATTATCTTTCTAAAACTATCACGGAAAAAGATGTTGTTCTGGTAAAAGCATCCAGAGCAGTTGGTTTGGAAAAAATCTTCGAATTAATCTGAGATACATTTTATGATAACATTTTCAACGAAAAGACAAGACTAGTCATTATGCTGTTAATTTTGTTTAATTGGTTAAGTTCTTTAGGGGTTAAAGTCCCTATGGTATTTTCTTATTTTTCTACCCGAATGATTTTAGCTTCCGTCACATGTCTTTTGTTTACTATTTTGTTAGGGCCTTCTTTTATTAAAAAATTGTATGAACTAAAGATTGGTCAAAGTATTCGAAGCGCCCAAGAGTGTCCTCTTTTAGCTGAATTACATGAAAAGAAAAAAGATACTCCTACTATGGGAGGGATTTTAATTTTATCAGCCATGCTTGTCTCACTTTTTTTGTGGATGGACTTGACGAGTGTTTTTACTTGGCTCTTGATGCTCTGCACTGTTGTATTAGGGATGATTGGGGCAGTAGATGATTACTATAAGCTTCGCTATAAAAACTCGAAGGGGATCAAACCTAGAAAAAAGCTGCTGTTTCAGGTTCTTTTTTCTACTCTAGTCAGTCTGTACTTACTAGTGCCTTCTTTCCAAAGTTTTATTGAAAAAACAACAAGCTTAAAACCGCCTATTGCTAAAACATTTTCTGAAAAAAGAGTAACAACACTTTCTACAACAAAGTACTCTTCTATGTTGTATATGCCTTTTATGAAACAACCGCTACTAGAGTTTAAGGGAGCTTTTCTTTTTATTTTGTGGCTATTTTTAATTCTTGTCATTACAGGGACCTCTAATGCTGTTAATTTAACCGATGGGTTGGATGGACTGGCAGCCGGATGTATTATCATGGTTGCCATAACTTTAGCTATATTTGCTTTTTTATCTAATCATATGGAGCTGTCTAGGTACTTGAACATTTTGTATATTGAAGGAAGTGGGGAAATAGCGGTTTATTTGTTAGCTTTATCTGGAGCTGCACTTGGCTTTTTATGGTTTAATGGGTATCCAGCTCAAGTTTTTATGGGTGACACAGGTTCTCTTGGGCTAGGTGGAATACTAGGGTTAAGTGCTATTTTAATAAAAAGAGAGCTTATTCTAGCCTTAGCCGGTATGATTTTTGTCGTTGAAACGCTATCGGTTATTTTGCAGGTGTTGAGCTATAAATTTAGAAATAAAAAAAGAATTTTTTTATGCTCTCCTTTACATCATCATTTTGAGTATAAAGGGTGGCCTGAGACAAAAGTAGTTTTGCGCTTTTGGATCATTTCTCTTTTATTTTGCATTATAGCCATCGCATCATTGAAGTTTCAGTAATGGATACCTTAATACTTGGATCAGGAAAAAGCGGAGTTGCTGCTCATAAGTTTTTACTCTCGCTGGGAGAAAAATCTATAATTTATGACGATTTTCTGAAGCAGATAACTTTAGAAGAAATCGAAAAGACATCTTTTAAACAAGCAATTATTTCACCTGGATTTTCTCCAGACCATAAAGTTGTTAGATATTTAAACACGAAAGGAATACCAATAATTGGGGAAATGGAGCTTGGTCTTCGGTATACAAAAACACCCTGTGTTGCTGTAACAGGAACCAATGGTAAAACAACTGTTTGTCTAATAGCTTCTTTTATTTTAAATCAATGGGGGGTCAAAACAAAAGCTGTTGGAAATGTGGGAGTTCCCTTAACGGAATATCTTTTGCAAGATGACCCTGCCCAGCTATTGATTTTAGAAACAAGTTCCTATCAGCTAGAAACTATGCAAAGCAACAACATAGAATTTGGATTAATATTGAATATTACCCCTCATCATCTAGATCGCTATGATAGCTTTTTGCACTATGTAAACACGAAGATGAAGTTGGCAAAACTTGTCAAAAAAGATTGTTTCGTTATTAAACATGTATATGAGCTTTTTCAGCAAAGCATAACAAATGTAAAGATCATTCCAGATCTTTTTTTTAGCTCTTTGAGAAAAGACCTTTTACAAGAAAACTTGTGCGCAGCTTTTACTATTTGTAACCAGTTTGGTGTGACTAAAGAGTTTTTTGAAAATTCTTTAGTAGATTTTCAAAAACCAGAACATCGTTTAGAGTGGGTAGCATCTATTTCAGGTAGAAACTTTTATAATGATAGTAAGGCCACAAATGTGAGTGCTACAATTAAGGCAGTTGAAAGTTTTCAGCAAAAGATTATATTAATTGCAGGAGGCTATGATTGTTTGGGGGATTTTTCAAAGTGGACAGGGTCATTCTCTACAAAAGTAAAGAAAATGTACTGTTATGGTGATGCTGCTAAAAAAATATTCCACCAACTTAAAAATACAGTCGATGTTGAAGTATTAGATAATCTAGAAGCTTGTGTAAAAAAAGCTTATGAGATAAGCCTCGTAAAAGATGTTATTTTGCTGTCTCCCGGTTGTCCAAGCTTTGGGTGTTTTAAAAATTATGAACAAAGAGGAGAAGCCTTTAAAAATTACATAAAGGCTTTAAAAAAGAGGATGCTATGAGTAAAAGAAATACGATCCTTATTGCAGTAATGGTCAATTTCGGACTTTTGACTTTATTATTTTTTACTGCAACAAGGCAAAAGGAAGAAAAGCTTCCTGTCAATCCATCAGAATTTTTAGTCGAAAATGAAGTTCCTATTATGGAAAATGATTATTTCGAGCAAAATGACCTTAAAGAAATGACAATTTCAGAAAAAGAGCCGACAATTGTTCATAAATTGCCTGAGGTGGAACCTGTTACTTTGGAGCCAAAAAAGCAAGAACCCAAAAAACAGGAAGCAATAAAGAAAGAAGTGAACAAACAACTCATAACAGTAACGGTAAAAAAAGGTGATAGTCTAGACAAAATAGCTAAAGCTTATCGTGTCTCAGTAAATGAGATCATTGAAGAAAATCAGCTTAAGACAACTATTATTCGTATTGGCCAAGTTTTGAAAATTCCGGAAGCGCAGAAGAAAACAACTGAACCACAAAAGACTACTTTTAATCAAAGCGAGTATTATGTCGTTAAACCAGGCGATAATCCATGGACTATTGCCATGAAACATCACATTAAGCTTGAAGAGCTTCTTCGTATCAATAATTTGGATAAGACGAAAGCAAAAAAGCTGAAGCCGGGAGATAGATTGAAAATAAGATGACAAAATGTAGCTGGTGGCTTTCTATTTCTACTACTTTCTTATTTTCTATTGGTCTTTTGATGGTTTTCAATACTACTTCAGCAGAAATTTTAGACCGATCTTTAGATACAGCTACTTATAGCGCTTTTTTAAAACAAATTATTTATGCCCTTTTTGGGATTTTTCTTGGTTTTCTAGCTTATAAAATCGGTTATAAGAATATCTCTAAAATCAGTTATATTATTTTATTTATTATTACAGTGTTATTAGCATTAGTATTTATTCCACCTATCGGAGTTGAACTGAATGGAGCTAAAAGGTGGCTGAATTTTTTTGGATTCACATTTCAGCCTTCTGAGCTTGCTAAGTACTTTATTCCTATTTGCTTTATTCATTGGTCTATCCGCCAAAAAGAGATTGGTTTTACTAAATTTTTTCAGATTCTTGTTTTACTTGGCGTTCCCATTGTTTTGATTTTTTTAGAGCCGGATAATGGGACAACTGGAATCATTGGTTTTACTTTGGTTGTTTTGTTTTTCTTAACAAAAATTCGAGTCATTTACTGGGCCATTCCTTTAATTGCCGTAAGTTTAGTTGGGGGAACTTTAGCTTTTAAAATGCCGCATGTTAGATCTAGGATTCAAGTATACTTGCATCCTGAGTTGGACTTAAGAGGAAAAGGACATCAGCCTTATCAAGCTAAAATTGCAGCGGGTTCAGGTGGGCTAATGGGAAAAGGATTAGGAGGTTCACTTCAAAAGTTGAATTATCTTCCTGAGGCCAGAAGTGACTATATTGCGGCCATCTATGCAGAAGAGTTTGGGTTTATTGGAGTAATGGCTATGATAGGTATTTATACCTTGATTGCCTTTTTAGGTTTTTTTATCGCAATGAAGTCAAAAGACAAAGAGGCCTTTTTGATAGCGAGCATTATCACCTTTCTAATCACTTTTCAAGCCTTCTTAAACTTAGGAGTTGTTTCAGGCTTGTTGCCAAGCAAAGGCACGACCCTTCCTTTCTTTTCGCAAGGGGGGAGTTCTTTAATTTCAAATATTTTAGCAGTTGGCATACTGTTAAGTGTTAGTAAAAAGAAGAAAAAAGCGTGAAGATTGTCATTGCAGTAGGGGGCACAGGTGGTCATGTTATACCAGCCGAACACCTTGGTGAATCTCTCATACAAAAAAAACATCAAGTTACCTACTTAGGTAGAAAAGGTAAATTTTTCTCGTTAAAAGATGCTCCTTTTTATGAAATATCAACTTCATCGATCAGAAGTAAAAATCCTTTTAAGCTGTGTGTCAGCTGTTGCAAAATTGCTAAAGGGGTACTGCAAAGCCTTTTTCATATTTGGAAGATAAAACCTGATACCATTGTTGGGTTTGGAAGTTTTCATACTTTTCCCATTCTTTTAGCAGCTTTAATCTTGAAAAAAAAATTCGTATTATACGAGTCAAATAAAGTATGTGGAGTTGTTAATCGATTATTTAGTAAAAAAGCAAAATATATCGCTTGCCAATTTCCAAATATTGAAAAAAGCAATTGTAAAGTAACTGAGTTAGTACAGTTCCTTCCTTGGAAAAATTTTTCTGAGGTAAAGCAAGAGTCTAAGATATTTACAGTTCTGGTTTTTGGAGGATCCCAAGGAGCTAAATTTATTAATGAAAAGTTTCCTAAAGCAGCCAGACTATTAAAGGAAAAAAAACGCAATTTTAAAGTTATTCATATCACTGGAAAAAGCATAGATCATGCTCAGCTAGCTAAATTTTACGACAGTTTAGGTATTGAAAATGAGGTAAAGCCTTTTGAGCACAATTTTTTGAAGACTCTACAGTTAGCCGATTTAGTAATTTGTAGGTCGGGAGCATCAACTATAGGGGAGTTAATTTGCTTTCAAAAACCTTCCATTCTTATTCCTTACCCATTTGCTACAGATCGGCATCAACATAAAAATGGCGCTTACTTTGCGGAAATTATTAAAGGAGGAATTATGATGGAGCAACATGAGGTAACATCTGATAAACTCTGCGAAAAAATAGATTTATTTATGCAATATAACTGCCAGCAGCTAAAAATTATGCAAGCAAATATTGTTTCTTTTTACACAAAAGAAAAAAATAGGCCTAGTTTTTTACAACTTCTAGAAAGGTAACATAAATGCAGTACTATTTTTTAGGCTTAGGGGGCATTGGTATGAGCGCCTTAGCGAAAATCCTTCATGAAAGAAACTGCAAAGTAGCTGGTTTTGATCAAAACAAAACAGAGCTAATTACCTCTTTAGAAAAGCAAGGAGTCTCTTTTTTGCCTGAGCTTCCTGCTAAAGAGTCAACTGTTATTTACTCTTCGGCAATACCTAAAGATCATCCTATTTTTTTAGAGGCAAAAAAAAGAAACTATCCTCTGATGCATAGATCAGACTTGCTATCGCAATTAATACAGGGAAAAAAAAGCTTTTTAGTAGCCGGTACCCATGGAAAGACCTCTACTTCAGCTCTTCTTTCACATGTCTTAATATCGGCACAGTTAAATCCATCTTTTGCAATTGGGGGAATCCTCAGTAACTATACTACAAATGGCAAGCATGGCTCAGGAAATATTTTCGTTGCTGAAGCAGACGAAAGTGATGGTTCTTTTTTAAAACATCCTTGTGACTATGCTATTGTGACAAACTTAGAAAAAGAACACCTGCATTATTGGAAAGACTTTTCTCAATTACAAAAAGGTTTTTTATCTTTTTCCAATAAGGCTGGCAAACTCTTTTGGTGTAAAGATGATAAGGAGCTACAAAAGTTACATTTACAAGGAACCAGTTATGGTTTTTCCATAGATGCCGATATAAGAGCATGTAATCTTTCTTCAAATGAGGAAGGGTCCTATTTTGACGTACATCTCCAAGACAAAGTGTATGAAAATATTTTTCTTCCTTTAGTAGGGAAACATCACGTATTAAATGCTCTAGTAGTATTTGGAGTTGCTTTAAGTATTTTTGTTGAGGAAAAAGATATTCGCAATGCCTTTAAAAGTTTTAAAGGAGTTCAAAGAAGGTCCGAATTGTTAGGAGAGGTGAAAGCGGTAAAATATTTTACCGACTATGCCCACCATCCTACAGAAATTTCAGCTACTATAAATAGCTTTAAAAAACAATTTTCAGAAAAAAGGCTTGTTGTTATTTTTCAGCCTCATAGGTTCAGTCGAACAAAAGACCTATTTGAACAATTTATAAATGCCTTTCAAAAAGCAGATGTTTTTATTCTTACAGATACATATTCTGCAGGAGAACAAGACAACGGTTTTTCTTCTAAAAAACTTTTTGAAAATGTTGCTCATAAAAATAAAATTTCTGTTTCAGAAAAGGATCTGACCTGCGCTCTTTTAAAAGTGATTCGCCCTCACGATATTATTTTATTTTTAGGAGCGGGAAGTATTGATACTATAGCTAGAACCTTTTTTTATCAGGATGCCACCCAAGTAAAGCAGTTGAAAGTTGGATTAATTTTTGGTGGAAGTTCCTTAGAACATGATGTTTCCTGCTCATCAGCAAAATTTTTTCAAGAAAACATAGATAAAAGCATTTACTCATTAACAAATATTAAAATTGAAAAAGATGGTAAAATACACCAAAGACAAATCAAGGATTTACGAGATCTAGATATTTGCCTTCCGGTATTGCATGGATCCAGGGGAGAAGATGGAATGATACAGGGGTTTTTAGAAGCCCTGCAAATACCTTTCTGTGGCTGCGACTATAACTCCTCTGTTGTATGCATGGATAAAGGATGGTCAAAATGTATCGTCCAAAAAAATGGAGTAAATACAGCACCCGATCTAGAAATTACTAAAGAAATGTGGTCTAATAATAGAGGTTTTTGTTTAAAAAAATGTTATCAATTTGCTTGTTTTCCTTTGTATGTCAAAGGCTCTCATATGGGCTCTTCCATTGGGTTAAAAAAGTGTGAAAAAAAAGAAGATATAGAGACAGCTATTGATGATATATTGCAGATGGATTCCTCATTAATCTTAGAGCAGGAAGTTTGTGGCAGGCAAATAGAGTTTGCTGTGTGGGGAAATGAAATAATTCATGTTGGCGTTCCCGCAGAAATACTAAAAGAGGATTTTTATTCTTATAAAGATAAATATGAAAAAAATTTAACTAAGGTTCCTGCAGAAATTTCAGAAAAAGCTCTTGCAGAAGGCAAACAATTAGCTAAACTAGTTTACCGGAGTTTAAAATGTTCCGGTTTATCTAGAATTGACTTTTTTCTGACTAAAGAAGAAAAATACATTTTTAATGAAATCAACCCAATGCCTGGGTTTACACCTTTGAGTGCATTTTTCCCCATGATAAAAGCAAAAGGGATCTCAGAAAAACAATTCATTGATATTCTTATAATTTTAGGGCTTCAAAGAGCGAGGGCATGTCAAAAAACCTAACAGTAAAACAATCCCTTTTATGGATTTTAATTTCTACCGTTATTGTTTCTGGTTCTAGCTTTTCTATTTTTTTTGGTGTGTTAAGCTGGAGAAAAAAACAACTTAAAGACCATACCCTTCGAATTGCTGCTATCATTCAGACGGGACCTGAAAAAGAAGCTCTTCCTTCTCAATACTTAGCTGAGCTCATGCATCTTTCCTTGGACAGAAAAACGAACTACTATGCCTTTAATGAAAGGAGGGCAGAAGAAAATCTATTGAGGTCTCCTTTTATTAAAGAGGCTAAAGTTAAAAAAGTAAGACCAAATGCAGTGTATGTGGATTATACTAAAAGATCTCCTATAGCCCTTTTAATAGATTATGAAAATGTGGCCATAGATGAAGATGGATATGTATTTCCTATAGAGCCTTTTTATCAAGTTGAAAATCTCGTAGAGCTTTATCTCGGCCTACCCCCATTTAATGATCCTTTAGATGAGCAGCAAAGAGAGGGGGGCTCTTATAAAAAAGCTATACAATGTAAGCACTTTGCATTGGCAAAAAAGATTTTGTCATTATTAAATGAAAAAGAATTTGTAGATAGATTTACCTTAAAAAAAATTGATGTGTCTAAAAGTTTCTCACCCAGCTTTGGGCAGAGGGAAGTCGTAATTTCACTTGATGAACACTTAGAAATCACTCAAAAAGAATTAACATCTACTTTTATTTTGCCAAAATATTTGAGATTAAATGTTAAACAATATCATCAGCAACTTTCTAACTTTTTGGTGTTATCACAAAAAATGAGAAATGACTATCGACTTCAAATACATTTGACACAAGATATGCCGGATGTTATTAGATGCAAGCCTAAATTGTTAGATTTTAGAATACCTCAACTTGCTTTTATCAAAGAAAATGAATGAATTTTGCGTAATTTTTTGGACATGTAAAGATGTAAATGAGGCGAAAGAAATATGTAAGAGCCTTTTACAAAAGAAATGGATTGCATGTGCTAGCTTTTTGCCTAATGCAACTTCCATGTTTTATTGGGATGAAGATATTCAAATTGAAGAGGAAGTTAAGGTTTTTATTAAAACGACATCTAAGCGTTATTCAGAAGTACAAGCTTTTATTCAACAACATTCTAGCTACGAAGTATCTGAAATACTGCAAATTCCGATAGAATCAGGAAATCCACCCTATTTAAAATGGGTAAAAGAAATAACTATCTAAAGCGATCCTTTTGTAATATCTGCAGCAATCTGCTTGATTTGTTCGATAGTAAGTGACAAATTTTCCTTCGGACTATTTTCAAAGGGTATATAAATTCCTTCTAGCTTTTTCGCTAAAGTTTCTGATTGGAATTTAGTGAGGTCATTTCTTAAAAAAGAATAAATGGGCGCCATTAATTCATTAAATTCCGTTTCTTCCATGTGAGAATAATCAGCTAGATTTTTCATAGGTAAATAATGGAGGTGCTCTTTAAACTCTTGAATTAAGTTTAAAACCTTTACCTTAGGATCATTTTCTTCTAAATGGCTCATTATTTGATGTAGGAACTCTGAAGAGGCTCCTACTTTCATAGCTCCTCCATCAAGCTGTTCTTTTAATGTGGTAAGGTCAGAAATTAGCTGATCTTCCTCATCTGCTTTTAGAAGGCCAAATTGAATAATATTTCTCAGGTTTGTCAATAAAGTAAAAGTATCATCTAGACTAAATGTATCTTTCAGATTTTTAGTATCTTGAGTGGATTTTACTAAAACTTGAGAAGCTTTTAATAAAAACTCCTCCAGCTCTTCAATGCGATCTTCGATCTTTTGGGAGCGAATAGACCTTTGAGCTTGAAATTGACTTTCAACCTGCTCAAACTGAGGCCTTACAGGAGTTTGTGGTGGAGGAACTTTGTTATCTCCAAAACTTGCCATGGTGTACTCTCACATTAGTAATCCATAGCATCCCGCTCTTAATTAACTAACTTTACATCTCTAATTTAATTGTACCTTTTTTTTATTTATTAAGATATTAGCTTTTTAAGTCTCTAATGAATAAATGCTTGGTAAAAGATAGTAGAAAAAAAGTAAAGCTTGAAGTACTCTGAATAAGGTAAGTTCCAGAAGCGACGAGGATATGTTATGGCTATTGGGTTAAATGTACAAATAGAAGAGATTGAGGGTATAGTGCTTATGAAAATTGAAGGGCGTTTAGATGCTCCTTCAGCTCCCATTCTAGAAAAGAAGCTCAACGCTTTAATTGATGATAGTCGATTCCAGATTATGATTGATTTTGCAAGAGTAGATTATTTAAGTAGTGCAGGGCTGAGGCTTTTACTTGCTGCTACTAAGAAGTTAAAAAGCCATGAGGGAAAATTAGTATTATTTTCTATCCCTGATGAAGTAATGGAAATCATAAAACTAGCTGGCTTTCAACGTATCCTTACTATTTGTACTAATGAGCAAGAAGCACTGCAATCATTCTAATGTCATTTAACCAAATTGAGCATGCTGAGATTCACCCTATTTTATCAGATGCTTACGAGCCTTTGAACAACAAAAAGCGAATTATTGTCATCTCAGGTCCCACAGCATCAGGAAAAACAAAGCTTTCCCTTGATTTAGCAAAAATTATTGGTGGAGAAATAATTTCTGCAGATTCTATGCAAGTCTATCAAAAAATGGATATTGGGACAGCTAAAGTGTCAAGGGAAATAAGGCAAGAAATTCCTCATCATTTAATTGACATTTGTACTCTTCAAGACTCATTTAATGTCGTACAGTTTTATAATGTAGCTATTCAAGCATGCAAAGAAATTTTAGAAAGGGGAAATGTTCCTATTATTGTTGGAGGTACGGGGTTTTATATTCATGCTCTTTTATATGGTCCGCCAAAAGGTCCACCTTCCGATCCCAATGTTAGACAAGAGCTAGAGCTTAGTTTGCGTAAGCATGGAGCTGAAGCCCTTTATGAAAAACTTCAGATGCTCGACCCTAAATATGCTGCCACAATTACTGAAAAAGATAAGCACAAAATTGTCCGAGCTCTTGAAATTATAAAAATTTCTAAAAAAAAGGTAAGTGACTTACCCAAAGCTATGCCGTATAAGGTTGGAAAATACGATTTTCGATGTTGGTTTATTTATTACCCTAAAGAAATCTTATACGATCGGATTAACTATCGTTGTGATCAAATGATTAAAGATGGATTTGTGGAGGAAGTAACTTCTATTAAAAATCAGTTAGAAAATAACCCAGTAGCTTCACAGGCAATTGG
>JASFVE010000056.1:0-12723 GCA_050049995.1 Chlamydiota bacterium | reverse complement strand
CAGATCCATGCACTGCATTAGCATCAATACTTTCAGCAAAGTCAGCTCTAATAGTTCCTGGTTTTGCTTCTTTTGGATTAGTAGCTCCCATAATTTCACGATTTTTCATAATCGCATCTTCACCTTCTAATACCATTACAACGACGGGGCCTGATGTCATGAATTCTACTAAATCATCAAAAAAAGGTTTTCCTTGGTGAATGTCGTAAAACTGCTCTGCTTTTTCTTTAGATAGATGGAGCATTTTAGCAGCAACGACGTTTAAACCACCTTTTTCAAGATAAGAAATAACTTGCCCTATAGCATTTTTTTTAACAGTGTCTGGTTTTAAAATAGATAGTGTTTGTTGCATAATTTTCTCCTTTTTTGAGTCTTTTATTATAAAATTCCATTGCTTGAAAAGCTATGAGAATCTTAAGCTTCCCATAAATATTCCATGTAAGATAAATGTCCTACGGAAATTATCCTAAGCACGAAAAAATCAAAAAAGTGCTTGTTGTCAAACTTCGAAATTTAGGAGATGTTTTACTAACTACTCCTATTTTTTCTATATTGCAGAGTCAATTACCTCATTGTCAGATAGATGCATATATTAATGAAGAAGCTAGACCTCTTTTAGCCGACAATCCTCATATAAAAGAAATTATTGGTTATGACAGGTCAGTTAAGAAAAAGTTTTTCTTACAAAGGCTTTTGTATGAACTATCCATTTTAAGAAAAATACGAAAAAAAAAATATGACCTCGTCATTAATTTAACAGAAGGGGATAGAGGTGTTATAGTCACTAAGGTATCCGGCGCTTTATACAAAGTGGGAACTGATCCAGGGTCACCTAAAAAAAGAAAGGTTTATACACATCTTGTCAAAAATGGACCTTCTCTTCGTCATACAGTAGAAAAAAATATAGATGCACTAAGAAGGATAGGGATATTTCCGGAAGAAGCAGTCAGGAGTCTCTTCTTTCCTTTAGATGCTTCCTTAGAAAAAAAAGTTTTAGAAAGGCTGATTTTTAAAGATTACGTTTTGATTCATCCTACCTCAAGGTGGCAGTTCAAATGCTGGCCTACATTTAAGGTAAGGGCTCTTATAGAGCTTTTGATAAAAGAGGGGAAAAATGTAGTTGTCACATCTGGTTATGATGTAAAGGAACTACAAATGATAGATACAATCCTTGCAGGGATGAAATCCATGAGAATTCTTAATTTAGCAGGTAAGGTAACACTAAAAGAATTAGGATGTATTGTCAAAAATGCTAGCAGCATGTTTTGTGTAGACTCTCTTCCTTTTCATATTGCTAGTTGTTTTAAAACTCCAGTAGTTGCCCTTTTTGGACCTACTTCAGAAATTACTTGGGGACCTTGGCAAAACCCACAGGCTACTGTTATCACTAAAGAAATCAGTTGTAGGCCTTGCTATCAAGATGGTTGTGGAGGATCTAAGGTAAGTGACTGTCTTTTTTCGATACCCATAGAAAAGGTTTTTGTAGCAATTATGAAGAAGGCTTCTTTAATAAAGGAAATTCATCAGATAAAATAAGAACTTGGTTACCATCATTTTGGTGACTTAGTTTATTTTGAAATTCTTTTGTCGTGCTGATAATTTCTTGTTCTGTACTTTCAATATCTACTTTTTGCTCTCTTTTTTTTACTTGGATAAGAGCGTAAACTTCATAGTTATTGGAGTAATCTTGGACATTTTTTTCTACAATAGATAGATCTGAAAAAACCTCGCAGAGTAAAGGGCATCCTATAATTCCAGTAGATAAATCAAACTCTTTTGAAACTAATAATTTAGCAGCCTCATCTGATCCGCCTGGTACTTCAATCTGTAAATATTTCCCTTTTCCTATAAAGTTAGCTGTTTTTCTTAGAAGATCAGGTGAGCTTGCTACCTTTTTTAAAGAGATTTTTTTAGCTAAAGCTTTTTTATGTTGGAAAAGATGCAACGCATTTTTCATACGAATAACAGAGACCATTTTAATGATTTTATACTCCCTTAATCCTAAAGCACTTTCTAAGTCAACCACTTGATCTGGATCTTCATACAACTTGATAAAAGCATATCCATTTGTTAAAGAAGCATGTCTTAAAGCATCTTCTAGTTGAGCGTAGAAAAAAACACTTTCATCTAATAGGGTTTCTTTTTTTAGTAAGGCATTAATAGCTCTATGGGAAAAATTACCTGCGCTAGCATTCGTATAGATAGGTGCTTTTGTCTCCGATAAAAATTCAGATTTAATTTCAAACATTTCCCTTTTAGGTGCTTTGGAAGCGCTTATAAGTATGGTAGATAGAAAAATTAAACATATTGTTTTCATTTCTGCATTCTTTAATAAGATAAAATTCTTAGCAAGAGAATTACTTTGCAACACTTATGAATTTAGTCTCGAATAGTAATGGAACTAGAAACGCTTTCATTGCCATAGATGTTAATAGAAGTAATAAAATAAGAGTCAGTTTCTTCAGGGGCTCTTGAGTGATCTTCAAAAATAGTGCCAGTTGTAGATCCTGCTAAGTTGGTCAAATTTACGTCTCTATAAATATTGAAATATTGAGAGTTGAAAGGTTTTTCCCAAGTTAAAATATTGACAATATCGGTTTGTGTAGGAAATAAAATATTTTCTCGTTGTGCTGTTAAATTAGCTGGAAATAAGTTTGGGGTAATAGCAAATGAACGAGGACCACTTCCTACAGCGATGGTAGCAATAACAGTGTTTGTCGAAATATCTATGACACTAACATTATTGGAAAATCTATTGCTTACATATGCCTTAGTGTTATCAGGGGTAATGGCTACTCCTGAAGGAGATGTCCCTACAGCGATAGTAGCAATGACTAAGTTTGAAGAAGCATCTATGACACTAACAGAGTTACCATTAAATCCATTAGTTACGTATATCTTACTTTGATCAAAAGTGATAGCAACATCACTAGGATTGTTCCCTACATTAACTGTAGCGATGACAGTATTACTGGCAGTATCGATGACACTGACATTATTATCATTTTGATTAACTACATATGCTCTAGTACTATCAGGTGAGATGGCTAGATTCGCAGGAACGTCTCCAGCAGTAATAGTAGCAATGACAGTGTTCGTGGAAATGTCAATAACACTAATATTATCTACAGCGCCTATATTCATTATATAGGCTTTAGCTCCATTAGGTGCAATAGCCACATTCTGAGGGGTGTCGCCTACAGCAATAGTAGCAATAATAGTATTGGAAGAAATGTCAATCACATTGACATTGTTTGCTGTAGAATTTGATACATATGCCTTTGTTCCATCAGGTGTGATATCTATCCCACTAGGGCTTGTTGTTGTTATAGTGCCTATAACCGTGTTGGAGGCAGTATCAATAATGCTAATATTTGCGGAGACAGCATTTGTGACATAGACTTTAGTTCCATCAGGGGTAACTGCATCTTTGCGAGGGGCGTTCCCTACCGCAATAGTAGCTATGACAGTGTTGGAAGAAATATCGATGACACTGACAGAGTTTGATTCTCCATTTGGAACATAGGCTCTGATTATTTCTGCTGAAAGAGTAGTTAGCAGTAAAAAAAAGAAAATATATCTCATACATCTTTCCTTGTTAAAAATATGCAAGCATTACATTAAAAAAATGTTTATTAGTGAAGTAAAAATTAGAAAAATGAAAAAACAGGCATTGAAAACAAATGCCTGTTAATGAAAAGACTAGTCTTGGATAGTCACAGTACTAGAGGCGCTTTCCAAACCAGTGGAATTGACTGCAGTAACATAATACGAATAAGTAGTCCGTGGTTCTCTTTTATGGTCTTCAAAAATAGTGCCTGTTGTGGATCCTGCTAAGTCTGTTAATGCAGCATTTCTATAAATGTTATACGATGTAACATTTGTTACTTCATTCCAGGTTAAAATATTAACAATATCTGTTTGCGTAGGGAAGGTATTTTGAATTTGTTTCCCTTGCAGGTTAGAAACAGGGGGTTGAAAGGAAGTAATAGCTATATCTCGAGGCTCATCCCCTGCAGATATCGTACCAGTAATTGTATTAGTAGATACATCAATAATAACTACTTGATCAAATGAAAAATAAGTTCCATAAGCGGTAGTGCTATCAGAAGTAAAAGCTATAGAGTCGATTCCGCTGGCTGTTGTGATTGTTTCAGTAACAGTATTAGTAGCTGGATTAATAACACTTATATTATTAGGGACAAGATTGGGGGTATAAAGAGTAGTTCCACTAGGGCTAATATTTAATCCTAAAGGAGAATTTCCTACTGTTATAGTGCCAACGATAGTTTCTGTAGTAGTACTAATTGCTTTGACTTGGTCGTCATTAGTTATGGATACATAAAGTGTGGTCCCATCAGGAGTAACAGCAGAGTCGTCAGGCTGATCTCCAATACTGCTTATTATACTAGCTTGGGAATCAGTAGCTGTATTAAATACCAAAACTCTATCAAAGGACGAATCAATTAAGTATGCTTTAGTCCCATCGGGAAGAAAGCTTATATTTGTAATGTTTCCTGCAACTGAAGGTGTGCTAGTAAGAGTGTCAGTCAAAGTATCAACAATATTAAGAGTTGAGAGTCCTGCAACATAAGCTTTATTTTCAGTAGGGCTAACAGCTACACATTGAATGCCTCCTGTTGCCGCTATTGTAGCAATAACAGTATTCGAAGCAGTGTCAATGACACTAATGTTTTGAGACGTATTATTTGCTACATAAACTTTAGTACCATTGGGGGTAGCTGCTAGTCCTAATGGGTCAGTTCCAACATTTATTGTGGCAATGATCGTATTCGTGTTAATATCAATGACGCTAACACTATCGCCCCTTCTATTCGCAACATAGGCTCTTTCCACTACTTGTGCAAAAAGGGTATTCAAAAAGAAAAGAAAAAAAAGGTATCTCACGGTTATGCCTCGCAATTGTAAAAATTTTGCAAGCATTACATTAAAAAAATATTTATTAGTGAAGTAAAAATTAAAAAACAGGCATTGATTCTCAATGCCTGTTAGTAAAAAGGTTAGTCTTGAACAGTCGTAATGCCAAATAAGCTTTCAAAACCAAAAGAGTTGATTTGGGTAATGAAATAAGAATAAGCAGCTCCAGGAGTTCTTTGATGATCTTCAAAAATAGTGCCTGTTGTGGAACCTGCAAGATTACTAAGACTGCCTCTGTAAATGTTGAAAGATTCTCCACGTAAAGGTCTTGTCCAAGTAAGAGAGTTAACAATATCTGTTTGTGTTAAGAATTCATTATTAATGACGGTTGCCCGTATGCCGGGAGAGACTGGGGCAAGGGTTACATACCGACTATTAGTTATGATTATTGTGTCAATTACCGTGTCAGTTATTGTGTCAATAACTATCACATTACTACCTAGGCGACCAACGTAAACACGAGTACCATCTGAGGTAGGCTCTACATCAGCACTATTTGCTCCGACATCTATTGTTCCTAAAATAGTATCAGTCGTAGCATCAATGACAGTGACAAAGGTATCACTTGAATTAGCAACATAGGCTTTAGTTCCGTTCGGTAAGAAAACTACATCAGAAGTAAAATCTCCAACTGCTGCAATTGTGGTAGTAACAGTATTTGAAGCTGTGCTAATGACACTAATGCTATCGTCATTTCTATTACATACATAAATTTTAGTGCCATCAGGAGAAACAGCTACTCCTTGTGGACTATTTCCTACCGCAATGGTAGCAATAATATTATTAGAAGAAGTCTCAATAACACTAACGGAGTTAGGAGTAGCATTGGTAACATAGGCTTTGGTTCCATCAGGGGAAAAGGCTGTAGCTCTTGGGTTATCTCCTACCGTAATGGTAGCAATAATATTATTAGAAGAAGTCTCAATGACGTTGACAATGTTGCTACCTGAGCAAACCACGTAAACCTTAGTTCCATCAGGAGAAGCAGTTGCCATAACGGGGGTGTTCCCTACTGATATAGTAGCAATAACAGTATTATTGCTAGTATCAATAACACTAACTACATTGTTATCAGCGCTCGGAGCATAAACCTTAGTAGCATCGGGAGAAATGTCACCTTTTTGAAGGTTGTCTCCTGCTCCAACATTAGTAATAATGGAATTAGTAGTAATATCTACAACAGCAACCTCACTATCTAATATTTTAGTAACGTATAGTGTGTCAACTACTTGTGCAAAAAGGGTAAGGTTTAGAAAAAGAAAAAAAACTGTAGACCTCATAATTTTTTCCTATTTTATTAAAAATACGTAAACACTATGTTAAAAATAAATTTACATTCAAGGAATAAATTGAGTTTATTTGGAGGGTGAAAAGTCACTTCCAAGGTAATGTTTTTTTGCTAAATCATTATTCAAAAAATCATCTAGAGAGCCTTCTAAAAGAACTTTTCCTTCTTGAAGGAGATAGCTCCTGTCTACGATAGAAAAAATCTCTCTGGCATTATGGTCTGTGATGAGAACACTTATCCCTCTTTTTTTTAAGTGTCGGATAAGGTTTTTTAAGTCTTGAATTGCGATAGGATCGATATTGGCAAAGGGCTCATCTAATAACAAGAGAGTGGGTTCCGTTACGAGCGCTCTGGTAATTTCTAGCCTTCTTCTTTCTCCTCCCGATAAGGTAAGAGCCTTTTTCTTCCTTAAAGATGTTAGATTTAGTTCTTGTAAAAGGGTTTCTAGTTTCTCTTTTCGCATCTTTTTAGATAGAGGAAGGATTTCTAAAATACATAAAATATTGTCTTCAACACTTAAGTCTCTAAAAACGGAGGGCTCTTGAGCTAAATAACCTAATCCCATTTTAGCCCTTTGATGCATAGCTAATTTAGTGACATCCATATCATGAAAAAAAACAGACCCTTCATCTGGTGAAATAAGTCCTGTGGAAATATAGAATGCTGTGGTTTTCCCAGCGCCATTAGATCCTAAAAGACCGACAATCTCTGCTTTTTTTACATGGAAACTAAGCCCATTTAACACAGGTTTTTTAGAGTATCGCTTAACTAAATTCTTAACTTTTAGCATCTTTAATTTTTTCTTTTATGTTAGAGGGGACTATAGCTTTTAGATGTTCTGCTTTAAACTCTGCACTTTGAGGGCTAAATTGAAAAATGACCCGCTTTGCCTTAGCTTGTAAAAAGGAAGTAAGATCCATATCTTTCGATAAAAAGTTGGAAGGATTGTTTTCTAAAAAGGAAATAGTAACTTCATTAGAAATAAATTGATGAGGGGGAAAACAATATACTCCTTCGTTAGAAGTGAAGTATCTAGTGGTTGTTTTCCTATCTTCGACCTCTTGATAAAAGCAGCGGGTATTATGTAGCTTTTCTTCGGCTTTATGAGAAGATAGATTAAAGGAAAATGTGGAGGCATCACTTTGAATATTGCAGTGTCCTGATTTATCCTTTTCTGTATACCAGATATCTTTACAGATTTTTTTTCTTTGCTGCTGAAAAATGTATTCTTTTTTTTGTGCGTCCATTTTTTCTATAACATAATGCTTGTAACAATTCATATCTGCCTCTGTCACAAAAAAACTGATAAAAATACAAAAAAAACTACAGCAAAAACTAGCTAAATAAATACCTTTAAGCATGACTACTTTCTTGTATAGCATTTTGCAATTGATGCAAAGTAGGTAATAGATGCTTTAATGTAGCAAAGTCCAAAACGCTCATTTTATCACTTTTTGCCTCTGACGGGTTAGGATGGCATTCCATAAATAGGGCATTTGTTCCTATAGCTACGGCGGCTTTGGCAAGTGGCGGGATGAACTCTCGTTGTCCTCCTGAAGAACTTCCAAGCCCTCCAGGTAACTGCACTGAGTGAGAAGCATCATAGCAAACTGGATACTGTAAATTTTGCATGATAATAAGTGATCGAAAATCACTAACTAAATTGTTGTAGCCAAAAGTTGTTCCTCTATCCGTCAGTAAAATATCCTCTTTTCCTTGTGATGTGATTTTTTCGACAACAGATTTCATATCCCAAGGAGCCATAAACTGTCCTTTTTTTATATTAACAGCAGCTTTAGTTTTTCCAGCAGCAACTAAAAGATCTGTTTGCCTACATAAAAAAGCAGGAATCTGAATCATATCTAAAACTGAACCGGCAAAGCTGGCTTCTTCCGGAGAGTGGACGTCAGAGATCACAGGAAGATCTAGTTCTTTTTGTACTTTTTGTAAAATTTGTAATCCTTTTTCTATTCCAGGGCCTCTGTAAGAGTGAATAGAAGAACGGTTCGCCTTATCATAACTTGCTTTGAAAATTAGAGGAAAAGGGTAGGCTTCCGTTATTTCTTTTAACTGTTCAGCGCATCGCAATGTGTGACTTTCACTTTCTATAACACAAGGTCCTAAAATCAACACTAAAGGGTGATCTTTTCCAATAGTAAAGTTTTTGATTTTAATTTCTCTCATAAGACCCTCTTAATGCTTTCATTATTGACGTTGATAAAATTTTCTAGTAAATGAGTAATGTTATATTTTATGACTTTTCCTTTTTCCTGCAGAGTGATTTCTTGCGCGATATCGGTAAGGGGAGTTAAAACAAAGAGCCGTTTATTCCACATGCAATGGGGGACAGTTAGATTAGGTAAGCGATATTGCTTGCTTCCAAAAAATAAGATGTCAATATCAATGGGCCGAGGCTCATTTTTTTTCTTTACTATTTTCCCTAGCCTTTTTTCAATTTTCTCTGTTGTAGCAAATAATTCTTCTAGAGAAAGTTTTGTTTTCAGATGAACGGCAGCATTGATAAAATCTTCTTGCACAATATCACTTACAGGAGAAGTTTGGTAAAGATAAGAAGCTTTTATAAATCGTGTATTGTCTAAAGTGCTTAGCTGCAAGATGGCTTCTTGCACTGTTTTGATTTTAGAGCCAACATTGCTTCCCAACCCTAAAAAAACATCTACTTCGTGCATTTTTCTTGTGTAGTTAATAGATCTTCCATACTGTACATTCCTTCAGGTTTCCCAATTAAAAATTTAGCAGCGGCTATTGCACCCTTTGCATAGACTGCTCTATCATAGGCTTCATGTTTTAGTGTGACCCTCTCTTTATCCGAGCTAAAAAACAAAGTGTGCTCACAAAACACCTCTCCCGATCTTATGGAAGATATATGTGTTTTTTTGTTTGTGTATTTATTGACTTCCTGCAAAATCTGCAATGCAGTCCCGCTGGGAGAGTCTTTTTTAGCTGCTTTATGCCACTCTACCAAATCTATCGCATCAAACCAGTCAACCTCTTCTATTGTCTTCAGCATTTTTTGGAAAAAAAACATTCCTAAAGAAAAATTACTGCTATAAAAAATAGGTACTTTGGAAGAGGCCTCAACAATTAGTTTTTTTTGGTTTTCTGAAAAGCCGGTAGTCCCCATGACTAAAGGTTTTTGCAAGTCAGTTGCTACTTTCAGTTTCCAGTCTAGTTTGGAAGGCAAGGAAAAATCTATCACTACTGAGGAGCTGTCAAAAAGTGCATGATAATCTTCGAGACTAGATTTGGAGTCGACTCCTTTTACATAAGAGCATTGCAGGTCATTTTTTAATGCAGCTTGCAAAGCTGTGCCAACTTTGCCTGTATGGCCTATAATTCCTACTTTTATGGGCACTAGAACCTCTGTTTTACAATTGTTTGTTAAATAGTTGGCATTTTATCGGAGTATCCAGTTAAAATGAACTTGAAATTAGCTTTAAAATTTGATTAAACTGTATTTCACTTTTGGACTGATAGCTCAATCGGATAGAGCATCCGCCTTCTAAGCGGAGGGTTGGAGGTTCGAGTCCTCCTCAGTCCGTTTTTGAGTTATTGCACTATATAATTAAACTTGTATTGATATGTCTCTTTTAGGAGATTACAATTTCAAAAAAAAATTATTTGAAGACATTGATAATGTCTTCGAAGAATTCTATACAGAAGATTTTAAAAATTTACCCGATAGAAAAAGAAGCGACTTCGTCAACTCTTCTCTTTTACAACTCATCCAAAAAAAACAAGAGCCTTGTTTTCTTCTACCCCAAGTCCTTGATTTTATAGAAAGGGTGGATAGAGAAGATATTTTACAACACTACCGCTTTACTAGTTTTGAACTTTGGTTAAATCAATATTCAAATCTTCCCTTTGAAGATAATCTTAAAGTTAGAGGGAAAATTGCAGGAAAATGGGTCCCAAGAGAAGAATATCAAGTTTTTTTTCCTATTGGAATGGGAAAAATTTATCCAGGAACGCACTTCGTTACTGCTCATAAATCACCCGATTTAGATACCACTATTGCCTCTTTTTGGGGGTGGATGGATTCTTTCGCAGCTAGAGTAGGCGATGGCCTTCATATGTGGAACTTACCTGGTGGACCTCCGGAGTCTCAAATTGAGATCAATCTTATTTTCAAAGAAGTTTTTGGGGAGGAGATATTTTCTCATTTAGTAAAGAAAAGAACGACTCTCACCTTGACTGGAAACGATCTTATGAAGCAGGAAGGGTTAGTTCAGAAAACCTTAAAAGATTCTATTAGTACTCTTCCTCAAGAAAGGCAGGAAAAATCAGTTGTCCTTGTTGATGAGGAAGGATTTTACTTAGGGGATTTTAGAAGCATGGATGTAGAAGGGGTTCGGCAGATTGTGCTCTTGCTGAATAATTCCCTTCGATGGTTTGAAAACCTGCTACATGTCAATCTCATTTCTATTTTTGCTCAAGAGAAAGTTAAGTTTGAGGACATATCTAAATTTATTAACGATGTCTTTAATCAAAAAATTAAAGATGCTGAGTCAGCATATGAACTTTCTGAAAATCAAAAAGAAAGTCTAGCTAATTTTTTTGTTAAAGTATTTGGATTAGAAAAAGGACTAGAAACAACATTTGAAGAGTTAGGAAAAGCTTTAACGAAGTTGTCTGTTGTTCGATTTGCAGATATTCGAAAAATCATGGATTCGATTGCTGAGGCAAATTTATTTGATGAAAAAGGATACTTGCAGGAAAACAGGCCTAAGATTTTTCATTATATAGAAAAAATTATCAAAGAACTGCATAAAACTCTGCTAAAGGTAAGAACGTATCTTGAAAAGCTAGAAGTTGCCTTTCAAATTAAAACACAAGTTTTAGGGTACTCTCCTAAATTTGCTACAGTTAGAGCTGATGTAGAAGAACTAAGAAGTAAAATAGGTTCTTATCACCACCTTACTATCACTTATCCAGATCAAGGTAAATTTTTCCCTGTGGGTGTAGTTAAGGCAACAGATCTTAGAAAGCCTATTTTAGGGACTGTTTCTTTAAGAGATTTTTGTAATTTACAAGAAATGTCTATCCCTTCCTATTTCGAGGTAATCAGTGTTATTGACCATCACAAAGCTTCTTTAAATACTTTGTCTCCTTCTATGACAATCATTAGCGATGCTCAATCTAGTAATGCACTAGTCGCCGAGCAGTCTTTTATCATTAATGATCGTTATAGTACCTCCAATATGGAAGAGAGTGCTATTGATAAGGAATTACAAAATGAGGAGCTACCTTTAACAGTTATGCAGAGGCTGCTGCAGAAAAAAAGTATTATTAAGCTGAATACTCCTTATTTTATTCATCCTGAAAGAGAGATGATTGAATATTTGCACTTCCTTTATGGAATTTTAGATGACACAGACCTCCTTATGAAAGTTTCTAGTAAAGATGTAGAGTGTGTAGCTTCTCTTTTGAATAGAATGAAATCTTTACTGATGAAAAAAGAAACTGAGATCATTAATTTAAGTGACATTCCTAAAGATAAAGATTTTGCTAAGAAGAGTGCTAAAAGGATATTGCAAAATGAAGATATGTATTCTCTTTATAAAAAAGTATATCAGTTCAGAGAAGAAGAAGTAGAAAAAAATATACAACTCTGCGCATCTTCTCAACCTCATAACTTATTTAAAGATACAAAAGAGCAAAATGGTTGCTGTCGAGTCGGGCAAACAAAGATGTTTGCTAATAACTTACCAATATTTCAAGAGCATGAAAATGCACTTAGAAAACAATGGATAGAAGAGGCTCAGGCGATTTATAAAAAGAAACCTGAAGTTGATCTTCATTTACATATGATTAGTACAATAGTTAGTGCAGATGAGGTATATAAGGATCAAGTAGGGCAGTACTCTCATAAGGATCAACTTTGGATTTGGATCCCACCTACTGGCCTTGCTATTGAGCATTTGAAAAGATTCTTAAATTCTTTACAAGAGTCACCTCAAATGCAAAACAATGATCTTTTAGCGGAGTTCCTAGGGGATAATGCAGAAGAGTTAACAGGGATTTTTGAGGAAAGCTTTTTGAAAATACCTTATGACCAAAAAGATGAAAGCCTTCCGATGGCAGTTCTTTATTATAACGCTGGAAGTATCAACTCTAGAAAGGCCATGATATCGCCTTACCTTCCCTCAATTATAAGTTAAGATTTATTCTCTCCTGATAAATATTGGCTCATGCTCAATATGAACAGCATCATTTTGTAAGTTTGCAATCGGCTCTAAATCAATTTTAAATCCTTTTTCAAAAAGGTCGAGTAAATCGTACTTTGAGTGAAGGTTCATATTTTTATTGTTGGCAGTAGATACTATATTAATAGGAATGTTGAGAGCTTTTGATTTTTGATAGGTCAATCCAACCAGATGCTTTTTTTTAGATTTGCATTTATTGTGAAAATACTGTTCCCAAGCAGGCTCTAGCTCATTTGGATTGGAAAAAGCAATATGAGGAAATACTTTTAA
>JASFVE010000055.1:0-12728 GCA_050049995.1 Chlamydiota bacterium | reverse complement strand
AATTCATAAATAAGTTGTGCTTTTCAGGGAATCTCCTTCACATTATTAGAAAGCCACTCTTTAATATCTTCTGATTCATAAAGAGGCTTGTTGTCTATAAATAGGCAGGGGACCTGTTGTTTTCCTCCAACTTCTATAAGTCGTTTTCTAGAGCTTTCATCTTTATCGATTTCTTTTAGGGGGACTTGTTTTCCCAGTTTACTTAAGTGTTCAAGTACTTTTTGGCAATATGGACAGCTTTTCCTTATATATAATTCTAATTTCATTAAGACACCTTTTTATAAATTGTCTTCTTTTGTAGCTCTTTTAGGCCTATTTTTTCTACCTTCTTTATTAGAAAAGGCTTGCATCTAAAATAAATTTTTGACACAAGACCTTAATTGTAAGGTAAATCCATAAATTAGAGGAAAACATGAAAAAACTCGACATGATAGCAATGATCCTTCTTGTGATCGGTGGCCTTAATTGGGGTCTATGGGGTGTTTTTGATTTTAATGTTGTAGACTACATATTTGGCAGAGTCTGGATTGATAGGGTTGTTTACTTTTTTGTTGGTGTCAGCGCTGTTTATATTGCTATTTCTTGGAAATCTATTAAAGCAAGATGGGCTCTAAAAAGATAATCAACATATTTTTGGGCTCAAAAAGAGCCCTTTATTTCTCAAAATAAGTTAATACCTTTCACTTTTTTATTAATAAAATCAAAAATTTCTAAAAAAAATAAATTTTTTTTCAAATAAAAAAATACAGCTCACAGTACTACGTAGAAGCGATAGTAACATTTTAATTTTAACTTTGTAAATATTTTTTTTAATATAAATTTGTTTTTTTAAAATAAAAATTGTATATTTAAAAGAGTAAGGCAGATGTGAATTTCAGACCCTAAAGGTGAAATCCTTTTTGGTAGGAATAAACAAGGAGGAAGAAAAAAATGTTGAAAAGAAAAAGAAAGTCGACTGCTAAAACAGCAGCTCGTAAATCAACAAGAAAAACTACTAGAAGAAAAGCAGCTACTAAAAAGCCTGCAAAGAAAACTACTAGAAGAAAAACTACTAGAAAAAAAGCAGCTAAAAAAACTGCAAAAAAAGCTACTAAAAGAAAATCTACTAGAAAAAAAGCAGCTAAAAAGCCTGCAAAAAAAGCTACTAGAAGAAAGACTACTAGAAAAAAAGCAGCTAAAAAAACTGCAAAGAAAACTACTAGAAGAAAGACTACTAGAAAAAAAGCAGCTACTAAAAAGCCTGCAAAAAAAGCTACTAAAAGAAAATCTACTAGAAAAAAAGCAGCTACTAAAAAGCCAGCTACTAGAAGAAAAAGAAAGTCTAAAAAAATGGAAGAGCTTGTACTAGCTTAATTTCTATTTTTCGAACTTTTTGTGGATCGAGTGAGGCCGCTAGGCCCACTCGGTTTTCTATTTTTTGAATTTCCCTTTGATAATTATTTCCTTTAAGTCTTTACGGCTGTTGGGTTTTTCTTTTTCAGCAAGTTCAGGGGCAAGAACTTCTTTAGATGCTTTTTTCCCAATGGCTGCCATAGCCTCTACTGTATAATCATCTGGGATTTCTAAGACTTTCTTAGCTTTCTCATAGTCAAATCCTTGCATGCCATGCACTACTAGCCCTCGGGCAGACCCCTCTAGCGCTAAATTTTGCCAGGCAGCTCCCGTATCAAAACTATGAGTAGGAGCGGGCTTTTGATTTCTATCGAAAAGATTATAAGAAATTATAACTAATAAAACGGAAGCATTTTTGGCCCATTGTTTATTAGCATCGACTAATAAGTTAAAAAAAAGATCAAATTCACTAGTATCTCTATGAGCATAAAGAAATCGCCAATGTTGATTGTTGTAAGAAGAAGGAGCCCATCTTGCTGCTTCAAAAAGGGGAAATAATTCCTCATCACTTAAAGATTCTCCTGTCATCGCTCTAGGAGACCATCTATTTAGTATAATAGGGTGTATAGAATAGGTGCTTTTTCTATGATCTTGAACTTCTTTAGTAATTTCATTCTGATGCATGTTAATCCTTTCTGTTTTCCTTTAAAATGTCTTGATTATAAGAATACCAAGCAGGTTTTTTTAGCTGATAAATAATTAAAGGGATTGCCGTCATAATGACAACACCGCCTATAAGGAATAGCTCATAGGAAAAGATGTTAGTAATCTTAAGCTGTCCCGGAGGTATAAAACTAATAAAAAATGCTAAAACCGAAGTTATAAAGCCTAAGCCCGCTACAAACCACATTCCTTTGTGGGCGTAAGGGATCTTATATGCTCTTTCTACATGAGGGTGACTATATCTTAATTTGATGGCCGCCGCAAACATAAATCCATACATAATTAAGTAAAGCTCTGCTGTTAAAGCGCTTAAAATCCAAAAGGAATCACTGGCCGTAGGCATCATTAAAAATACCAAAGAAGCTAAAGAAACAATAACACTTTGAAATAAGAGCAGCCGAGTTGGAACCTTATTTTTATTGAGCTTTTGGAAAAAAGGGGGAAGATCGCCATGTTTTGACGTTGCATATAACCCTCTTACAGGTCCAATAATCCAGGTATTTAGTTCTGCTATGCCCCCTACGATGATAAAACTGGCAATAACAGGAATCAAAAATCTTAAATTATACTGTTGTAAGAAAAACTCAAAAGCGTTCATGACTCCCTTAAGCAGATTTAACTTTTCATGGGGAATCACCGCAGCTATTGATAAAGAGCCAAAAATAAATAGAAAAAATGTCAAAACTGCTGATAGCAATATAGCTCTGGGGTAATTTTTTTGAGGATTTTTTACTTCATTTGCGTGAACTGCTGATACCTCAAGTCCTCCAAAAGCTAAAAACATGCCCGCTAAAAATACAAGGTTATAAACATTAGTGAAATCCGGAAAAAAGGATTTGTAAGAAAAAGAGATTTGAATCGGATTTTGATCGATTATCCAATGAGCTCCTAAAACAATAATAAAAATACCAGGTAGAATTGTCCCGATAATAACCCCGAAAGTACTTAGTATACTAGAGGATTTAAGTCCTAAAAAATTAAAAAAGGTCATTAACCAAAATCCGATTAAAATGACACTTAAGATAAAAGCCTTGCTGCCAGCTAGTGTGGGGTTAAAAATATAAGCAATCATAATAGCTACGAAAGATAAAATAGCAGGATACCAAGTTACATTATGTACCCACTGCATCCAAATAGCAAAAAAGCCCCATCTAGGCCCAAACGCCTCCCTTACCCAAATATAGATTCCACCAATTTTAGACCATCCGGTAGCAAGTTCTGCTGAAACAAGAGCGGCTGGAAAAAGAAACAATAGAGCCGCAACTCCATAGAGAAAAATGGAGGCAAAGCCATACTCTGCAACTATTGTTAAATTCCTAAGGCTAGACATGATAGCCATATTCAACATGGCTAAGACAAAAACATTTAAAAATCGTTTGTTTTGCATAATTTTTAGCAATGAAGTCTTAAATCGAGAGAATGTAAAAACGCTTTTTTCTCTGCAACTAATAAATTTTTTGAGAAAACATGTGGTAAAAAAATTTAGACAAGTTGTAGCATTTCGCTCCTTGTATTAAAAAATTAAAATAACAGGTAAATATATGAGTGGTATTATTAGTTGGTTTAGTGGAGACAAAAAAACTGAAGTTCCTAATGCTGGTGGAATAGTTTCTAGCCATCCTAAAAGTGAACTATGTGTGACAACTGTTGCAGCAGCAGCTTTAGTTGGAGCTGCAGCTGGACCTGCAGTAGGTCTTGTAGCAGGAGGGGCAGCAGCTAAAGTATATAGTTCTTTAATTTCAACTCAAGCATCTGTAGTGCAAATGAAGGCAGATCAGGCAACGGCAGAAAGCGCTGACAGAAAAGCTTCATCTGCAGTTACACGAGATACTATTGTGGCTACCTCTGCTGTAGCAGCAACCGTAGCTTATGTGGCAAAAAATTTAGGAGGAGGTAATTAATGGCAGCTATTAATGTACCTGGTGGTTATAAAATAAGAGCATCTGAAGTTTTTTATGACGGTAAATGGTGGGATGTAAATAATGAGTCTGAAATTTTGCCTCCTGGCTTAGTTAGATGGCTTAATAAAGAGCGCGCAGAATGTGAGGAAGAGGAATCTCTTCCTTGGAGAATTGTTGAGGTTGCTGCATCCGGTATAACAACCGTAATAGAAACATTTGAACTTACTTCTTCTATTGGAAAAATTGGCGGTCTGGGATCCAGCGCAACGCAAACAGTGGGAGGCTTTTTCAAACACATAGTATCATCCCGAGTTAGTAAAGAAAAAGAGAAAGCTTACTGGGGTACAGGTTGGCTTGTGAACCTCATGGCGGGTAAGGCGGAGAAGCAAGCAAGTTCATATATCGACTCTGGAGTTAGTGCAGTCACTGAATTTTTTAACTGGAATAAATAAAATCAGAGGTCCCTTCCTTCTAGAAGGGACCATTCTTTACTCTGCTTTTCTTTGTATGTTTCATGATTTAATTGTCCTTTTTAGGAAATTTAATTATAGATCAATAAAAAAGCATATATAGTCTAATGACTAATTCACGACCCATTGCATCTTTACCTGGTTGGAAAAAAGGGGTAGATCATTTAGAAGCAGAGCGTCTTTTAAAAGATCAAAAACCGGGAACCTATCTCGTTCGTAAAGGAGATTTGATTACTAAAAATATTGAAGAGCTTTTAGCTAGAGAAAACCATACAGCTATCCATTGTTATATTATTACGATCAAAGAAAAAGAAAATGCTATCAAGGAACTAATGCTAGTTCAGACGGAAAAAGGATGGATTTTATACGATGATAATCCTGATTTGACCTCTAAATCTTACCGAGTTTTTTCTTCTATTCACCAATTATTAACTTCTTTAAAGGGGCAAGCCAAGTACCCATTAAAAAAATAGGAAGGTTTAAACATGAGCAGATTATTGAAAATTCTTTTATCCTTTGTTTTTTGTATCTTTTTTTCTTATGCAGCATCAAACCCAGGTCAAAGATCTTCTAGCATGTCTAATAGTAGGTATGAAGCGAAAGATTTTTCTTATCTTTTGAACATTACAGAGTTTGATGATGAGCTACTAAATATGCACTTTAAGCTCTATGAAGGGTATGTTAAAAATACTAACTATCTTTTAGAAGAGTTAAAATCACTTGCAAATTCGAAAAAAGCTACATCCTATATTTTTGGGGCACTAAAAAGAAGGTTAGGCTGGGAATTTGATGGAATGCGGTTGCATGAGCTGTACTTTGGAAATATGGGAAAAACAAGCAGTCTTAAATCTGATACTCCATTGTATCATGCAATTGCAAAAGATTTTGGAAGTTACAATCAGTGGAAAGAAGATTTTATGGCAACAGGTCAAATCCGAGGGATTGGGTGGGTTATTCTATACCTTGATCCTAAGAATGGAAAACTAATCAATACTTGGATTAACGAACATGATGTAGGTCATTTGGCTACAGGAGATATCATTTTAGTGATGGATGTTTGGGAACATGCCTATCTTATTCAGTTTGGTTTAAACAGAAAAAAATATATCGAAACATTTTTCAATAGTATTGATTGGAGTGTAGCTAATAAAAGGTACATACAATATCAAAACTTTGAAAATGCCTTACAGTAACTATTCTTCACGATGAGAAAGAGCTTTTATAACGGTCAGTATCAGCACAAGGAATGAAAATACCGACATGACTCCTGGCATAAAGTTTTTTGTAGAGCTGAATCTATAAGCAAAAAAACCTAGAAGGGCTAAAACAGCAGCAGCAATTGGGTAATACAGCCAATCTTTTCTACGATACGCTGCCAACCCTAACATCAAAATAATAAATAACCCAAAGATTCCAGCTATAATTAAAGATATGAGGCTTTGTGCATTAGAGTAGCCCATATAACCCAATAAGATGACTACAATTGCATAGGTTAAGATTATTAGGGGAGTAGATCTGATCATGAAAACCTCAAGTACAATAAAACATATTAAAAGAAGTTAAAATACTGCTAAAAATTACATACGGTAAAAAGATAATAGCAGCAATCCTATCTTTTCTCCAAAAAATATAAAAACTTAAAATAGATGTGGCAAACATCATTAAATTAATGATCAATCCTAAAAAAGGCTCATTAAAATATAAGAACATTATATGCCAAGCTACATTCAAAACAAGGCTAGCCCCAAGAAAGGCACACTCCATTTTTAGATGCTTAAAAGAAAACTTCCTCCATAAGCTCCAAAAACTTACTGAAATAAGAATATAAACAACTGTCAAAACAGGATTTAAAAACCTTTCTAAGATAAGGGGCTTTTCCCAATGTGCGTGTTTTGTTATCCAAGCATTTATTAGCATGATAGTAATAATTGTTGTTAAAAACAAAAAGAAGCCAATTAACTGCTCAGGTAAGGTTCTTTTGCTTTTAGACCAAAAAAATTTAAAATTTGTCTCTAAGTTGCCTGAGTTTTGCAAAGACATCTACCTCCTTTTGACTTAGCATGTCTAAAGATTTTTGAATGGATTGTTCATGTACTCTTAAAAATGGGTTTGTTTTCAGTTCCATATTTAATGTTGAGGGAATAGTAAATTGATGGTTTTTTCTCAACTGAATAGTTGTATTAAGCCTGCTTTTAATAGCGTCATCATCAGGAAAAAGTTGATGAGCAAACTCAAGGTTTTTTAAAGTGTATTCATGTCCAAAGTAAATATATGTATCAGGATTAAGTAAGGAGAGTTTATGAAGTGAGCTATACATTTCTTCATAGCTTCCTTCAAACAGCCTTCCACACCCTGCTCCAAAAAGAGTGTCACCAGAAAACAGGATATGATGATTTTCTTCTAAAAAAACAATGTGACTTTTTGTGTGACCTGGAGTTTCTATAATTTTAAAGGGAAAACCTTCTAATGCTAAAGTGCTATATTTATCCAATCCAACATCCAACAAAGGAATTCTATCATCTTTAGGCCCATAGACTTTTGCATTATATCGAGTTTTTAATGCTTCTACACCATTCACGTGATCTGAATGGTGGTGAGTACAAAGAATAGCGGTCAAATGTAAATTTAACTTTTCCAGTTCATCTATAATCGACTGAGACTCTCCTGGGTCAATAATAAGAGCTTTTTTATCTGTGCGGAGCATGTAGCTATAATTATCTGAAAGAATAGGAATTGGTATAAGGAAGTCATACATAATTTCTATTTTAAGCTCTTTTAAATTTAATCAAATCCTTTTTTGAAACTGTTCTTTCAACAGGCATTTAGTTATACTATTTCGATATGAAAACAGAAATACTTTCTCCCACACCCGATAATATTAAAAAAGCTGCAAAAGCTCTTAAAAACAATGAGTTAGTTTCTTTTGCTACAGAAACTGTTTATGGTTTGGCAGCTCCCTTATTTCAAGAAGAAAGTGTGCGGAAAATTTTTACTTTAAAAAATAGACCTTCTGATAACCCTTTGATTGTCCATATCAATGATATAAAGTGGGTAGAAGAGCTGGCGCAAAATATTCCAAAAGAATTTTATCTTTTGAGCGAGGCATTTTTCCCAGGTCCACTTACTATTATTTTAGAAAAAAAACCACATATTCCTGATATTGCAACTGGAGCAAAACCTACAGTAGCTATAAGGATGCCTGGCCTTCAACCAGCCTTGGATCTGATTGCGGCAGTTAAAGAACCTTTAGTTGCCCCTTCAGCAAACATATCAGGCAGGCCGAGCCCTACTTTGGCTGAACATGTTTTTGAAGATTTTAATGGGAAAATTCCTTTTATTTTAGACGGTGGTCCATGTCAGCATGGTATTGAATCTACTGTCATTTACTTATCTGATTTTCCTATTCTTTTACGACCTGGAGCAATTTCTAAAGAAAGCTTAGAGATTGTTTTAAAAAGGGAAGTAAAAAGTTCTCATCTTGCAATTGCACCTGGTATGAAATATCGCCATTATGCACCTTCTGCAAAAATAAAAGTCTTTTTTTCCTTAAATGAACTGCTAGAGTATGCTGATAAGAGCTCTAAAAAACAGATTGTGCTATCTGCTCAAAAAATACCCTCTATATTGAGTTGGCCTTTAAGTAGGCAAACTCTTTTTGCAAACTTTAGAAAAGCAGATTCACTTCAGTTTGAAGAGATTTTAATTTTTTGCGATGAGATAGCTAAAGAAGATCTAGCTTTAATGAATCGAGTTAACAAAGCTAGCTCAAATATTTAAAAAATATTAACTTGTTCTATATGAGAAAAGATAAAGTTATTGAACCATCTGAAATAATAGTAGATCAGCCAAGAATTACTAAAGAAGATACTTCCCATGTTAATCCCTGGATACGCTTTCTAGCGAGAATGATAGATTACTCTTTCTTTGGAGTCATTTTATCCTTTTTTCCAAAAGTCTATTCCTTTCACTTTACTATGGTACCCTTACTTTATTTACTTTGGGTTCCCATCGAAGCGGTTTTACTTTCCTCATGGGGGTATACTCCGGGAAAATTTCTTTTGAAAACAAAGCTTAGCTATAAAAGACATAGACTATCTCTTCCTACTTCTATGAGAAGAGCATTTTTAGTGTGGTTTAGAGGCTTTGGTATGGGAATTCCTTTTGTCAACTTAATCACTATGTTAGTAGCCTACTCTCATTTAAAAAGTGCTAAGCTCACTACTTGGGATAGAGATGAAAAAATTTTGATTACTCATAGACCTATCGCAACCCTGAGAATTGCCCTTTCTGTAGGATTGCTAGTAGTTATGAACTTTTTTCGTGAATATACTGTACGTTAAAAAAATTTCTTTATAGATTCTTCCTGTGTTCTAAATTAGGAGAATTTATGATACCTACTGTTTTACCAAGTAGAATTATAGACAAGTACGTAGCAGCGCAGGAAACTCACCACAAAGAACGAACTGAAGTGCATAAATTTCAAGTTTATAGTGCTCAAGGAAATCAAATTACACTTTTATATAAGCCCAATTTTTTAAGCCATTTAATAGATAAACTGATTTCTATAATGCATGCTAATGCCAGAATCATTCTCAATACTAAAGCACAAAGAAGAGGAAAATTGAGCTTTATAGAAAAAAATATTAAAACTTTTAAGAGCCTAGCTAAAAGTCTAGAGCTAGAACCTACTTCTAACTTCTCACATGAAATCAGGGAGTTAGAGTTTGCATATGCATTGGTTTGGTCATAATTTTTTCGCAATTTGATATCGTATCTTTTCTAAAACCTTCTCCTTTGCTATAGATAGTAAGAGGGGGAGGTTCCATCTATGAGTAGTTCTTTTGATCCATCGCTTAATATTTTACATAGAAAACAGCAGCAGCTTGATCATATTTTTTATCCTAAAACTGTTGCAGTTGTTGGCGCAAGTGAACGAAAAAACAGTGTAGGAAGGACTGTTTTATGGAATCTTCTCAAATCACCCTTTGGAGGGACAGTTTATCCAGTTAATCCTAAAAGAGCCAATGTCTTAGGTATTAAAGCTTATAAAACACTACATGATATTCCTGAAAAAGTTGATTTAGTCGTTATTGTCATACCAGCTAAGTTTGTAGCATCTATTGTGCAAGACTGTGTCGATTTACAGATCCCTGCTGCTGTTATTATTTCTGCTGGATTTAAAGAATTAGGCGAGCCTGGAATTAAACTTGAAGAGGAGATTCTCACTCTAGCCAGACAAGGCAATATGAGAATTATTGGTCCTAATTGTTTAGGAGTGATGAATCCCATCAATGGGTTAAATGCCACATTTGCGGCAGACATGGCGTATGAGGGCAACCTAGCTTTCTTAAGTCAGTCAGGAGCTCTTTGCACTGCTGTATTAGACTGGAGTTTGAAAAACAAGGTAGGCTTTAGCTCTTTTGTGTCGGTCGGATCAATGATAGATGTTAACTGGGGCGACCTTATCTATTACTTTGGTAATGACCCTAATACAAAAAGCATTTTGCTTTATATGGAAAGTATTGGTGATCCGAGGTCTTTTTTATCAGCAGCAAAAGAAGTAGCTTTAAATAAACCTATTATTCTAATTAAAGCGGGAAGAACAGAAGAGTCAGCAAAAGCTGCAGCATCTCATACGGGATCGCTAGCGGGTAGTGATGATGTATTGGATGCGGCTTTAAAAAGAGTAGGTGTATTAAGAGTCGATACAATTTCCGATCTTTTCAGTATGGCTAGGGTATTGTCTAAACAACCTAGACCAAAAGGGCCCAACCTTACTATCGTCACAAATGCAGGAGGTCCTGGTGTTATAGCAACAGATGCCTTAATAGAAAATGGTGGAAGCTTATCTAAATTAGATGAGAATACCTATAGCTCATTAAATAACTTGTTACCCCCGCAATGGAGCCACAATAACCCGGTGGATATTTTAGGAGATGCGGACGATGAGCTATATGCAAAAACTGTTGAAATTGTTGCTAAAGATAAACAGACGAATGGATTATTAGTTATCCTAACGCCACAGGATATGACCGACTCAACTGCCACAGCACTTAAATTAAAAGAACATGCGCATATTGATGACAAGCCAATCTTGGCTTCTTGGATGGGTGCTGGTTCTATAGAAGAAGGGGATAGGATTTTAAATCAAGCAGGAATACCTACCTTTGAGTATCCTGATCAGGCGTGTAAGGCCTTTGCCTATATGTGGAACTATACTTATAATTTGAAAGGTATTTATGAAACACCAGTTATGCAAGGACCTGACAGTGTTGGTGCATTAGAGCAAAATAAAGAAATTGAAAAGATAATTGAAAAAGCAAAAGGGGAAAATAGAGAACTACTAACAGAATTTGAATCTAAGCAAGTATTAGATCTTTTTCAAATCCCTACAGTAAAAACAGAAATTGCAACAGATAAAAATCAAGCAGCTGAGGTAGCTAAAAAAATAGGATTTCCTGTCGTTTTAAAGCTCCACTCTGAAACGATTACCCATAAAACTGATGTTGGAGGCGTTAAGTTAAATCTCTTATCTGAAGAAGCTGTACAGCGAGCTTTTGATGAAATTTATGAGTCCGTTAAAGCTAAAAAAGGAGAAGAGCATTTTCAAGGAGTCACAGTCCAAGAAATGATTTCCTTGAATGGTTATGAAATTATCTTAGGTAGCTCTATCGACCAGCAATTTGGGCCAGTATTACTTTTTGGAACAGGTGGACAGCTTGTAGAAGTTTATAAAGATAGGGCCTTAGCGCTTCCTCCTTTAACATCGACTTTAGCTAAACGACTTATGACTAGAACTAAAATTTTTACCGCTTTGCAAGGGGTAAGGGGTAAAAAAGCGGTAGATATAGAGGGGTTGGAAAAAATTTTAGTGCAGTTTAGCAATCTCATAGCTCAACACCCTTGGATTAAAGAGTGTGATATCAACCCTCTTTTAGTATCAGAAGATAGGATTGTGGCTTTAGATGCTAGAATTATTTTGCATAACGCCCAAGAGAAAAACTTGCCGCAACTGGCAATTCGCCCCTACCCCTTGCAATATATACATCAGATAAAACTATCAGATGGGACACCTGTAACTATCAGACCTATCCGACCAGAAGATGTTCCACTAATTACTAAGTTTCATAAAGATCTTTCAGAAAAATCAGTACGCCAAAGGTACTTAAAATTTATTCAATATGATGAAAGAACTGCTCACGATAGATTGGTAAGTATTTGCTTTACTGATTATGATCGAGAAATTGCACTTGTGGTGGAAAAAAAACATGACGGCAAAGAAATATTAGCAGTTGCCAAGTTGACAAAGCTTGCAGGTACAAGCGATGCTAGGTTTGCTATTATTGTAAAAGATGACTGGCAGCACAAGGGGCTAGGAAAAAGCTTAATGGATGTGATTATCAAAATAGCTAAAAAAGAACATATTGAAACTATTTTAGCTTATATGCTTCCAGAAAATGACGCCATGCAACAAATATGCAAAAAAAATGGCTTTGAGTTAACTGAAGATAAAAGCCAACAACTAATTTTAGCTCAACTTAAATTATGATTGCTTTTCTTTCTTTAAATGTTCTTCAATTGAGTGAAAAATGACCATAAGTGGGTTTTTTTGCTGATCTCCAAAATGAATCATCCCATCGACTAATTCATGTAAATCTGAATTCAGAGGATCTTGTCGATCATAGGAGTTAGCAGCTTCTAAAAGTGTTTTATTAGAAATAAAAGGAGCACCTAAGGGTGTTGTCAAATAATGGTGCACTAAAGATGCTTGCTCATCATCAGAGTCTGTAGCATCTTTATCTAACTGAATAATGTGGTCAGCAAATTTGTGTAAAAACTCTGTGTTGTCAACCAACTCATGGTGTGTTAACACATCTTCATAGTCATGGCTGAACTCTTCTATGTCTTTTTCTAGTTTTTGGACTAGCTCTTTGTTTTCGTCTCGATCTTTTTTAGCCATACATCACTCCTTACTCCACATGATTCATTAAATATTTCCACTTTCTTTTCCAACTTTTTGCTTCACTAACCGATCCTACATAAGAAAAATAGGATAAAATCAAAACAACAGGAGCTATAATATCTGAGTAAAAATATACTCCTGCATTACCTTCTGCATAATCTTCAATGCGTATTATTTGCACAAAATGTCCTATAGCATCACCCCATAGCCAGATGGTGTATCCGACAATGACTGCTATCCAAAAACGTTTCCTAAACCAGATAGAGAGAACACCTAAAACAGCAAAGGAAAGATTAGCAATACCCACTTCAAACTGAAAAGGACCTCCAGGGGGCCAAC
>JASFVE010000054.1:0-13138 GCA_050049995.1 Chlamydiota bacterium | reverse complement strand
GGATCAGCTACTGGAAATATAACCATTGAAGGCAACTTCGATTCAGCAATAACAAGAGGAAAGGCTTTCATTACTTATGGAGAGTTTGACATTCCTGAAAAAATTGCTACTAAAGTACCTACTATTGCTGTTACATACAAAAACCAACCTAAAAAAAGGCCAGTATTTGTACCTAAAAAAAAGTTCCCTTTGTATTTAGATGTCGAACTGGAAGCAGATGGCAATTTTTTTGTAAGAGGAAGAGGGCTTTCTTCTGAGTGGAAAGGCGATATAAAGCTCGACGGACTTTATTATGACTTGCAAGCAGAAGGAAGGCTTGATCTTGTAAAAGGCGAGTTTAACTTTTCTGGTCACTATTTTGATTTAACTAGTGGAGAACTTATATTTACTGGCGATAAGGGAGAGTTTCCCTTTTTAAATATTACAGCTCAAACAAATATTCAGGGAATTAATATAATAGCAAAATGGACAGGTCAAATTAACGAACCAAACTTGCAGTTTACCTCACTTCCTCCCCTTCCCATGAGCTCAATTTTATCTTATTTGCTATTCGGTTCCGATATCTCCGAAATAACTGCCCTTCAAGCAGTCTCTTTAGCTACAACCGCCGCAAGTTTGTCTGGTGGAGGTCCCGATATCCTAGAAATTACCCGAAGAAGACTTGGATTTGACCGACTTGCTATTGTTTCAGCTCCCACAAGTGAAGGAGCTGAAGACTTCGCCGTACAAGTAGGCAAGTATGTCGCTAAAGGTGTTTTAGTAACTTTCAGTCAAGGAATAGAACAAGGAAGTAGCAATGTAAGCGTAGAAGTAGACCTGTCACATGGATTTTTATTTGAAGCGCAAACAATCCAGCAGCAAGAACAAGGAAGATTTTCTTTAAAATGGAACCGAAATTTTTAATAGCTATAGTCTTTTAACTTATTATTCGCTAGACTTTATGTTCCCAATGACAAAAGGAACATTTTATGTCAGCAAAAAACAATATCGATTCTTTTACCAATATTTTACCTACTTCTAACAGTTCAGTTGAGAAAAGTGAAGAGGAACTATCTCCTTCTCAGAAATTGCAACAGTTAATTAACCATGATGATAAAAATATAAATCCGAGTCAAAATTTACCTAAAAACCCTTGGGATATCAACTCATCCAATAAAGATTTACAAGAAGCAGATACTAACTCAAATCACAAAAATTCTTCTCAAAAAGATGAGAACCCCGATTCCTTATTTTTAACAGAACGTGAAATCAACTATCTTATAGATTTAATGGATAATAGCGACGGCTCAATTTCCTTAGAAGATCTTCTGCAAGCTAAAGCTGATTTGATTCCCCAAGAATATGAGAAGTTAAGCTCACTGGCAAAAGAGTTAAAATTGAACCCTGAAGACGAACTTATTCACAATTTTTTAGAACAGCTACAAAGGCAAGTTGATGATGTTAAAAGATGTCGATCAATTGCGGAAAATCAAGAACCTATTAAAGATTACAATCTTAATAAAGTAGTAATTGATATCTTTCTAGATAAAGAAAGAGCCTTAGACAACGCCATAAGAAATAAAGGTAATGACATTTCCTACAATACTAAAACAAACAATATCGCTAGAAAATTATATAATCGACTAGTAGAAGCGAAATCTTCTAACCAGTCCAACAAAAATTATATTAGTGAACTTGATGAAATAGCCTCACAGGAGATACAAGATTTGCTTAATGATTTAAGCAAAAGGAAAATTAAAAATTGTCACTCTTCTCCTCAAATGGGATCTGACAGCGCCATTGAACTTCCTGACACAGATGATATAAATGTACTTTTAGACCGTGTATCTTCATGCATGGATGAACTTAGAACTTCTAATCAGCTCTATTTCACTTCTCTTCAAACGGAATTTACAGATAAAATGGCCTGCTTTGAAACTGTAAAGCAAACATTAAATCGATATGGTGATGCTATAAAAAGAATGGTACAAAACCAAAGGACATGAGTACTCAGCTAGAAGAAAATCATACTTTTTCCAAAGGTATGCAAGCACTTGAAAGTAATGACCTACTACAGGCTATTGATATCTTTCGCTCATTAGTTATTCGATATCCCGATGAAAAAGACTATTGGTACTGCCTAGCCTCCTGTTTACAAAAAACTGGTCAGTATGAACTTGCTTTAAAAGCTTGGGCCATGACAGAACTGTTAAATGAGAGCGATCCCTTTCCTTCTTATTTTGCAGCTCTCTGTTATTATCACCTCAAAAATCCTCAAGAAGGATTAAAAGCCATCCGCTTTGCTAAGAAGAAAATTCCTGAGCAAAACCATGTTCTTTTAGAAGAAATGAAATCCCTAGAATCTAAGTTGGAAACATTATGAATAAAGTTAATGAAGTATCTTTTAAACATAATAACGAACACCGCCCTCAAGATACACATAAGAAAAAAACACCTCAAGGGCTTGCTGCTATTCCCGATACCACTTCCAGCGCCACAAATGTGGTTTTCATGCTACTTGGAGAAAATCTTAAAAATGAAAAAGTCTCACAAGAAATTACTAAACTGCATGGAGCAAGAACCGTTCAACAACAAAAAGAAACTAGCAAGACCAAGCAAGAGCGCTTAGAAATACTTCGAGATAAAGCTTTGAAACTACAGTCTGCTGAGAACTGGGGCATGTTGTCAGACGTCGCCTACAACTTTTCTATAGCCTATGAAATATTACTCGGAATTGGCGACTTAACAACTGGAGGAACTGTAACTGGGTCCTTAATACTTGCTTCAGCAGGTCTGGGCGCTAGTAATTCTTTAATCCACTCCCTAGGAGGCTGGGATCAGTTAGCTAGTCTTTTAACATCAGATGAAAAAACTAAGCAACAGCTAGCTTCTTATTTTAATGATGCTGTTTTTTATCTTACAACTGGTGCGTCCCTTGCAACCTTAGGCTACAGTTATACAACTGGCGCCCTTCAGCAAATTTCCAATAGAGCAAATGAACTTATCTCAGGTGCATTAGCTCTTTCATCAGGTACTGCTAATGTGATGGCTTCTAAAAGCAAGTATCAGGTAGCTAAAATGGATGCTGTTTGTGAAGATTTAAAAAAATTAGAAATCACTACCAAAGCTAGTGCAAATTTTCTATCACAAAAAATAGAAGAAACAGCTGATGATCGAAAAGCTATTCAAGAAAAGCTACGAGCTATTTTAATTTTACAAAACTCGAGAATTTAAGAGGTTAGTATGAAAGTAAATAATATTACAACGGCCTATAATAGCCACCCAATTGATAATAAACCTTTACAAGAACCAAGACCCTTTGGTCTTGAAAATATGAGAGAACTTTCTGAGGCTGAACAACAACGGCTAGATATTGCTGAAAGTTTACTTCAAGAAATTAGCATAGACTCTAATCATCCACTAGAAAACATTAATCTTACAAGACTTTTGGTTATTCTTGAGTCCATGTTAACTGGCTTAAACAACCGACTATCTGCCAGTGAAATGCATGAGAGAAGCAAGCTAATAGATTTAATTAAGACTCAAATCGACAGCTCTAAGAAGTCTTTAGATAATAAGTCTTATATCGCCATCGCCCAAGGGGTAGGAGTGTTTTTAGGTGCTCTTGTAGGCTCTATTCCTCAACTCCAGCAAAGTCAAGTTTACTCTCGCACTATTACTGAGCTTTCTTCTATTAGTGGGAAATTTGGTGAGACTCACTACGATGCTCAAACTACAAGACTCAATCAATTGTTACAACTCCTTCAAAGAGAACTAGATCAAGTTGATCAAAGAAGAGGTCAAAGACATTCTTCTGAAAACAACTCTAGACAAGCTTTACAAGCTGGCCTTTCTGTGGAAAGAGACGGATATAAGGTGTAACTTTCTATGCCTGCTTTTTGCAGGCATTTCTTTGACCTAAAAAAACATTCTTCTTTACAATCGCAAAAAAGGGAGGATTCACTTAGGTGAGCACGCTTACTCAAATTGCTTTTCGTTTATTTGGCTCTGTTGGAGAATATGTCCAACTAATTTCTGAAACTTTTTCCTCCGTATTTAAAAAACCTCCTAGCTGGTCTTTGATTCGAGAGCAACTTTACTCTATTGGTGTGCTTTCTTTAGGAGTGGTAGCGATTACTGGTTTCACCACTGGGTTTGTCTTGGCAGCTCAGTCTTTTTACCAACTTCAAGAAAAAGGACTTGCGGCTGTTACCGGTATTTTAGTGGCCAAGGCTATGATTACAGAGCTAGGGCCTGTCCTTACAGCCCTCATGGTTACAGGGAGAGTTGGCTCAGCCATGTGTGCAGAGCTTGGCACCATGAAAGTTACCGAGCAAATCGATGCCTTAAGGTCTATGTCAGTTAACCCCAACAGTTATCTGGTAGCGCCTAGATTTTTGGCCGGCACGGTTATGATGCCTTTACTTACTATTTTTAGTATGATCATGGGGATTTTTGGAGGCTATTTAATATCTGTGCATTATTTTGGGATGAGCCCGAATAGCTATTTTGACCCTATGCCCATTCACATTACTTTATTTGATTTATTTACCGGGGTGTTTAAATCATTTATTTTTGGAATAATTCTAGTAACTATATGTTGTTATAAAGGGATGAAAACATCAGGAGGTGCTGCTGGTGTAGGTAAAGCTACAACCAATAGTGTTGTTATAAGCTACGTACTAATATTAATATGGGACTTTTTACTGACAATAGCATTAAATACCATTCACCAAGAACTGACAATCCGGGGATAAAATGATAGAAGTTGTTGATCTTTGGAAATCTTATAACGGCAACCAAGTGCTAAAGGGGCTCAACTTAACTGTTAATACAGGAGAGACTGTCGTTATTTTAGGCAGGTCAGGTGTGGGAAAAAGCGTACTATTAAGACAGTTAATTGGAATAGAAAAGCCCGATCAAGGATATGTGGCAATTGATGGAGTCAACATTTCAGAATTAAAAAAAAGGGAGTTATTTAAGGCCGTTAAAAATACAGGCATGTTATTTCAAGGAGCCGCTCTTTTCGACTCTATGAACATTGAAGATAATACCGCTTTTTATCTCAGACAACACGGCCAATCTGAAACAGGTGAAGCATACTCAGAAGAAGAAATACAGGAAATGGTTCAGACCTCTCTTGCTAAAGTCGGACTAGAAGGAATTGAAAAGAAAATGCCATCTGATTTATCTGGAGGTATGAAGAAAAGAGCTGGATTGGCAAGACTTATCGTATATAGACCGTCTATTTTATTATATGATGAGCCAACAACTGGATTAGATCCTATTACAGCCCAGCAAATTAACGAGCTAATTGTGCAAATTCAAAGTGAACTTAAAAGTACCAGTATAGTAGTTACCCATGACGTGCACTCTGCTCTTTTTATTGGCGACCGCTTAGCTTTGCACAAAGATGGGAAAATTGCTTATGTTGCTGAACCGGAAGAATTTTTAAATATTGACGATCCAATCATATCATTTTTAAAAGAAAATTTAACCCACCATCCCAGAGCTAAAAAGGAGTAAGAATGTCAGATAAACTGAAAACAGTCTTAATTGGAGTTTTTGTCATTACAGCTATTGTAATAACTATCTCCATTATCCTTTTTTTAGAACCAAAAGTTGGTGATGGTGAAAAAGTCTTAAAGGTAAGATTTTCTAACATAGCAGGTATAAATGTAGGAACAAGAGTCACTTTTGCAGGAAAACCCGTCGGAGAAGTAACGAAGATCCAAGAAGTATCTAATGCAAGAGAACAACCGACAGATGAACTGGGAAGAGTATATTTTTATCAACTTACGCTAAGAGTGGATTCCAGCGTGGATGTGTATAATACAGACGAAGTTACGATAGCTACAGCGGGACTAATGGGAGAAAAAGCAATAGCAATCATCCCTAAGGCTCCCCCTGTTGGAAAAGTACCTAAACTTATTACAAATCAAATAATTTATGCGGATTCAGTTGATCCTTTGGAAAACGCGATCTATGAACTTACAACTTTGGCAAAAAGTTTAGATGGCGTGGTTAACAATATCGATGAATGGTTTATGGAAAATAGCGATGACATCACTTTTGCTATACAATCCTTTGCCGGCTCTATGCATGAACTAGATTTAGCTCTGAACTCTCTGAATGAACAAGAAATAGTGATTAGAACTAAAAAAGCAATTGATAGTTTTACAGAAAATATGGAACTTTTAGGTAGCTCTATCCAAGAGTTTCAAGATGATCAGACAATTACCAAATTTAATAATGTATTAGAAAATGTCAATATTGCTCTCGATTCTTTTAATATCGATGGTAAGCAAGTACTAAAAAACCTAAACATTATCACCAACGATATTGCCGATGGCTCAGGAACTATTGGTAAGCTCGTAACAAAAGATGACATGTACTTACGAATTGTATCGCTTATGAGCAAAATGAACACGCTTATGAATGATGTAAACCATTATGGTATTCTCTTTCAATATGATAAAAAGTGGCAACGAACTCGCAAGAAAAGAGTAGCTCTTTTAGAGGCTGTTGATACTCCTAAAGAGTTTAAGCAGTATTTCGAAAGTGAAGTAGACCAGATTTCTACAGCATTATCTCGATTAAATATGCTTTTAGAAAAGGCAGAAGACCAAGATGAAAAATCTAAAATTATGAAAAGTGAACCCTTTATTAAAGACTTTAAAGAACTTCTCTATCAAGTAGATGATCTTTCAGATGCCCTTAAAGCATATAATGAAGAGCTAGTAGATCAAGTTAATGAGTGCATTAACTAATTACATCACTTTCATTCAATAGTGGATACTTCTCTAAGAGTTTTTTTCGTTTTTTCTCTTTTAAAGTCACGTCAACATAATCCAAAAAAGAAAGGGTTCTATTAAGCCTTGTAGGAGTAATAGATCTTTCTCTTACAAGTAGAGCGGGTCTATAATAAAGCCATAAAAGAATATCTTTTTCTTTTTTTTCTAGTTTTCCTGTTTTGACAAGATTTATAAAAGCATAAAAACTTGCATTTGTTGCGTTAGAAGTATCTACTGCGTCTTTGCAAACAAAGCTTACATAGGAAGGATCATGATATTCCATCATTTCCAAATAAAATAAATGATAGAATATCTCTATAAAGTCCAATCTCATCTTTCTGTCGAGAGAGTCAACTTTATCAAAAAAAACGTCATGAACAAAAGATATAAGGCGCTCAAGTTTTTCGAAAAAATTTTCTTTTTTCTTAATCATTCCAAAATAAAATCCATTTTCCTGCTCTCCTATCAGCTGAGTCTGAAATGCTTGCATAAACTCTTCAGCCTTAGTCATAGTAAAGTAAATATCTGTCTGATAGTAAAAGTCAGAATCTTTTGTTAAAGTGTACACTTTAAGGGCTTGGTTTATTTCAGCATGCCTTGAAAACTTTTCTAAAGCATCGACTCTAGCAATGTCTTTCCAAGAAGATCTGTCTTGAAAGTTAAAGATTAAGTATGTTTTTTCCTGATCTGAAAAGTTCTTAATTAAATTTTGAAACTCTTCTATAATAGTTGCTGACTTAATCATTGCTTGTCGAGTAGGACTAGGCAACCTTATAAAACTACAGCTTTTCTTTTTGCTATTTAGGTTATATAGCGAATAAGGATAATTTTCTTGGTGAATCGGATCAAAGGCTATCTCTTTTTCACTAACTTCATCTGATCTAATAATGTCCAGAACTTTAAAAAGTGGACCATTAGGATAGCACTTCAAAAGAGTTCTAATATTATCGTCATTTGTTAAAAACTTATTCCAAATTGTTTGACTATATGCTTTTGCCTTTTTTTTCGGTTTGATTTCATTTCCCTTTTCTATCAAATAGTGAATTAATCCTATAACCTCTTCTTTTACTGATTCTTTTCGAGTGAAAAACACAAGAATTAATAAATGAATCAATTTAAGTGTAACGCTTGCAGCTTTGTCAGAATCTTTGGGCGGGTAAGAAAGCCACCTTTTATATTCTTTGGAGTTTAGCGCCTTTTTTAAAAAAGTTTGAAAATCGTTGAAATATAAAAGGCTGCTTTTTCCTAAGGTATTTTGAATGAGATTTTTAGGGTTTGAAGTTAACATAAGAGCCATAATAGCTCTGTGTACGTATTGAAAAACTTCCTGGGTCTTGCCTCTGGCTAATTTAAAAAACTCTTTCGTAAGACTTTCACACCCCATAAGAATTTGTTGAGCTACACCGTGTAAATCTCGATCTTGCATAGCCCTTATTTTTAAAAGAGGATCATCTTCTATCGAAACATCAACCATTTCATCAAAATCACAAACCAGTTTAATATTCCTCATTAATGAGGAATTAAAAAAAGGATGGCCATATTCATTTTTCAAATAAAAAAGTTCATACTCTTTATCTCTTCTGACAGTTTCAAAGTCTTTAAGCCCCTTTTTTTCTGTATCAACCGCTAGAATATTTTCATTTTCACTCCAATCTTCCGACCAAGCACTATCTCCAGACAATTTCAAATCCATTTTCTGAGAAAGATTTTTAGTATAAAACTCCTGTAGATCTGTAAACTGCTTAGACTCTGTGATTCTAGGGATCTCGAAGGGTGTATTGAGATTGTCTATATATGCATCCAACTTAGCAGCTGCCTCACCTGATAGAGTCATGACTGCTTGAAGACCCTTTCTATTATTAGGATTCTCCCAGTCAAACCCCTCATTTTCATAGATGTTTTTAAGATACTCCAAAATAGTTTTAAAAGTTTGTTTGACGTTTTCAATCACTTCTTCCGCTGTCTCTGGAGTAAGCCAATGAACAGTTTTATAAGAGCTTTCTTCATCGCTAAGAACAAATTTATGATTTTTTACTACTCCCACCATTTTTTCACTATTCACATCAAGCTCTGCTATCGATGAAAGATTCTCTAAAGCCTCGTGTATATGGATAATATCTTGTTCTTTACCACTTTGTTCCATCAAAAACCAAACTTTTTCCCTTAATTTAATTATATTAAACGTTATTTATATTATCAATTAATTAACATTCATATTAATATCCAATAATTTACAAATAAAAAAATAAAAAAATCTCTCTTGATGGATTCATAGGATTGATATACAAGGTAATGAATATGAGAGATACACTAAAAAGCATTATATCCCCTATCGCTAGTCTTATTATTTTAGTTGCTGGAAATGGGCTTTTTATGACCTATGTAACTGTAAGATTACGATTAGAAGACTACTCGACGTTAATCATTGGTATCGTCTCTGCCGCCTATTATGCAGGCATGTTTGTCGGCTCATTGAGAGCTAACAGACTTATTGAACGGATTGGCCATATTAGAGCTTTTGCTACTTTTGCGTCCCTTCTTGCTGTGTTAACTTTGTTGCAAGGCTTTTACATTAGCTCTTGGAGCTGGACAATCTTACGATTTTTTAATGGAATTACAATGGCAGGGCTTTTCATTACTATTGAAAGTTGGCTTCTAGTCAGATCTAGCGTAGATTCAAGAGGTAAAATCTTATCTCTTTACATGATAGCTCTTTATGCAGCTCAATCCGGAGGTCAATTTTTATTAAATATTTCTGATCCTATTAGCTGGACTCCTTATATCCTAATTGCCATACTAACAAGTTTATCTGTGATACCTGTCAGCATCACCAGAACTACAGCCCCCTATTCAGAAGAACCGTCTTACCTTAATGTAGTGCAGCTTTTTAAAATATCACCCTTAGGGGTTATTGGCTGTTTTTTATCAGGAATATTCTTAGGGTGTGTATATGGATTAAACCCTGTATATGCACAAGAAATCGGGTTGAACATATCTGGTATCGCTCTTTTTATGAGTTTATCTATTTTTGGTGGCCTTGTTTTACAATGGCCTTTGGGTTCTTTGTCTGATTATATTGATAGAAGAAAAGTTTTGCTTATAGCAGGCCTACTCACAGTAGGATTAAGTATCATCATTGCATGGATAGGAGACTTACATATTATCCTTCTCTACAGCTTGATTTTTTTATTTGGTGGGTTTTCCTTCACTTTATATCCTATATGCATCTCGCACGCTTGTGACCACTTGGAGCCAAAGGATTTTGTAGCTGCAACAGGAGGACTACTACTTTCTTATGGTATCGGAGCTATTTTAGGACCGGTAATAGCCCCTCTTTCTATGAAATTTTTTGGACCAAAAGGATTGTTTTTCTTTTTTGCTGCCATCTCTGGCACCCTGTCTATTTATACACTATACAGACTTACAAAAGCACCTCCTATCCCTGTCGAGGAAAAGTTACCCTATTCAAACATACCTAGAACAACTCCCGCTGTCGGGGAACTCGATCCCAGGTCAGACGAACCTAAAAATGATGAATAATTATTTTTCAGGGTTTTGCGGTCTTCTTCTCATAAATAAAAAGTTTGTAAAAACAGCAGCTGCCCAAACTAGGGAACCGCCCACAAAAATGCCTGGAGCAGTAGTTGCTCTTACACCAAACTGGATATAGTGAATCAAGACAAAAGACCCAAAGCTGATAATAAACGAAACAACCGCTATGGATTTTAAAGTAACATTTTGCATAAAAGAAGCTAAGACAGGATAAATAGAGGCATTTAAAAAGCCCACAACCAACGAAAAAAATAGGTCAGCTCCTACATTGGGCAAGTTTTCAAAATACCCTATTTTTATTCCCGGAATCATCCGGTTTACTATAAAAACAGCTAAAAAATTAAAAAAAAATGATATCAAAAAACTCATTGCTTATTTCCCCCTCTCTTTGCAATTTCTTTCTCTAGCTCTTTTAGTTTTTGATAGTGCTTAAACTCTAAATAATTAGTTAAGTAGCTAGCAAACCAAACAATAAGACCACTCCATACAAACGCCCCTGGGGTCATCACATGAATGCCGAGGGGAAGAATGTTAACAATAGAGTATGCTCCAAAACTAAAGATAAAACTAAACATTCCAATTTTAAAAGGAGTAGCCTTAGGGTATAAAAATCTGCAGATCGGATATACTAATGAATTTAAAAACCCCAAGGAAAAAGCAAAAATTAGATCTCCTTTGATTTGAGGTAACTTAGAATAATAATCGATCTCAATCCCTGGTAAAATGTGGTTCACAAAAAAAACTGTAAGGAAATTAAAGAATAAACTTTTAAAATAAGTCATCTAGCCCCTGCCCTTTAACTACTCCCCGCCTTGCTTTACCTTACTTTAGAGGCAAAATTTGCAAAAGGATTTTCTAAAAACCTTAGAAAATTAAAGTTTTTGTCAAAAAAGACAGGTCTTTGTTAAAAAGTTCTTTAATCTAATCTTTAAGATTTATATACATTCATTGTCATATACAGGTTTCTACATGAAAAAATTACTAACTTTAATACTAGTCCTTACCATGGTCTCATGCGGCAAAACTCCCAACAAAAACACTTTAAACATAAGCTACTCTATCGACCCTCCTACATTTGACCCTAGAAAAACCGGGCACTTTGTAGATTCAACAATGTCGTTTAAACTTTTTGCAGGACTAAGTTCGATACGAAAAGATGGCTCAGTTGGTCCAGGCCTTGCAAAATCTTATGAGGTGAATAAAGACCGAACTGTTTATACATTTCATTTAAGAGATGCTGTATGGTCTGACAATACTCCAATTACTGCATACGACTTCGAAAAATCCTGGAAAAAAATTATTGATCCAACTTTTCCATCTTTAACGAGCAAATTATTTTTTTGCATCAAAAATGCTGAAAAGGCTGCCAACAGTAAAGTCTCTATAGATGAAGTTAAAATTAATGCCCTTGATGAAAAAACGCTTCGAGTGGAACTGGAATATCCGACTCCTTATTTTATTAGTTTGACTGCTTTTTGCGCGTATTATCCAGCTCCTAGCCATATCGTAGAAAAAGACCCTACATGGGCTCAAAACCCTAAAGAAGATTTTGTCTGTTCAGGTCCCTTTAAGATGATAAAGTGGACTCCAAAAAAGGAAATCATCGTAGAAAAGAATCCGTTATACTGGGATAAGGACAACGTTAAACTGGAAAAAATTAGAATTTACATTGTTAATGATCAAAATACTGCTTTGCAGATGTTTGAGCAAAATGAGTTGGACTTGATCGGTACTCCAGTATCACCAATGCCCTTTCATGCAGAGGCTGCTTATAGTAACAATGAGCGCTTAAAGAAAATGCCAATAGCAGGGACAGCTTTCATAACATTTAATACAAAATATCACCCTTTAAGCAACAGCAACATCAGAAAGGCCATTTCTTACTCCATTGATAGGGATTTGTTGGTAAAAACTATTACTTATTCTAACCAAACTCCTGCTAAGAGACTTATACCTCCCCCACTTGAAGACAACCTTGGAGACTATTTAATCCCTAATCACAACAAAGAGTTGGCGCAAAAGTTTCTACAGAAAGGACTAGAGGAGTTAAATTTAAAAAAAGAAGATATTTCTATCACTCTAAACTATCCTAATAATGATTTAGATAAAAAAACTTCCGAAGCAATACAAAGGCAAATTAAAGATTCTATTGGACTAGAGATTAAAATTGTTGAGCAAGACTTTGTTTCTCATATGGGCAAAGTAAGAGCTCACAAGCATCAAATGGCTATAGCTAGATGGATTTTTCAATACAACGATATGATGAATATTTATGCCCGATTTAGTCAGGAAAGTGACCCTGTTAATTATTCACAATGGGTTAATAATGACTTTGTAACCTTATTAGATAGAGCTAATAATCTTTCTAACCAGAAGCAAAGATATCAAGCCTTATTGGATGCTGAGAAAATTTTCATGGATGATTTGCCTGTAACTCCTCTTTATCATTTAAACTATTTAATGATGAATCAAAAACAGCTTAAAAATGTTATCATAGGGGAAGTCGGTGACATTCATTTTCACTTTGCTCAACTAGACCAAGAGGTACTATGACTTCGCGCCAAATAGCAACATTAAAACCTACTTATTTTAATGATGGTGGTGCGCTTCAAATCCAGCCTACATTTACTCCACCAGGTATGGATGACCCAAGTTTTGATTTGTTTCTTATTTCTTTAGAGCAATTAATTGAAAAAATTTTTCCCCCTCATATTTTAGAAGAGCTACAACAAAATACTAACATTCACCTTCTAGAGAAAACATTTAGAAAGTTAAACGAAAATTTACCTTTTTTTCACTATAGCTTTTCGGAA
>JASFVE010000053.1:0-13230 GCA_050049995.1 Chlamydiota bacterium | reverse complement strand
CCTCTGCTAGCAAAGCACTCATAGCAATTTTTGGCGCTAAATCTCTAGCTAATGTAGAGACCTTTTCCGCTGCTTCATGAAGATTTTTTCCTGCCAATTCATTTGAAACAGCAGGTAAAAAGTCAATGTTGCCTGAAAATTCGCCAATTAAGGCCATTAAATCGATAGGAGCTTCGGTTATATTTGAAATTGATGTCATATAGATAATCTCTTTTTTATTAAAAAGATAATTACTTATTCATTAGTGTATTACATACTAATATCATAGTACAAACTATTCTTAAAAAATACAAAACTTACTAAATCTTACTTTTAAAGCAAGTTTTACAGAGCAGATGTTCAATAGTTTTAGGTTATCGCTCCTCTTTGGTAAAGTAAAGAAGTTCAGATGAAATATGAACAGAAGAAAGATTAATCTCCTTTAATGCAAGCATACTACTAAAATTCATACAATCTATCTTAATCCGAACCCTAGAAGTCTCCTTAAAGATTTTTTCAGCAGCTTGTAGAAGGCTAAGTAAAGGATGGGCTGTTGCTAACTCATTACTCTTAATATTGAGCTCAACTTAATGCATGAGATGTATTATACCCAAATTTTCCTGCTGCAATTCATTATCAAAATGAGCTAGCAAACAGTTATTATATCTGCACAACAAGTTTTAAATACCAAGTTTTCTAATCAAAAAGCTACTGAAAAAGAGCTTCAGTTATAGATATCTTTGAGCTTTTATTTTTGATCTAAATTTTAATAATGCTTTTCACTGGGCCTGAAATTTTACCTAGACAAGATATCAAAATGAATCCATATGTAAATTTAAAGTTTTTTGGATTTATTTATGCCTAGATTATCAAATTATTTAAAATCAGTGAAGATTTTTGAAGACTTAAGTAATGATGAGCTGCTCCTCATCTCGAAAGTGGTAAGTCAGCAAGAGCTTAAAAAAGGTAAATATCTTTTCCGAGAAAAACAACCAAGACGCGCGCTTTACATTATTGTAAAAGGCAAACTCGAGCTTTTTGTAAAATCTAACGGCCGCACTGGAGTTGTTATTATGCAATTAGGGCCTAAAGATTTTCTAGGAGACATGGGCCTTATTTATGAGTCAACGCACACAACATCTTCTATTGCGCTAACTAACGTAAAATATTTACGCTTAAAAATTAGTGACATCAAAAAAATATGTAGTAAACACAGTTCAATTGCGATCAAGTTATTAACAAAAATAGCGCAGTCAATAGCTCGTAATTTAAGCCAGTCCAATATTTTTTTAGCAAAAAGTAAAGAAGGCGCTAAATATATCTCAGGAAAAACTCGCAAAGAACATGATCTTTTAGGAGATCGTGAAGTGCCATATGATGCTTATTATGGTATTCAAACCTTTCGAGGACTTGAAAACTTCCCCATAACAGGAATCCCCTTATCTCATTATCCTATGTTAATTAATGCCCTCGCAATGGTTAAAATGGCTGCTGCAATGGCTAATAAAGAACTTAAATTAATTAACAAAAATGTTGCTACAGCAATTTTTGATGCCGGTAGTGAAATATTAATGGGAAAATATCACGATCATTTCGCCTTGGATATGATACAAGGAGGAGCTGGGACCTCTACCAATATGAATGTCAATGAGGTAATGGCTAACCGCGCTTTAGAACTTTTAGGGCACAATCGCGGAGAGTATGAATACTGCCATCCCAACAATCACGTTAATCTTTCGCAGTCAACTAATGACGCTTATCCATCAGCTTTAAAATTAGCTATGTATTTTAATAATTCAGAACTAATAAGTTTTTTAGAGAAATTAATTATATCATTTCGTCACAAATCCCAAGAGTTTAAAGATGTATATAAAATAGGCCGTACCCAGCTGCAAGACGCTGTTCCAATGACACTTGGCCAAGAGTTTGAAGTGTTTGCTGCTACTTTGCATGAAGAGGTGCAATATCTTAAACAAAACGCTAAATACTTTTTAAAACTCAATTTAGGTGGCACTGCCATTGGAACAGGCATCAATACCGTGAAGAGTTTTGGTAGATTGGCTGTAAACAATCTAAAAAAAATCAGCGGCTTAGAATTAAGTTTAGCATCTAATCTTATCGAAAGTACGCAAAGCACTAGCGCTTTTGTAACTTATTCTTCTGCATTAAAACAACTAGCGATAAAACTATCAAAAATTTGTAATGACCTAAGACTACTCTCCTCAGGCCCAAGAGCAGGTTTATCTGAGATACGCTTACCTGAAAGACAACCGGGATCATCAATTATGCCAGGTAAAGTAAATCCTGTCATTCCTGAGGCGGTTAATCAAATATCTTTTAAGGTGATTGGAAATGATCTTACCGTATCACTTGCCGCAGAAGCTGGACAGCTTCAACTTAATGTCATGGAGCCTGTCATTGCAAAATGTATTTTAGAATCAGTTGAAATGCTCAAAAATGCTTGTGATATACTTAGATTTCATTGTGTTGATGGGATTCAAGCTAACCGTGAGCGTTGTTATGATTATGTATATAACAGCATCGGTCTTGTTACAGCACTTTGTCCTCATGTCGGATATGAAACATCTTCTAATCTAGCAAAAGAGGCACTTAAGTCAGGTAGAAGTATTTATGATATTGCATTAGAAAAAAAGCTACTAACGCAAAAAGAGCTTGATCAAATATTAGATCCAAAAAATATGATTAAACCTCAGCTCAAAAAATCTGTAAAAGGCTAGCGCCATGCTGATTTTCATTGAATTTCTTATAATCTTAACCTGCATTTTCATTGGTTCTAGAGCAGGTGGTATAGCACTTGGAACAGTTGCCAGCTTTGGAATAGCCCTATTAATTTTCGCCTTTCACCTACCACCTAGTTCTCCACCAATAATAGTTTTGTTGATTATTTTTTCAGTTGTCATAGCTGTAAGTGTTATGGAAGCTGCCGGTGGGCTGGATTATATGATTTTACTTGCCGAAAAGCTATTAACAAAACACCCGGCGCGTATCACATACTATGCACCATTAATTTCTTATATTTTATCTTTTTTTACAGGTACCGGACATGTAATTTATGCGATTATGCCTATAATTGCTCAAGTAGCAAAAGATGAAAATATACGTCCTGAGCGCCCCTTATCCGTATCAGTGATAGCATCTCAACAGGCAATCACTGCAAGCCCAATTTCTGCTGCCACTATTTCTTTGTTATCTTTACTTAGTGGCTTTGAAGTGAATTTATTTCAAATAATGAAAGTTGCAGTACCATCAACACTAATTGGCTGTTTGGCAAGTGCTTTTGTTATGAATCGTGTCGGGATAGAACTTAAAGATGATCCAATTTATCAAAAGCGCATTAGAGAAAAGATGATTAGTAAAAGAACTGAAACAAAAGAATTAACTAAGACAGAAAAAAAGCGTGCTAAGGCATCTATTGGCGTTTTTTTGCTAGGTACTATCTTAATTGTATTTTTTGGTAGCAGTGAAATGTTGCGCCCTTCATGGATTATTGAAGGTACCACACTTAGCTTAGAAATGTCTTCCGTCACTCAAATGATAATGTTAATTGTAGCAGGACTATCTATATTGCTGTTTAAAATTGAAACAAAAAAAATAGTTTCTTCTTCAGTTGCACAAGCAGGAATTATTGCTATTGTATCAATTTTAGGTGTTGCTTGGCTTGGCAACATTTTTGTCGAAGGAAATTCTGATGTTATTTACTCTTCGATTGGAAAGCTGACAGCAATCTCACCATGGTTTTTTGGTCTTGCACTGTTTTTTATATCAATCTTATTATTTAGCCAGGCTGCAACCATTTTAGTTTTAATTCCCTTAGGGTTGGCTTTAGGTGTTCCGGCTCTTCATCTAGTTGCAATGTATCCCGCTGTTAATGGTTATTTTTTCTTGCCTACGTATGGTACAATATTGGCAGCTATTGCATTTGACAAAACAGGAACAACTAGAATAGGTAAGTTTGTTCTTAACCATAGCTTCATGCTTCCAGGCCTTATTTCTACCATAGTTGCAATAACTACAGGCTATTTCATCGTTTGGTTGTTTTTTTAAAAGGTAGAAAATGAGCGCTAAAACTAATAAGTTTGTCCTTTAAAAATGAAATCCCCTTCGAAGGCGGCTTTGCCCTGCAGCTAAACCTTCTTTTAGTTGGGGAGACTCTAAGATCTAAATTGGACAAAAGTATTAGACGACCGCTTCCTTCGTTACTTGAACCTTCCTTGATATCCTATCCAATATAAGAATTGCGTGAGCACTTTGCTTTGTTTCATTATGCGGAATCGAATCTGCAATCTTGACAATTTCATTGAAAACTTCTTCAATCCTCATTGAGTTTTTAAGTAATGGGTGTGATTTAACTAAGGAAGAATATTCCACTACAAGATTATAAAAAATATGTGACTTCACCCAAAAATTAGCTTCTTCATTGGTGGCTAAACTAGCTTTCAAAGAACCAATAATAAAGTCAGGAGCCAGATTAAAAGATAGATTCGCTATTTTTTGAGCCTCACTACTAAGGCATGCCCTTTCAAATTCCTCAGAAACAGCCGGTAAAAAGTCAATGTTGCCTGAAAATTCGCCAATTAAGGCCACTAAATCGATAGGAGCTTCGGTTATATTTGAAATTGATGTCATATAGTTCACCTTTTAATTTAAAAAAAAAAATTATTACATATATACTTAAAAATTAAGAACTTACAAGATCTTGAACCTTTAAACAAGCTTTTATAGGAATACTTATTTTTAGACTATTAAGGTTAATTCAGTACCAGTATAGAAAATGTTCATTGCCAATTCTTTGAAGATCTCGGTAATGTAGCTCTATTCTCATCAAACGATTTTCAATCATAAGCGAGGATTATTTATACTGTTATTAAAAATTTAGACATGAAACCAAAACAAGCCCTTACTATCTGTAATACACTCAGCATGTCGTTGTAGATTTTCATCTGGGATAGTTTTGACAATCCTGTATATTTCCCCACAAATTTTTGAAACTTTTTTAACGTGTGGTGTGCTTCGTAGTAATCTACGAGACGTAACTAAAGTAGCATATTTTTCTACAAGATTTTTAAGGGCTTCGGATCTCTTTTGTAAATCAGTGATTTCATTAATTTCAGACTCCTCCGCTAATAATGAATCCATAGCAATTGTTGGTGTCTTAGCTTTAGCTAAATTACCCACCTCTGCTCCTTTTTCACAAAAACCCTCCATTTGGAAAAAAAACTTATCAGCAACAGCTGGTAAAAAGTCAATGTTTCCTGAAAACTCCCCGATTAAGGCTATTGCATCATTAGGGATTTCATTTATGTTTGATAAACATCCACGTATCCGCTCAGCTGCAAGCCGAGCAGTCTTTTGAGACTCTTCTATAAATCCTTTTTCTTTGAACTTTTCAGAAACTACTGGCAAAAAGGCAAAGTTTTCTGAAAACTCGCCAATTAAAGCAATTATATCTCTTGGTATGTCAGTAATATTTGAAATTGATGTCATACATTTTCCTCTATTGTAAGAAATACTTAAAAACTACGCCAAGCTAAGCCCTTTCTATCAGTAATACACTCAGCCTCTCGTTGTAGATTTTCATCTGGGATAGTTCTGACAATCCTGTGTATTTCTGTGCTAACTAGTGCAACTTCATCAAGATATGCAGCTAGCATTGAGTTGTGCTCCATAACTATAATGGTGTATTTTTCTACAAGGTCCTTGAGAGCTACTGACTTTTCTTTTACATCAGCTATTTTATTGACTTCTTCTTCATCTGCCAATAAAGAAACCTTAGCAATTTTTGGCGCTAAATCTTCAGCTAACTTATTAACTTTATAAGCTTTATGCATAGTGTCTACATTATGATACAGTTCTTTGGAAACAGCAGGTAAAAAGTCAAGATTTCCAGAAAACTCCCCGATTAAGGCTATTGCATCATTAGGGATTTCATTTATGTTTGATAAACATCCACGTATCCGCTCAGCTGCAAGCTGAGTAATCTTTTCAGACTCTTCTATAAATCCTTTTTCTTTGAACTTTTCAGAAACAGCAGGCAAAAAGGCAAAGTTTTCTGAAAACTCGCCAATTAAAGCAATTATATCTCTTGGTATGTCAGTAATATTTGAAATTGATGTCACTGTTTTTAATCCTTTTTAAACTAGCTTTTTCATTGATTACTACCTTTTTTAACATCGAACATGCCATGCCAATTCTAAAGAAATACGCACAGCTTGTACTTGTAAATGCAGATGTTCCTCTGGAATAGCTTTTGCAATCTCGCAAATTTTTAGACAAACTTGTGAAACTTCATTACAATTAGCATATACATCTCGAAATAACCTATTTGAAGTAATTAAATTTGTGTATTTCGCTACAAGGTCCTTGAGAGCTACTGACTTTGCTTGTAAATCGGCTATTTTATTGGCTTCTTCCTCATCTGCCAATAAAGAAGCCTTAGCAATTTTTGATGCTAGATCTGCAGCTAACTTACTAATTTCAAAAGCTTTAAACATAGTTTTTCTATTTTGATAAAGTTTCTCGGAAACAGCAGGTAAAAAGTCAAGATTTCCAGAAAACTCACTGATTAAAGTAAGTAGCTCATTAGGAAATTTAGTTATGCTTGATAATGATTCATCACAAAGCATTCGATCAGCAGCTACTTGAGCAATTTTTTGAGATTCTTCTTCAAGAGGCTGTTTATTGATAAAGTCAATATTTTGAGGAAATTCGTTAATCGGAATAGTTGAGTTTTTAAAGAGTTCAGTTGTACTTGAGCTGGGTATCATTGTTTTTACTTTTTTTAATAGTAGTCGGAAAAGTATACCCCTTTGTTGCAAAACAATTATAGGCTTAATAAAGGGAAAATCGAAAAAAAATAAGCTTATAAATAGAGATTAAGAACTGACTAAATCTTGCGCCCTTAAGCAAGCTTTCCAAGTGGATAATTGAGGATTGGCCTCTTCAGAAACAAATAGATTTTCTGTTCCGATGGTTTTGACTACTTGAGTTCTATGGAATATCTTCCAAACTTCGTCAGTAATGCCACTAATCAATAAGTGCCTGTTAGTTGCCTGCAGATATTCATGTACTTTTAAAATTGCCAAGCACATCGAAGCGTCCATATGGTAAACGCCTGTAAGCCTTAATACAATCGCTCTTACATGAGTGTCTTTGGCAATGGTTCGCATAGTATTTTGAAAAAGATCGACTGTTCCAAAAAACAACTCACCTGACACACCTATAATTCTTATTTTTCGATGCACATTTTCTGTGGCGCTCACTACAGTAAGCCTTCCCGCTGTATTAAAGGCATATTCTACTTGATGGGGCTCTGCTGACTTTTTTAAATAAAAAATAAGAGAAATCACTATCCCTATAAAAAATGCTAAATCTAAATCAAAAACTAAACAAGAAGACATGGTCAGGCAAAACACAAATGCATCACCTTTGGTTGCTCTAAAGCACAACTTAATATTTTCTAAATTGACAATATTAAAAGTAGTTAACAGTAACAAAGCAGCTAAGGCGGATAAAGGTATTAATTTTACTAATGGCCAAAAAATAAATATAATAATGGCTACAAAAATGCCGCTGTAAATAGATGCAAAGCGAGTTTTTGCTCCTGATAGAAAATTAAGAGAACTTCTTGAAGCACTTCCTGAGGCAGGAATAGCAAAAGGAAAAAAAGCTAAAAACAAATTACTTATACCAAGGCCAAACACTTCTTGGTTGGAATAAATATTTTGCCCACTCTTAGATGCTAAGTTTCTTGAAACGCTAAAGACTTCTAAAATAGCGACAAAACTAATAGCTACAGAAGATAAAAATACCTCGGATAAGACTTTAAATTTAAGATATGGCAGTCCAAATTCAAAGCGAGGACTTCCTACATCAATAACATCTTTTAATGTTTTGACCTTGAAAAGCTCAGGTAAAAACTCATTTATGCAATAAGCTAACCCTCCAGCTAGGATTAAAGTAAGTAACGCATCTGGGACTCTAGGAAGCTTTTTCTTGAAAAAGAAAAGAAACCCTATCGCAATGGATCCTAAAATAAAAGGGCCCAATTGCACTTCACGAATGTGCGTTAAAAAATAGCTAGCCCTGAAAATTAATGTATTATTGTCCCCCAACTCTACACCAGTAAAATAATACATTTGGTTGGCGATGATAGCCAAGGCAACTCCAGCAAAATACCCCAATACCACTGACCTTGAAACAAATTGCAAAAGCTTTCCTACATTAAAAAAAGCAGAAAATATTTGTACGGCTCCAATAACAAAAATGATGTGCATTAATATCTGAAGAACTAGTCCTTCATCTGAAATACTAGCTCCTGGGTAGTTCTTTTGTATTACATCAGCGACTGTCGTTTGCAACAAAATTGCAACGCCTGTTGTTGGACCTGATACTAAATGTCGAGAAGACCCCCAAGCAGAAGCAAAAATTGTGCCAAAAATGGCTGAGTAAAACCCGGCGATCGGTGGTAAGCCAGCCAAAAGAGAGTAAGCAATTGCCTGAGGTATAGCTAGCAATGCGACCGACAAGCTCGCAAGTAAGTCTTGTTTTAAAGTAGAAAAATGGTACCTTTTCAGTTCTTTTTTAAAAGGTATGAAGCTAATAGGTCGGCTTAAATGATTTTTCATAGTTCTTATTTATAAAATGAAGAACCATTAATATCTACTTAGGACTTTTTCTTTCCTCTAAGGATAAATTCTATTGGACATCCAGTAAATGCGTATTCCTGCCTAAATGAGTTGATGAGGTAGTTTTTGTAAGCCCTAGTCATTAAATTTGGATAGTTAATGAATAGAATAAACCTCGGTGGATTCGTTGTTTTTTGTGTCATATAGTATACACGAAGCCTTTTTCCTAGAATCATTGGAGGATGCACTTTTTGAAAGCACTTTTCGATAAACTGATTAAGCTCAGAAGTAGATAGTTTTTTGGCTAGGTTCTCCTGGACCTCATTTACCTTTTCAAAAATTTCCGTGATGTTTCTTTTTTCTTTGGCTGAGCCTACAATAATTGGACAGTGCTTAATAAAAGGAGATTCCTCATAGATTGCCTGAATAGAATGCTCCATTCGAAACCCCTTGACAAGGTCCCATTTATTTAAAAATATAACTAATCCTTTTCCTTCACTTTCAATTTGATTGATAATTCGCTTTTCTTGTGATGTAAGTCCTTCATTTGCATCAATTACTAACACGCAAACATCTGCTCTAGTAATAGCATTTTCTGTGCGCATGGCAGCAAATTTCTCTACGACTTCCTTCTCTTTATTTTTCCTTCTTATTCCAGCAGTATCAATCATAAGATAAGAAGATTCGTTATAATCTAAAGGAATATCAATGGCATCACGAGTCGTCCCCGCAATAGGACTAACTATTGTCCTCTCTTCATTTAATAGAGCATTTATTAAGGTGGACTTGCCGACATTGGCCCTTCCCACAATTGCCACTTTACAGATGGCATCAGCTTCATCAGCTAAGTGAGCTTGAGGCACTTTTTCAAAAATATTTTCCAACAGTTCAGCTACATGAAGGCCATGAAGAGCCGATACTGGTATCATTTTTTCAATACCTAATTCAAAAAAATTAAACACTAAATCAGACAAGGACAAATCATCAATTTTATTTACTGCTAAAACAACCGGCTTATGTGTTTTAAGTAAAATTTTTGAAATATCAGCATCAAGGCTCTGTACTCCAGCCTTTCCGTCCACTACCAATATAATACCATCAGCCTCTTCAATAGCTAACTGAGACTGCCTTCTTACCTCTTCTGTGAAAGGAATATTTTTACCAAAATGAATCCCACCTGTATCAATTACCTCAATGGTCTGTCCCGCAAATTCAGCTTCACCATAAATACGGTCACGGGTAACCCCTTCCATATCATCGACAATAGCAATTCTTTTTTTGCAAATTCGATTAAAAAGGGCTGATTTGCCCACATTAGGGCGGCCAACTAGTGCTAATTTCATAAAATTATAGTTTTTAGGCCTAAATTATATCTAAAAGTAAGATAAAATGGTGCAGATAAATTTTATTATCTAAAAATAAAGTTGACTGCTGCTGCTACGGAAGCTAGCCCATATAAATGTATAGAATTAAAGCAAGCCTCTATTTGCTCTTCCATGGCAGAGACATCACTTTCTTGTCCTTGCACTCTCATCATAATAGCGCGAGTTGTCTGCGCCGTTGCAAACGTCCCAAAAATAAAAAAAACAGCGCATGCTACATCAGCAATAGCTTTATTCCGTGTATTTTCCTTTCTATTTTCAAGATCTTGAACGTCAGAGGGTACATTTTCTGGCAAACTGGTAGTAGATTTTATAGACATTTCCGCCTCTAGTGTTAAAAAAAAGTTTTTACACTAAACAAAAAAGTATTGATAAAATCAAGTTTTTTAAGTTTTGCGAAAGATCTCTAAAAGCTCTTCTCTAGAGAGCTTTTTAATTTGATCGCTATCGTCTTTTCCTAAAAGTTCTTCAGTCAAGCCTAGCTTTCTTTCAATAAGACTATGAATATCCTCTTCTAACGTGTTTTTAGTCACTAGCTTGAAAACTTGAACCCCTCGATTTTGTCCAATACGATGGACCCTATCAGTTGCTTGATTTTCTTTAGCGGGATTCCACCATCTGTCATAGTGAATCACAACAGATCCTGCAGTAAGATCAATTCCTACACCTGCAGCTAAAAGAGAAGCCACAAAAACGGAACATTTTGGGTCTTCTTGAAACTTCCTAATTTGATCATGTCTTTTTTTAGTAGCTCCTTTAATAAATGCGAAAGAAATATTTTTTTCTTTTAAGTGTTGCTCAATTATCGTTAGCATGTCTAGGTACTGTGAAAAAACAACCAGCTTTTGTCCGCTTTCAATTGCTTCATTTAAAAGCTCCACAAATAAATCCCACTTTCCGCTGTTATGGTTTTTATAAGATTTTGGATCTTTAAGAAACAAGCTGGGATGATTGCAAATTTGCTTGAGCTTGGACAGCATCGAAAATATATGAAGGTAAGGAACTGGTTCTGCTTCATTTTCTAATGTCGATAAAAGCTCGTGTTTATTTTGCCGCAATGTTTCGTCATAAATTTTTTGCTGCTCTTCTGATAACTGGCAGTAAGCAACCTCTTCCATTTTTTCTGGAAGGTCAAATAACACATCCCTTTTTTTCCTTCTTAAGATAAATGGCTTTATTATTTTGGATAGCACCTTTTTCTTTTCAGGATCTTGATTGCGCTCTATGGGGTTAATGAACATGTCTCTAAAAGCACTCATAGCAGGTAGATAGTTAGGCAAAACAACATCAAATAAGGCCTTTAGCTCCGACAAATAGTTTTCAATGGGCGTTCCTGTAAGACCAAGCCTCATGTTTGCTTTAATTTGTTTGCAAGATTTATGCGTTTGGGATTGAGGATTCTTAGCAATTTGAAGTTCATCAAAAACAACTACTTCAAATTTATATGACTTAAGATTTTCATTTTTTTGTCTCAAAATTCCATAAGATGTAAGAAGTAAATCGTATGTTTCCTCAAAAGACTCTAATGTTCGCTCTACTCCATAATAAGTAAGCACTCGCATCTTTGGCAAAAACCTTTTAATGAGATCTTCCCAATGATAAATCACAGATGTAGGACAAATAACCATATATTTATTCATACCCTCAGTATCTTCATTCATAACAGAAGCTAAAAGGGCCATTGTTTGGTGTGTTTTTCCAAGTCCCATGTCATCACATAAAATACCTGACAGTCCATGTGCATATAAAAACCAAAGCCATTGCACCCCTATTTCCTGATAAGGTCTTAATTTAGCTTGCAAAAGATGGGTGTCTAATAGCCTTTCAGTTTGTAGAGCGGAGATTTCTTTTAAATATTTTCTCATCTCCTGAGCATCTTTATTTTGAGCTCTAGTAGGTGAAATATCTTCAAAAATACAAAGCCTTAGCCATTCTAAAGTAGTAAGTTTAAGAAGCTGGGTTTCCGTAGAAATTTTACGGCTGCTTAATTCTATTAACCAACGGAATCTTGCATCAAGTAGATTTATCAACCCTGCACTAGAAAAAAAATATTGTTTATTTTCGTGTATTTTCTGCCAAACATCTGACAGAGATACCTCCCCTAGCTCTGATTTAAACTTAAGGTCAACAAGCCAAAATACTTTATTTTTTCTTTTTTTCTTTTTTAGTTTTTTAAGGTTTAACTTCAACCTTTTTGGTTTTTTAAGCTTTTTGTCTAAGTTGGATATATAAGGAGATAATTTTTCCAATTCATAGTTTAAAAAATAGTTTTCTTGAGACTGTGGAATTTTTCTTTCTTTGCTATAGCGCTCTGGCAGTCTAGCGCTAAAAGGTAGTTTAGAAAAGCCTTCGCCCAAAACAAAAACATATTGATCAAAGTAAAGTACATCTTTTGCCGTATAACCTTCTTGAAAGTGAACCTTTGGACAAAGGAATATGTTTTCATCTATCACTTGAATGCTTAAAGTAGTTTTTTTAATTGGACAGCTATCAGAAAAAAAATGCTGTATATTTTCCAGCTCTACTTCATGCTCTTTTATAAAATCTGGGACCTCGGATTCAGCTAATTGCAAACCTGGTCTTATAGACAGGGGCCTGCCTGATTCTCTTTTTAAATAAAAACCTCGATTTTGAATGTAAAGCCAATCACCAAAATCAATGGTTTTTCCTGACCCTTTAGGTAGCTCTATTTTTAAGTAAAACTCAAGCTCTTTCTCTTTTGTAACTTGGTATTTAAATCGACTTTGAAGAGTTCCAAAATGCGTTTCGAATCCTTTTTTATCATTGAGCCATACTCTATGCGAGTGAATAAAATCGGAAATATGCTCCTTTTCAATGACTTTCTCTTTGGTATCAAACAAGGCATCTTCTAAAAAATAAAACCCTTTTCCAGAAACGTAATACCATGGTGGGAAAAACTCTGACTTCTCATCTTCTGTTTCATCTAATGAATGCACATACGTAATGATATGCAACCTTTCTTTCTTATCAAAAAACAATCGGTAATTTGCTAAAGTGGGATATTTAAATACTTTAATATCTTCCAAAGATTTTTCGAAGGTTTCGGTATATTCGGAAAGAATATTCCCAATTTCATGGCTTTGGATATTTTTTTTCTCAAGTAATGGATCCGGAATAAGAGGTTTAAATCCTACATTTTCAATATAAATGTATTGACCTACCTTGTACCCTGCATTTTTTTCAAGGCTGCGTCCATTTTCTTT
>JASFVE010000052.1:0-13520 GCA_050049995.1 Chlamydiota bacterium | reverse complement strand
TCGTTGCTACAGTAGCTATAGAACATCCATTTTTCTTACCATACTCATGTACTTTTTCCATGAGCTTTTTACCAACTCCTCTTCTTCGAAAAGAAGAATCTATCCAAAGCTGGTCTGTGTATATTGAGCCAAAAACAATAGATCCATTACATCCTGCAAGTATTTTTCCTGACTCACCACGAACTAAAATGGCAAAAGCATAGGCTTGCCCCTGGTCTATAGCATCTTCATTAATTTTTTGTGTGAGAAACTCTATTTCCTGACTTGATGGTGATTCTGTAATTTCGAACTTCATAGGCATATCAATTTTATTTAATCACTAACCAAAGTAAGAAAGTTTAGTTTCTTTAAAAATCTAGACAAATGAGGCTCTACTTGTTCATAAGGAACTTCATCTAGAGAAAACCATTGTATTTTATAAAATTCTTGCTCATCAAATGCATAATCTATCCTTGCATCCCCCTTCACAAGATACCAAAGCGATACATCCGTATGAAAATCCATATTATTGACAGTTTTTGCAACTGTTAAAAATACAGGATGGCTTAGATGAAAAATAGCTGGTGTAAACAGTTCTTCTTCCATCTCTCGAACAACTGTTTGCTGAGGATGTTCATTTTTTTCAACGTGTCCTCCAGGAGGAAGCCACAAGTTTGCTTTCTTATGATGTACTAGCAAGATCTTCTTTCTAATTTCATCGATTGGAACAAAATAAGATACGAGGTGCATTTTGGGGATATCTGGCTTTTGTATTCTAAAAAGCTCAGCCCCAGAATTGATCCATTCAGACACTAAATTTTTATGTTTATTTTCTTCTTCATCTAAAGGATTAATTTGTTCAATAATTTGAGTGATTTGCCTACGAATATCCATTCTTCCTAAACGTTTGTAACAGTCCATAAAATAATAGTGCAAAAAATTGTTTCTATGAAGCAAAAGCAATTTTTTTTGTCTTGCAAAGATCCAATAATGCGAATTATAGATTGTTAGGCTCTTGTTTTAGAGCATCTTGAATTTTTTCAATATTTTGTTTGAGAGTGTGAGTATGGGTATCTATCTCAAGGTCATGCTCAACATTTTCGTGAACTTTAAAATATTGTCCTCGAGCAGAGCCTAAGTAGCGATCTCCTCTAGCCTGTTCCCTTTTTTCCAAAACCTCTAAAGGAGTAGTTACTCCGACGTAAAGCACTTCTTTTAAAGCTTGCTTCCACAAAAAACCAAAGTTGTTAAAAACAATATTCTTAATTTTTTTAAACCAATCAATGCTTACTCTATTGGTGCTTCACATTACCTTATACTATTTTCTTGACAACTAAAAAAAATAATGTATTTTTTCCCTCACCAAATTTTCAAAGGAGATAATATGAGTTTTAAAATAACCAGGTCATTAACACAAAACCTCTGTCGTAATAGCTTTCATAGAAATATGGCTGTAAGAAGACATTTCACTTCAGAAGCAAGGAAAGTACAATCTGTTTATAACTCTTATAAAACGTGGGTCGCACTTTGGGTTACTGGTGGTGGAGTATTAGGCGCAACTGCTATATCCTTTCCTGAATTAGATGACTTAACTAAAGATTCAAGATATTCAACCACTCAAAAAACACTTATTGCATCTGCCATTATAGGTAAAAATGCTCTAATTACCGCGGCATGCTCAGGTTTTGTTTCTGCTACTTTTCCTATAAGCATCCCTGTAATTTTACTTTTAGCTAATCAAGAAAAATCTGCTCGTTAAGAAATTAAACTAGTTAGTTTTGCTTCTTTATTTAAGGCCTTTCTAAAACAAAATTAGAAAGGCCTATCTCACTCAAATGCAAACTAATTTAAAATGAAACTCCATAAGAAATCGACGCCCCAGTGAACCAAACTTTAGGTAATGTTTGGGCCCCTACTTTGGCTTGGATAAAATGTAATTTATCTTTTACCTTATATTGAGCTCCAAGCACCCCTCCCAAATTAACCATAGGAATCATAGCGAAGCCATCCCAACGAACAGAAAAAATGCTTAAACCAGTTGTAGGTCCAAAATAAATTTCTTTAGCTACATTTGGAAACGGGTAGCACAAAAAAGAATATTCTAAACTAAGATCATTGTAAGCGGTATATTTATCATAAACAAACACTTCGCTTACAGAAAAGTCATGTCCAATATAATTATTTTGAGTTCTGTACCCCATGCTTATATAAGGCGCCAACTTACTCCTATGGCCTAAACTTACCGCTTTGGAACCTCCTGAATAATGACCAAATTTCGCATAAACTTTCCCATCATTTTGAGAAAAAATGTTTTTATTCATTTTTGGGCTGAGCATTTGATGCTGATCTTTTGCGAAGTTTTCATCGGGTCCTAGATTTTCAGAAACACTTGAAAATCCTTTTATAGAAAATAAAAACACAATTAATATTGCTATTAAATTTCTCATTTACAACCTTAGTATTTTTTTTAACGATAATTTTACCAATATAAATAATTAAGTAGCAAATTAGATTATAACCTGTAAAAAATTAGGTTATAAAAAAATCTAATCAAATCGACTGATTACTAATAAAGATTGATTAGAGATGTAAGAGTTTGGTTTTCCCCAGAGACAAGAGAAATAATAAACCTTCCTCCTTTTTCAGAAGGAAGGTATTAAAACTATTAAGACATTTAAGCAGGCTTAATGTTTTTTCCTATTTCTTCCATCCACTCAATTAACGAGTCCATAGCATTTCGAAGTATCCCTATATCTTGAGATTCATTATGACTATGAGCTGCCGTTTTAGGATCTTCTACTGCACCTACAAGGATTTCCATTTCAGGAAACGCTTTTTCAAAATCAGTAATTAAAGGAAGTGTACCTCCTGTTGGCATTACAGCCGTCTTAGTATATGTCCTTTCAAGAGCTCTCATGTAACACTTAGCGAAAGGACCTGATAAGTTAGCTTTCCAAGCAGGAGATGTTAAACCAGCTTGTCTCACGTTTAAACCGCAGCCTCCATGAACAGTCTGAGAATGCAGATAATTGATCACAAGGTTGGTAATTTGATTTGGATCTTGTCCTGGAGTCAGTCTAACCCCAAAAGTACAATGAGCCTTATCTTGGATAGAGTTTCCTCCTCCCTTTTTACCGTAAGTCATATTTAAAATACTCAAACTTGGTTCTTCTACAATTCTTCTAAAAATTGACTCCGCAGGATTGCCTCGCAATACTCCACCCGGCAAAACACCATTTTCCTCTCGATAAGCCTCTTCACTGATTGAGCTTTCATCTAATAGTCTCGCTTCTTCTTCTGAAATTAGATCACAGTCATCCATAAATCCTGGAATATTCCTTGGATTTTCCAGTGAAGCAATAAGTTTGGCCATCGCCATGCCAGAGTCTGGAACTAAGCAGCCCGTGCCACTATGAACAGGTTTTTCAAGAGCTGTCACTTCCATTTCAAAAGTAACAACTCCCCTTGTTGAATTTTCTGTAGTTCCTGTTTGCGTATCTTTATTTCCTCCATCTAAGATAAGCATAGCGGATGCCTGCAAACGCTTGGCTTGTTCTTGCAAAAATGCACCCATGTGACCTGAACCATATTCTTCTTCATGTTCAATCAATACCGTCACATTGCAAGGAAGAGGACGATTAGCTTCTTTATAAGCCTGGAACGCCGTCATCATAGCCACAACTCCCGCTTTGTCATCACTTGCTCCACGTCCATATAAGCGGTTATCTTTTTCCACCATTACAAAAGGGGCTGTATTCCATTGATCTCTCTCAACTGGCTGCACATCTCCATGTGCATAAAGAAGAATGGTTGGCAAAGCCTTATCTTGTATTTTCTGCGCAACTACAAAAGGTTGTGAATCCCCAACTGTTAAAACCTCTACTTTAAAGCCCAGCTCTTCGAATTTTCGAGCTGAAAAATTCGCAGCAGCTTGCATGTTTTCTGGTCGATAGTCTTCACTATCGGGATTGCTAACAGAAGGAATAGCTACGAATTCCCCTAATAATCCTACAGCATCTTTAAACTGTGCATCTGAAACTCGAAGAGTTTGTGTTTGTACTGACATTTGAAAACCTCCATTTTTTCAGTAGGGGAAACTCTACAAATTTGTTAAAAAAAAATAAAGATTTTACTTTGTTAGATTTCTATTTTCTAAAGAAATATTTGTGAAAGTTGATGTACAGAAACCAAACATAATCCTTGTTATAAAAACTTCCTAAAGGAATTCGAACCAGGAAACGAATTAGATAAAGCAAAAACTCCTTTAGAAAAATTTCTAAGCTAGGATCACTTCAATTATAGATCTATCTCTTTTTTTGAAGCGCAACCAGTTAACCTGAGTAATTGATTTAGATATCAAAAAAACTAACGGAATATTCTTTAACCAGATTATTGAGGTCTGAAGGCAACTCATCCATCTCATCAAGAGTATTTAAGTTATTAGAATTTGCAACTAAGAGCTTTTGTATTTCTTTTTTTATAATTTCATAGCGTTGTAATTTAGTTAAAGCTTGGTCAGATGCCAGCATCCGTTCTATCTTTATAGATTCAATTAACTCAAGACACTTTTGTATAGCCATTAGATTTGCACATATAGGATCCAACTTATCAATAATTTTCGCTTGAAGTTCTTTTTTGTCCCCATCACTCACATTAAAATAACAGTAGAAAAAAAGATAAATGGGCATCTCATTTTTTTTCCTAAATATAATAGCTTGTATCAAATCAATTGCAAACTCTTTTAGATTTGGCTCAATTTTATCAGCAACTGTAACGCCTGGATTTGCCCAAGAGGAAATTAAATCGCTTGTAACAGCAAAATCAAAAGATTCATCATCAATTATAAATCGAAGCAGTTCCATTTTGTCTGCTTTTGTAAGAAGATTTAAATTGAGATTAGGCAAAGAAGTTAAATATAAAGCTACTTCTTTTTTTAAATGAAATGAGCCAAGAGCACCTGCCAAAGGTGTTTCATTACTCCAGTCCTTGATATTAATATCTGCACCATGCGCCATCAAAAGCTTTACAACTTCAAGACTTTTTGAAAAAACAGCAGCATGAATCGCTGTAAGACCATATATTGGCTCATGTGCATTAATGTTTATATCATGATAGGAAAGTATTTTTCTTATAAGCCGTATATAGCCTTTTTGACAAGCCTCCCTTAAAGGGGTCGCACTACCGTAGATTGCGTTAACATCGATGCCTGCTTCTACGAGCTTGACTGCAATATTTTCACATTCTTCCGGTTCGCTTTTAAGAACTCTGAAAAACAAATAAGTTGTTTCTTCAGTAGATAAGACACTCAGCTCTATTCCATCCAAGCTAAGTAAGTACCAAACAATCTCATAGCCGTCATATTCATAGCCGTCATAATCATAGCCGTCATATTCTGCAAGGGCCTCCTCAAAAGTTTCATATCCCTCATGCACAAAGGCCACTCTAAGAGCTCTCTGAACTAGTGACTCACCATTGAATTGAGTGTTAATTTTGGCGCCAAGCTCAACGAGTAGTTTGACCATCTCAAGATTTCTAATATTAACAATGTAAAGATGGTGAGGGGTAATAGCAACACCATGCTCAACGAGTAATTTGACCATTTCAAGATTTTCACCAAGAATTGCATCACAAAGGGCGTTATTATTATTGAAGTGATCTACTATTAGATTAGATCCCTTCAAAAAAAGCTCTCTGACAATAGCTATATCCCCTCTACTGACAGCTTCACTCAAAGTTCTATCATCTTTAGAAATATACTTAGGATTAAAGCGTTCGCTTCTAATTCTAAATATTGCTTCTTCTGTATTATTCTGAATTTCTTCTAAAGTCTTTTGCGTAAAACGTTTAGACAGTAACTTAACTTTTAAATCAGAGGCTGTTTGTTGTATTTTTTTTAAAGCAGCTGATGAAATTCTTTCTCCTTGATGTACAATTTGATCATTGGAGGCATCAAAAATAGGAGGAGCAACTGGATCTGGAGAAACTGCATTTGTCATATATAAAGCCCGAATAAAAATTGTTAAGTAGAATATTACCCCCAAGCATGAGAATTTGCAAGAGAAGTTTAATCAACGGCTGATGTAGACTCCCAAATTTTTTGTGAAATATTTACTTGGGACCAACCATCTCTTCGTTTGTCAACACCTACATCAAACGAGACACTATTAGTATTAGTAAAAATCTTAGCTCCCATTGCATTTCCAATATCTCCATAAGTAATAGTATGGCCTTTTTCCTTCAGGGAAGAAATAACAGATGTTTTTATTCCACTTTCTAGTTTAACCATATTTTCCTCTTCTAAGAAAGCCACCTTTGAAGCATCAATAGCATCTTGCATACCCATTTTAAGATCGATAAGGTTCATAACAACTTGAGAGATATTTTGTGGAATAGTATGTCCACCTGGAGTTCCTAAAGCTGCCCAGGGAGTACTATTTTTAAGTATTATTATAGGAGAATTAGAAGATAATTTATATTTTCCAGCATGAACATCCATAGGGTTGTCTTTCGGTTCAAATGAGAACAGTTGTGAAATTTTTTAATAGGCATTAAATATTAATCTGAAATACTGATTTTGAGCAATATAACGGCTTTGTTTACTAAGAAGTTGTCGGTAGGAAAAATTCAACATTCATTAAAGCGGTAAATGGAAGGAGATGCTTTCCGCTATGATTTTTGAAAATTAGCTGTAGGGAAATAGTGCGGGACACTGCAGGCTCATAACCTTCGGGTTCATAGGTTCAAGTCTTACTCGCCCCTACCTAAAATGTCATCTCATTTTACAACATATCGTAACTTAAAAAGTTAAAAATCAGCTGATACAAAATTGAGAATTAAAGACTTAAAAAGATTCGGAAGAGGAGGGATTCGAACCCCCGGTTGGTCTCCCAACTTCTGTTTTCAAGACAGACGGTTCCTCAATTAGCTTCAGAAATCATTTTTAATAATAGATTAGTTTACCAAGAGCAAATGCATCTGTCAATATTGACAGTCAATGATAACAATTGCTAATGTTGGACACCTTATTGTGAAAATAATGTGAAAAATTTTAAGAGAATTATATGGAAACATCTAACGATTTCAGAGTTGATCATCATCAAAGATTGCTTCAAGAAAGGCCGATAAAAGAAAATAACTTTTGGTTAAAAAAGGATTTATGGTTTCTAGATGAAGCTATTCTTATTTATTATGGGATAGAGCCCTTTCATTTTACTCAAAAGTTTAAGAACGAAAATGTAATTCGAATAATTGATTTTGAGCATATTCTAGAGGTATTTTTAGATTCTGATTTTAATAACAATGTTCCCCAAGTTAAACCACAATATTTTGTGAGGTTTTTAAAGGAGAAGCAATTTAATACGCCTACTCATCTCAAGCAGTTTGAAGAGCAATCTAACGAACTATCAGAAGAAAAAATAGATATAAATATTGATAAATTAGTAGAACAAGATTTGACACAGCTTACAGACCCAAAACTTAAACTTCTAATTATCAGAGCTTATGCTGCACTCAAGTTCAAAGAAGCAAAAAAAAATAATACTAGTATTTCAGCATCAAAGTTAGCGGATACTGCTGATTTTAAAGATGCCATCTCTTACCTTGATATAGAAATTTCAGACCCAGAAAAATTCTCTGAAAAATTCTCTGATATGAGCCCAAGAAGCCATAAAAAGAAAAAAAAATAGTGTATATTCCCTGATAAAATATTTTATTCCCCTATTTTTCTTGGATGTAATTGCACTTTACCCCAAAAAAATCCCAAAAATTAAAGAAAATATCCTTTAATCCCCTTATTTTTTTATTTTTACCCCAGTTTTGGTCTCTTTTCAACCCAGTTTTCCTATTGGGGAAACTTTTTTTTAACAAGGTAATAAAAAAATATACTTTTTCAAATATTTAGTGCTTCCAATTGATAACTAACAATATAGGAGGTTTTCGATGGAAGCAAAAATAAGTCAAACAAGACTTTTTGATGTAGACAACCTGTCTAAACAACACCCTGGATTTTCTGCACAAACTTTGAGGCATTTGATCGCTGAATCAAAATCCAATGGATTTGATGCCGTAATCAAAAGAATTGGAAAGCGCAAAATTGTGCTAGATGAATCAGCTTTCCTGAAATGGGTAGAACTACAACAAGGAGGTGCTAAATGACTCCTAGAGAAGAAAGATTGTTAAGACAGTTAGCAGACAAAGACAAAATCTTTGTAAAAGACCTTAGAGCACTAATAGGCGCTTTAAATCCAGCTCAAATTGCATCTAATTTAAGAAAGCAAGGCTGGAAGATTCATACTGATTATATAACCATGTATGATCGTGATAGAAACCTTTGCCGGCCAGGCTACTATTGGATGGATGCCTCTGAAAGAGATAGGGCTTGTACATTTTTAATAAAAGTTGAGGGAGCGGCTGGCACCGCCCCATCAACAGATGACAATCTCGAGTTGCAAAACCTTAAATCATCAGATAATAATGATGATAACATAATAGGAGGTGAAAATGACAACCTCCTTTCATAATTTGCCAGCCCCCATTCCTTTGGGGGCCCCTGAAATCCCACCTTTTCCTGAAGGGGTTTTTCCAGAAACAATTGAAAGATTTATTTCAAAACTGTCTAAATCCACTGAAACACCCCGAGATTTACCAGCGCTGACAGTTTTAGCAATTCTAGCAACAGCTTCACATGATAAATACACCATTCAAGTAAAACCTGACTACTCTGAATCGGTCAATCTTTGGACAGCAGTAGCTCTCCCTCCTGGTAGTAGAAAATCTGCCATACTAGGGGCAGCTATTAAACCAATAGAGAAATATGAAAAGCAAAAGCAATTAGAAATTACTTCGAAGATAAAAGAGATAAATTCAAGAAATAAGAGTATAGAAGTTCGAATTAAAGAAAAGCGTTCTCATATCGCTAAAGCTAAAGTTCAGGATTTTGACAGTTTACAAAAGGAAATCTACGAGCTAGAACAACAAATAAAACCACCTCCGCCTTTTCCTCAACTATGGACTAGCGATGTTACCCCAGAAAATTTGGCATCTCTCATGGTAATAAATAATGAATGTATGTCCATTTTGAGTGATGAAGCTGGAATTTTCGATATTTTAGCAGGAAGATACTCTTCGGGAATTCCTAATTTGGACTTATTTTTAAAAAGTCATTCAGGAGCATCTGCAAGGGTAAATCGTACTGGCCGAGAACCTGATTTTTTAGAAAAAGCTATCCTAACAATGGGACTTACTCCCCAGCCTGAAGTTTTAAAAAAATTAGGCACAAGTCCTTCTTTTAGAGGAAGAGGACTGCTTGGCAGGTTCCTTTACGCTCTCCCTAACTCTAGTCTAGGAATGAGAGAGTTAAATGCCCCTCCATTGCCAATAGAAGTGCAGCAGTCTTACAATGATGTTATAGAAGCCATCTTATCTCATCAAACAGAGGCAAAAAGCCATCATGCTTTGCACTTAACAGAAAAAGCCTACGATAAGTGGCTTAATTATTCTCGAGTAATTGAAATTAAAATGGGTGAAGGAGGTCCTTTTGAGCTTATAACAGATTGGGCGGGAAAGCTTCCAGGCCAGATAGCTCGTATGGCAGCCCTAATCCATATTGCACGATATGCTTACGTAAAACCTTGGTTAGAAAAAATTTCTGAAAAAGACATGTTAGCTGCCATTAAAATCGGACACTTTTTTGCTGAACATGCAATAGCTGTATTTGACTTGATGGAAACAGACCCTAGTATAGAAGGCGTCAGAGTAATCCTTCGTTGGATTGAGAAAAATAAGCTTAGTCAATTTACCTTTAGGGACTGCCACTACGCTCATAAAAGTCGATTCAAAAAAGCTATCGATATGGAATCTTGTATTAAAATTTTAGAAGATAAGTTTTATATCCAAGAGCAAGAAGTAAAAAAACAGCCTCACCGAAATAGCAGAATTTTTATTGTGAATGAAAAATTATTTTCAATGGAAGGATAAGACTTTTGTGGCTTTTGTCCCTTTTGTCCATAAGGAGTAAAAATTATGAAACAACTTAGAACTGAAAAAGTTCCTAGAGAGATATTAATGGAAGAGAAGACCAAAAAGGTTTTTCTTAAATTTAAGTTTAAAGAAAACTTAGAAACAGGGAGGAAAGAATTGTGTTCAGCAAAACTTTCAGATAATACACCACATGGTTCACCAGGGTTTGAAAAAAAATTCACAAAAGCACTTAAAGATACAACTGGGAGCGAAAACCTTGATATTGCCATAGAAATAATTAATAAAATTGCTTGGGGGATGTCTTCAGACAACATTGAAAAGCGTTACAATGATGTAATTACCCTACTTCCTACTCTAGAGCCCCAAAATGAAACTGAAGCCTTATTATCCGGGCAATTTCTAGCTTTACAAGACTCTGGAATGGATTGTTTAAGAAGCGCACACTTCAGTGACATCCTCTGTCATAAAAAGGAATACCTTCAATTATCTGTGAAACTTTTCCGTTGTGCTAATGAAACTATGCAAACCTTGCTAAAATATCGTTCTGGAGGAAAACAGCAAATACAAGTTATTCATGTATCAAAGGATGGTAAAGCTGTAATAGCAAATGAAATAAATAATGAAGGGGTTAGGAAATAAATTAACATTCAACCTCATGAATTATTGAGAACTAAGGACAAAAGCCACAAAAGCCACAAAAATATGGGTAAATGTTCAGCTAAATCTAAGCGCTCAGGTGAACAGTGTAAAAACTGGGCAATCAGAGGTAAAACTAAGTGTAAATTCCATGGTGGGAAGTCTATAGGGCCAAGAACTGCAATAGGTAAAGAAAAAGCAAGACAAGCTCATGTTACTCATGGGCTGAAAACCCAACAGAACCTTCAACAGGTCAAACAAATTAGACAACTAATTGAGAAAAGCAAAAATTTTTTAAAAAGCTTTTAAACAAACAGTAACTTAGAGACAGACTACCAAGTTAGACATTTATTTTTATTTATTTGGTTTTTTATAAAGAGCAGCAACTAAAAGCTTTTCTTTTAATAAGCCCCATTCCTTATAAAATTGATTCCAATTTTCATCGAATTCTTCAGTAGCTTGGAGTACTTTATCTTTCCAAACCAGCCTGCCTTCAGAGTCATGTTCCATAATTATCCTTAATTTCCCCGGCATTTTAAGTAAGTTTTTGTTCATTTCTTCTAAATGACTCAGAACTTTTTGATCATTTAATCTTTGCGCCTTTAGTTTTGTAATTAAAAAATGAGAACGAAAAATATCATCAAATTTTCTGCCCCACTCACTCCATTCATAAAAATATCGCTGATCAACTAATTGCTCTAAACGCACATAAAAACACTCTAACTCTTCAAGAATATCTTTTGAAACATCAGCACATCGACTCATAATAAACTGCTTTATCTCTGGAGAGAATGAAATAGCAGTATAAAATAAAGCTACTACCGTAGCTAAAGCTGAAATAGCCATAACTATATTAGAGATATAAGAAAGGATTTCTAAAGTTTTCATAATTAATGCTTAGTTTTTTTGATTAATAAATTGAACTAAATTTAGTCTGTTGACTAAATTTATATCTATAAGTAATTTGAAAAAAAACCATATCAACATTCAATGTCAACAAGGGCGATAACTTATGGAAAAAATCATAAATCCTTTTAGGCCTGGAGCTGGGCATGTACCTCCTTATTTAGCTGGAAGAGAAACTGAAAGTAAGAAATTTGCCGAACTATTAGAACAAGAATGTATATTTAAGAACTTTATCATTGCTGGTTTAAGAGGAATTGGAAAGACAGTCCTGCTAAATAATCTAAAACCTATTGCTGTTGAAAAAACTTGGTTATGGACTTGCTCCGATCTATCAGAAGCCAGCAGTCTTAGCGAAGATGTTTTAGCAATTCGACTACTAACCGACCTTGCCTCTGTAACCAATTCTATAGAAATTGATGAAATGTCTTATGAAAAAATTGGATTTACACCTTCAACAGAAAAAGTACCAGTAATGTTGAACTATAATATGCTTAAAAACATCTACGACCAAACTCCAGGATTGATTAGTGATAAGCTAAAGGCCGTCTTTGAACTCGCTTGGACTTACATAAATAAAAACGGATATCAAGGAGTTGTTTTCGCATATGATGAGGCTCAAAACCTCAAAAATCACAAACTCAAAGATCAATATCCAGTAGCATTACTTTTAGAAGTATTTCAATCTATTCAACGTAAAGGAATTCGCTTTCTACTAACTTTGACAGGACTTCCTACATTATTTTCAAAACTTGTAGAAGCAAGAACATATGCTGAAAGAATGTTTTGCAATACTGAGCTTTCTCCCTTAAATGAAACTGAAACAACAGAAGCAATCAAACGGCCATTTGAACAAAACAATCACTTTGTTCCATTTTCTTTAAACGTTTTGCAAGAAATAACAAAAATGACTAAAGGATATCCTTATTTTATCCAGTACATCTGTCGTGAAGTGTTTGATAGATGGGTTCAAACCTCAAGTAAACAAGAATCATTGGAAGCTCTGTCAAACATTTCCCCTGATACCGCTGATGCAATTATGAGAAAATTAGATAAAGATTTTTTCTCAGGAAGATGGTCAAGAACAACAGATAGGCAGCGAGAGTTGCTTGGAATTATAGCTTGCCTTCCAAATATTAAATCTGAGTTCACAGTCCAAGAAATAATAGAACATCAAGCTAATAAAAAATTAAACAAACCTTTTTCTAGTAGTCATGTAAATCAAATGTTAGGGTCTTTTTTCGATAATGGACTAATTTATAAAAATAGATTTGGGAAATACTCATTTGCCATACCTCTTTTTAAAGATTTCATCTTTAGACAACTGGAAGAAGAAGCAGCGTCTTATTCGAAGTAAACTGTTATTTGATCAATAAGAAATTAGAAAATTTTTTGTATTTTTTAAACTATTCTATAACCCATGTTAGCTTTTATCCTTGTGAAAGGAAAGTTCAAAGCGCCTACCTATGCCCCTAAAAAAATGCTATTAGTCAGTGGTTAATAATAAAAAAATTAAGTTGTTTTGTAAATCTGGATTTGAGTTTCTAAGTTCTCTAATAAACCCATCCTTCGTTATCACTTATTGGAATTAATTTCTGTTCTGGGTGATATGACATTTTCCTTTCTCTAAAATCAGAAGGAAACTTACATTTGGGACACCAAATACCACCATCCTCACAAAAATCGACTTCGGCTTCTTCTATTAACTCTCCACATGAGCATTCGTAAAAGAATTGGCAATCATTAATGTGAAGTTGATAACTTTTTTCTAACCTGTCTAACTTTTCTTTTTCAAGTTTCAAAAGATTGTTAGTTTCATTTAGCTTAATTTGTTGATTAGCAATTTTTTCTTTTGACTCTTTTAACTCAGTGCCTAGCGCTAAAATTATTTCTCTCACATTTTCTGCCCATTCTTGTTGATCATCATCTTGAAAAAGACTATCGGAAGTTAATTTTGATGCAAAAATCCCCAATATGACAATAATCCATAAAATCCAGCAATCTTAAAACCTAACGCTTTATTA
>JASFVE010000051.1:0-13839 GCA_050049995.1 Chlamydiota bacterium | reverse complement strand
AATAAGCCAAGCAGCACATTTTTCCATTTCTGATTTAAATGAAGGATCAGTGCCGATTGTTGAAAACTTCAAAAAAGAAAAAAAATCTTCTAGATTTTTTTTCTCATTATCTTTGAACCACTGTTGGAAATTATTCTTCACCTTATTAATCCCGGCATGAATCAGCAGTTGTATCTAAATTTTCATCAAAAATATTTTGAGCACTTTGTAAAAGATAAGAAGCTAAAGTCTCATCTCCATCGTAAGACATTTCAACATCCATCTTCCCATCTTCCGAAGGATCACTACAAGTGATTAAAACGTAACAAGCATGATTTTTGCTGAGAGTTTTCTTTATCTGTTCTCTGGCATATTTTTTTGAACTTACCTTGTTCTTCAAGAATATTTTTGTCATAAATGAAAATTTTGCCTTACAAGTACTTCTAAGCTAGATTTAATACCTCAGATAAATGACATAAACTCAATTATTATGCAAACCATTTCGTCCTATCTTGACATGAAAAAGGATGCTGGAGGAAAATAGTTACCAACATTTGGAGGTCTATTATGGCTGGCATAAAAAGAATTTTTCTTTTTTTGAGCATCAATTTTTTAGTAATTTTGATGATCTCATTTATTTTGCATCTTCTTAACATCCAACCATACCTCACTCATTATGGACTTGATTACAACTCCCTTCTGATTTTTTGCCTTTTATGGGGCATGATTGGTGCACTTGTGTCATTGAGTCTTTCAAGGTTCATTGCCAAATCTGTTATGGGTGTCAAGGTAGTCGACCCAAATACAACTGACCCTGATTATCAAACGCTACTTAGAATGGTAGAAAGACTAACACAAAAAGCACATCTTTCTAATATTCCGGAAGTAGGAGTTTATCAATCTAATGAAGTAAATGCTTTTGCTACTGGACCTACTAAACGAAGGTCATTAATAGCTGTATCAACTGGCCTTTTAAGCAGAATGAAAGAAAACGAAATTGAAGCAATTTTGGGCCATGAGATGTCACATATTGCGAACGGTGACATGGTCACAATGACCTTACTGCAAGGTGTTGTAAACGCTTTCGTCATGTTCTTAGCAAGGATTATAGCCTATGCTGTATCTGGTCTTGGTAAATCTAATAAAAACTCAGGATCTTCTGGTTCTTATTTCAGCTATATGATGTTTGTCTATCTATTTGAAGTAGTCTTTATGATTTTAGGGTCCATGGTAGTTGCCACATATTCGCGCTTCAGAGAGTATAGGGCTGACGCTGGTGGAGCCCACCTTGCGGGGAAAGAACATATGATATCTGCATTACAGTCACTTAGAGTTATGCAGGAAATCAAAGATATTCGACATGAGAACGCCTCTTTTCAGTCTTTAAAAATAGCAGCTCCTTCTAAAAAAGGGCTTATCATGTTATTTGCAACCCACCCACCTATTGACCAAAGAATAGAAAGACTTCAAAAAATGATGTGATAATAGATTTTTTTTTCCTTTAAACCTCCTTACAAAGTGCGTAAAATAGGTAGAAAAAAACTAGAATTATGCGGAAAAAAGTTGTTATTGGCCTTTCAGGAGGGGTAGATTCAGCAGTCTCAGCTCTTTTATTAAAGAAACAGGGATATGACGTTATTGCCCTTTTTATGAAGAATTTTGAAGACACTGATGGGACTTGCCCAGCCAAGCAGGATTTGGATGATGTAGCGCTTACTTGCAAAACATTAAAAATTCCCTTTTACACAGTAAATTTTGTCAAAGAATACCGGGAAAATGTATTTAATGAGTTTTTATCTGACTGCCAAAAGGGGCTTACCCCTAACCCTGACATTCTATGTAATAAGCAAATCAAATTTCGCTATTTCTATGAAAAAGCCATGGAGCTGGGAGCTGACTACATTGCTACCGGCCATTACTGCCAAACAGAAAAAGCTAAAGACACTTTTTTACTGAAAAAAGGGGCGGATCCCAACAAAGATCAATCTTACTTTCTATATGCTATTAACCCAGATACTTTAAGAAATGTTTTGTTTCCTATTGGACATTTGACAAAACCAGAAGTCAGGCAGATCGCTCAAGAAAATGACATCCCTGTCTTCAACAAAAAAGACAGCACCGGAATCTGCTTCATAGGTAAAAGAAACTTCAAGCAGTTTGTAAGTCAATATATTGGATTTACACCTGGAGATATCCTAACTATTGATGGTGAAAAAATAGGCAGACATGACGGCCTTGCTTATCATACTTTAGGACAAAGAAAAGGGCTTGGTATTGGAGGTGAAGGTGATGCCTGGTATGTTGTAGACAAAAATATAGAAAAAAATGAAGTAATTATTGGGCAAGGCAAAAACCACCCAGCCCTTTTTAAAAAAAGCCTTAGAGCAAATGATCTCAACTGGTTTAAAGAACCTTCCTTCTTTCCTTTTTTATGTAGAGCAAAAGTCCGCTACCGGCAAATAGATCAACCTTGTGAAATTGTATCCATATGCAACGGGGAAGTGATGGTAAACTTTAAAGAACCTCAAAGAGCTATTACCCCCGGCCAGTCCATTGTTTTTTATCAAGGTGAAGTTTGTTTGGGCGGGGGAAAAATCCAGCCTTAGAGCTCTACAAATGGTATGTTGTGTTGATTAGCTAGCAACATTAAAGCTGTTTTTACAAAATCAGAAGCTCTTGGATCATCTTTCTTAAAAAAGACGCCACCCACTTTTATTGAAGTCTCTCGAGCTTTAGGTTCCCATAGCTTACTAGACCCTAATACAACTATTTCATTATACCATTTTTCTGGTGTCTTTTCTAATAATTCATCAGGTTGATAAAGAGGATGCAAAGAGGTAATTCTTTCTATTTCATTTTCTAGTTCTTCCAATGTTTCGAATCTATTTCTAACATGCATATCTTCAAAGTCTTCATTAGAACGAGTCGCTATAACAAGGCTTGCTGGAACCTTCAGAATAAGTCCACAAAAAGCTCCTGTAAAAATACCTTGTTTTTCATGTGAAATAACTGATGCGCTAATGAGTCTTCCTTGAAGTGACTTTTCTGGACTATCAGAAAACAAGTGAAGATTGTTTTCATTAATCCCATGAACAATAAACTTAAATGATTCTTGATACTCCAAATCTAAACTAGGATCAGTAAAGTGTGCTTCATCCCATGGAATGACATGATGTAATGATTTATTATCGTAAATAGCAGCCATAATATTAACCTCCCAATTAACAGGCATTGTTAATATTATATTTATTACTTTAATAAAAGTCAATTAATTTTTTTACATAAAAAATAATATTTTTATATCAATATTAATAAATTAAGCCTTTAGAAAAGTAAGTTTTTATAAAGATTATTTAAAGAAACCTCATTTTTAGCCTTCTAAAATAGAGTAAAAGCTGAGTTACTTGACCGATAGTCAGTCTTGAGAAATTGCATCAATAGGCAATAAGAACGAGCTATTACCCTTCCCCTCGCAAGTCCATTGTTTTATCTGAGTAAAGTTCAATAGCAAGGGGTGGGAAATAGGAGGAAATCCAGTCTTAGAGCTCTACAAATGGTATGTTATTTCGATTAGCTAATACCATTAACTCGGTTTTTACAGCATCAGTAGCACGTGGATCATCATTCATAAAAAAGATACCACTTACTTTCACAGAAGTCTCAGGAGCATCAGGATTCAGCAACTTGCTAGAACCTAATATAACTATTTCATTATACCATTTTTGTGGTGTTTTTTCTAATAGGTCATCAGGAGAAAAAAGAGGATGTAAAGAAGCAACTTTTTCTACTTCGTTTACCAGCTCTTCTAATGTTTCAAATCTATTTTTTACATGCATATCTTCAAAGTCTTCATTAGCAGAAGATGCTATAACAAGATTTGCTGGAACTTGTAGAATAAACCCATAAAAAGCTCCTGTAAAAATACCTTGTTTTTCATCTGAAATAACTGATGCACTAATTAGTCTTCCTTGAAGTGACTTTTCTACATTGTCAGCAAACAAGTAAAGATTATTTTCACTGATGCCATGAACAATAAACTTGAATGATTCTTGAAATTCTAAATCTAAATTAGGATCTGTAAAAAATTCTTCATTCCATGGATGTAGTTTTTGTAATGATTTATCATCATAAATAGCAGCCATAATATTAACCTCCCAATTAACAGGCGACACTAATATTATAGTTGGAATTTTATTAAAAATCAATTAAAGATTAATATTTAAAAATCAAATATTATTAATATTTTTTTGACAATTATATATAATTAGAAAGTTCAGTAAGAATTATATTTTGCATGTCATTATTACAAAATAAATAGGCACTTTGGGGCTTGAGATTCTTATAAAGATTATTTAGAGATTCCTTTTTTAGGATAATAAAAGAAACTTCTTTTAAACAGCTTAAAAAGTTAATAAGCTCCTCATCTGGCTCATCCTCCTGCAAATAAATAATAAGTTCTTTATTTTCTTGTGTAAGTTTTTGAATAGATCGCAAAAGCTCTGAGCTAATTACTTGCTTTCCTTTAAGAGCAAATAACGTGTAATCACGATTAATAAGTATTTTTTTTAAAGCAAAAAGATGAGATTCATCAAAGATTTTATTATCTAAATCGATCTCTAATAGCCTTCTAGCAAAATCTGAAAGACCAATCCGAGCACAACCTACTTTTTCAATGGCAAGACCTGCTGCAATATTAGCAAACCGAATGGAGTTCTCCATATCTATTTTATTAGCAATGCAAGCACTTAACATCGCCAAAACGGTATCTCCTGCTCCCGTTACATCCTTGACCTCTTTAATCTGAACAGAGAAGTCTTGCCTATCTTTTCCTTTTTCAAAAAGAGAAATTCCTTCTTTAGACCTTGTAATAACAAGCTTATCTGGATGACAGATAGCAAAAAGTTCTTTAGCTACTTCATCAATTGCTGCATTGTTTGGTAATTTAGCCGCACTATATGCTTCATTTTGATTAGGCTTAATCAAAGTAGCTCCTAAGTATTTTGCAAAATCATCACCTTTTGGATCCACAATGACAGGTATGGAAAGTTCTTTTGCTTTTTTAAGCAATGCCTGTAAAAGAGCATTTGACAGGAAACCTTTGTTATAATCAGAAACAGCTACTACATCAACATTTGATAAAATGTGGGGAAGTGCTTCAATAATCTCTTTTTCCAGATCTTCGTCAATAGGAATGACTCTTTCACGATCTACCCTTAAGAGCTGCTGTCCTTCTGCCACTAATCTGTTTTTTATAGGAGTTGGAAAAGAAGTTTGCGTGACAAAATAGTCAACATTTACTCCTTCTATTTCCAGTTTTTCTAACAGTTCCTGGCCTACTAAATCAGAACCAACCCTACCTAAAGCAACAACTTCTTGAGCGCCAAGTGACACAAGGTTTAACGCTACGTTTCCTGCTCCACCCGGTAAAGACTGTTCATTCTCTACCTTTAATATTGACACAGGTGCTTCAGGAGAGATCCGCTGTACTGTACCATTAGTATAACGATCAAGCATAAAGTCTCCTACAATGAGAACTTTAAAAGATTGTAGTTGGCTAAAGGTTCCTGTTAGTTTTACCATCTTTTTCCCGGTATTAAATATTCTTGCACATATTCTCTTATCGACTCTTCGATAGGAGCTGTTTGCAGCTTATGACCTTGCACAGTTGCATACTTTGACATGTCAGCTAAAGTAAAATTCTGATACTGACCTTCTAAGTCTTTTGGCATGTCGATATAACGAATATCTACTTTTTTATCTAGAGCATGAAAAACAGCTTCTGCAATTTTATTCCAAGTAACTGTCTCTCCTCTTCCTACATTGTAAATACCAGTAACATCCTTGAACGCTTTATCTAACATATTGCAGGTCATGCGAACAGCATCTTTTACATAAATAAAATCTCTTACCTGATCACCATCTTTATATTTTTCAGGCTCAGAAGACTTGAATAAGCCTATCCACCCTTCCTTTTGAATGGTGTTGAATATGTGATAAACCATCGAGGCCATTCGCCCCTTATGGTATTCATTAGGGCCAAATACGTTAAAATATTTTAATCCAATTACTTTATCTAGCACCTTTTGTCTTGCAAGCCAAATATCAAAAAGGTGTTTGGAATATCCATAAGCATTTAAAGGTCGTAGGTCATCTAAAATACTGTGCTCATCTTTAAATCCATTTTCTCCTTTTCCATAAGTTGCCGCAGATGACGCATAAATAAAGCGGTGTTCATTTTTTAGAGCATATTCTGCTAGACGAAGAGAGTAACGATAATTGTTTTCCATAAGAAAATCTGCATCTGCCTCTACTGTCGATGAGCAGGCTCCTAAATGGATGAAAGCTTCAATTTCACTTTCTCTTCCTTCTAGCCAATCAAAAAGTTTATGTTTTGAGATAATGTCTACAAACTTTTTTCCCAGTAAATTTTTCCATTTGCTGGAATCTTTAAAGTCATCAACAAGAATTAAGTTTTCTAAACCTTGGTCATTTAAATGACGAACCACACCGGATCCGATAAATCCCGCAGCGCCTGTAACTACAATATATTGATCTGTAAAGATTTGATCTTGCTTCATTTTTGCACCTTCATTTTAAAAGACAATATATCTGATATTAAGAATTTGGTTAAGAACTCTTTATTACTAGAAGATGCAGGATAACTATTGGCAATACCAATTAGTATGTGATCGAGTAACAGACTTTACGGGAAAGAGTTTGCAAGATGAAGGCAGGTTTTTAGGAGCTTTTAAACTAAAAAAGCAAGAGCCGCTTCCTGTTAAATGATAGTTGAATTTTATTTCTTGTAGTGACGGCTCTACTTGAAATGCCGCATGCTCTAAATCATTTATAAAAATCGGCTCTCTTATTTTAAAAGAATGAATCAGGCTCTCAACTGGCGTATCAGATACTTGTTTCATATCTACATTTTGATAAACAGATACAGTTGATACATGCACATCAGGAGAGATAACATATCCCTTGAAATCGGGAAGAACTATATCTTCAACTTTCTCTCCCCTTCCTTTACAAACGGCTGCTCCTCTAGCAAAGAAAAAAGGGACATCAGAGCCAATTTCTGAACCCCAATTCATCAATGTTGTAGCTTTTAAAGGAGCTGCAAATAAGGTTTTTAAAGCCCAAAGGCAAGTTGCTACATTAGAGCTCCCACCACCTAAGCCGGCTCCAATAGGAATATGTTTTTCTAAATGAATAGAAACCTTGTCTAATATATTTGTTTTTTCTCTAAAAAGATTAAGAGCTTTTATAACTAAGTTGTCTGAGGGAGCTATACTTGAATTTGAGCAGGTAAATTGATCTTCTGATGACACTTTAATAGTAAGTGTATCAAATAAGTTGATGGCTTGATAAATAGAAGCGATTTCATGATATCCATCGCTTCTTTTGCCTAATATTCGAAAAAAAAGATTTAACTTAGCGGGAGAAAAAAAAGTTAAACTTCTTTGGACGCTTCGTTCACTTCTTTTTTCTCTTGTTCGGTCCACTTGTCTTCCGATTTTGGAGGCTCTAAATTTTCTTCAGTAGCGCTAATTTCAGCTGTATCGACAGGTTTTACTACCACTTCATCAACTTCAGCTTCAATTACTCCTTCAGGAATAATTTTTAAAGTAACTTTAGCATCTACTTCTTCTTTAAGCTTAATAGCAATAGAATGTGTACCAGTTGCCTTGATAGGTTTTTTAACTTGAACTTGTTTTTTATCCAAGCTAATTCCCTCTTCTTTTAGAAGCTCTACTATATCATTTGCATTGACTGAGCCATACATATGACCTTCAGGATCAACTTTAACATCAATTTTTAATGTAATAGAGTCAAGTTGAGCTGCAAATTTCTCTGATTCTTTTCTATCAATCTCAGCTTGTTTTTTTCTTTCAGCTTGTAGCCTTTCTTGCATTCTTAAAGTATTTTTATCAGCTCTAACAGCCATTTTTTGTGGTAGCAAGTAATTTCTGGCAAAGCCTGCTTTTACGTTTACTAAGTCTCCGCTTCGTCCCAAGTCATCTACGTCTTGAATAAGCAGCAATTGTTGTCTCATGGTTGTCTCCTGAATCTCTTTACTCTTCTGCAACAAACGGTAATAAAGCAATATATCTTGCTCGTTTGATAGCTTTTTTAAGTTTTCTTTGGAAATAGTAAGATACTCCAGTAATTCTACGTGGTAAAATTTTACCTCTTTCCGTGATAAACTGTTTAAGTGTTTCTATATCTTTATAGTCAATCTCTTTAAAGCCTGAAGCTTTGAAAGGACAGGCTTTTTTCTTTTTTGCAAAGACCAGTCCTGATTCATTTCTAGCCATAATTCCCTCTTTAAGCTTGTTTTAATGGTTTAAATTCAAGATCTTCACGAACAAAATCAGCTCGCAGAGTCATAAATCTTAAAAGATCTTCATGAAGATGATACTCTTTCCAAATTTCTTCCATAGCAAGAGATGGGCAAGTAAAGTATATTAAATAATAATATCCTTCTCTTTTACCATGAATCTCATATGCTAGCTTTTTTCTGCCTTGATCATGAATTTTATTAATTTCGCCACCTTTTTCAGTGATGCCGTTTAAAATTTTATCTAAAGCTTTTTTACGCGACTCGTCACTTAAGGTCGCATTTAGGATATACATCCCTTCGTAAAGATGCTTTCTTAGTTTTTTCATTTTACTTCACCTAAATTCTTTTTAACTCGTTTATTGGCAAAATTCATTGCCTCAATTATTCCTTGCTTCAACCAGATTTCTATTGCTTTAAGCCCCTTTACTAATACGTCATCAATAATGTCTTTTTCTTCTGGTGAAAAAGGTTTTAAAACAAATTCATCTAATTTCATTTGTTTAGAATCCCCAATGCCAATTCTAAGCCTTAAATAATCTTTAGAGTTTAAATAATACTCTACACTTTTAAGGCCATTATGGGTTCCAGCTCCACTTTTTTCTTTAATTCGCATTTCACCAAGTGGCAAATCAACATCATCAACGAGAACTAAAATCTGCGATGAAGGGATTCTATAGTATCTTGCACACTTTTTTACGGAGCTTCCACTTAAATTCATGTAAGTAGTTGGTTTCAGTAAAACCAACTGCTTACCAGCAAAGCTAGTATGGGCTACATACCCTTCTAACTTCTTTTTTTCTCGAAAAGAAATATTAAGTTCCTTCGCGAGTAAATCTACTAAATCAAAGCCAATATTATGTCTTGTTCCCTCATAAGAAAGACCGGGATTTCCTAACCCGACTATCAGAAAGGCATCAGACATGGTTACCGCTTAGCTACAGCTACAGCAACTTCATTCATACGGGCTAGAGGCCTAACATTTTCTGGAATATCAATATCAGAAAGTTTCAATGATTGGCCAATCACTAAATTTTTTACATCTAAAGAAAATTTAGATGGGATATCTTTAGGTAAGCATCTAACTTTGATGAATCTAATTACAGGTCTTAAAACGCCACCTAGCTTCACCCCTTGACACTCTTCTTTTCCCACCAACTCAATAGGTACACTTACATTAACTGGTAAATCTTCACTGGTGATTTCAAAATCAACATGAATTGGTTTATAGGAAGTGATATCATAATGAATATCCTTTACAACAGCTTTATGCTCTTTATTCTCTAATGATAATGAAAACAAAGTTGAGCCAAGGCTTCCTGCTTCTAACTTTCTTAAAAGTGCTTCAAACTCTGGTCCTTTCAAAAAAACTTTTTCACTATCAACCTTTGGACCATAAATGATGGCAGGAATGTCTCCTTGTCTACGTAATTTTTTAATTACGCTCTTAGCATTTCCTTCTCGCTTAAAAACTGAAAGTTTCATTTTTAATTAATCCTTTTTTTTTATCGATATAAAGATGATATCGATTTTGCATTTAAAACGCACTCAATTGCTCGCCAAAAATGATGAGCCACTGATACAACCTTTATTTTATTATTTTCTTTTTGTCTTTGTGGGATAGAATTCGTAGTAAACATTTTTTCAATATAACTGTTTTCTAACAATGAAGCATCCGCAAAATTATGAGTCACAGCCGCAAAGACTTTTTTTGCACCATATTTAACGCAGACTTCAGCAGCCACTTTTAGCGTTCCGCCTGTAGAACAAATATCATCCACAATGATGACATTTTTTTCTTTAACATCTCCTATTAACGCCCCCTGCTCTACTTTATCTGCACTAATCCTTCTTTTATCTACAATAGCAATTTCAACACCAAGCTCTTCCGCATATTTTCTAGCCATTTTATTACTTCCCAGATCAGGAGAGACCACAACTAAATCCCTAAGATCTAGATCCTTAATAGCTTTGATTAAAAGAGGGCGGCCTGACAAATCATCTACAGGAATATCAAAAAAACCTTGAATTTGAGGGGTATGTAAATCCATCGAAAGAACGCGAGTCACTCCAGCTGTCTCAAGAAGATTGGCAACTAATTTGGCTGTAATAGGAACACGTCCCTGATCTTTTCTATCCTGTCTTGCATAGCCAAAATAAGGGATCACTGCCACAATGCTTTTAGCCGATGCTCTTTTTAAAGCATCAACAATAATGAGAAGCTCCATTAAGTAATCATTGGGCCGTTTAGAAATACTTTGTAAGACAAATACATCTTTTCCCCGCACGTTATTATGAATCTGGACCCCTATTTCACCATCTGGAAAAGATTCTATGCGAATTTTCCCTAAGTCTCTTCCAGTAACATGCGAAAGCTCTTCTGCCAAGATTTTATGAGAAGTTCCAGAAAAGATATAAAAAGAATTATTGTCACTCATATGTGTGCGCGGATTGTTCAAATCTGGGGTGGAAGGATTCGAACCTCCGAATGGCGATACCAAAAACCGCTGCCTTACCCCTTGGCTACACCCCATCGATCAATCAATTATTGAATTTAAACAAAGTATCTTATCCAAGTAACAGAATTATTTGCAAGAACCCCTTCAAGATTATTCAAAAATAGGATATTTATATAGGAAAACGGCTAAAAATTTTTACATGAATATCGTTGAAATATCTGCAGAATTCGCACCAATTATCAAGGCAGGTGGCCTTGCAGATGTTGTTCATGGGCTAAGTATGGAGCTTGCGAAGCAAGGTCAAGATGTTACTGTAATCTTACCTTTTTTCCCTTGGATTAAAGAAAAAATCCCCCATGTAAGAAATAAAAAAAAACCTATTGTCACCTATGAAAAAAATCAGTGGCATAACAATACGATCTGGGAAGTTATACAAGACCGAGTGCATCTTATATTCATAGAAGACCATCATCCTGACCGGTATTTTTCTAGAGAAAATATTTATGGATATCAAGATGACATAGCTCGTTTTCTTTATTTTTCTAAGGCTGCCATGGATTTTCTATTAAATGAAAAAAAAACTATAGATGTTTTGCATTTACATGATTGGCACACGGCGATCTGCCCTATTCTATATAAAGATATTTTGCAGTCTCACAATATGGCTGTTGAAAAAATGGTCTTTACAGTTCACAACTTTCAACATCAAGGAAAATGCTCTCAGCAAAACCTTAGAAACATTGGATTAGATGCAAAAAAATATTTAAATAAGGAGTTATTGCAAGATGAAAACTCTGAAGACCCTGGGCTGTTAAATCTTTTAAAGGGAGCAATTGTCTATTCGGATGTCGTTACAACTGTTTCTAAATCTTATGCTCAAGAAGTTGTACAAAAAGAGGGCGCCTTTGGACTTGAAAGGGTATTAAAGGACAACAAAGATAAGCTTTTTGGCATCGTAAATGGCCTTGATTACGAAGAATGGAATCCTGAAAAAGACACTTACTTAAAAGGTCATTTTTCCCCCAGAAACACTGAAAAAGAACTACATGAAGCAAAGCTTATCAATAAAAAAAACTTACAAAGTGAGTTAGGACTAACCCCTGACTCCATGAAACCTCTATTTATTTCTATTGGAAGACTTGTTTGGCAAAAAGGTCCTGAACTCATTAAAGAAGCTATTTCTTACGTAATAAACTCTGGCGGTCAGTTTGTCTTATGTGGATCATCTCCAGAAAAAGACACGCAAAAGAAGTTTGATGAGTTAAAAAAAATGTACAGCGACAATAAAAATATGCACTTTCACTTTGACTATAACGAACCGCTGGCTAGAAAAATGTTTGCTGGAGCTGATTTTATTATTATTCCCTCTAAATTTGAGCCATGTGGACTTACTCAATTAATAGCAATGAGATACGCAACCATACCTATTGTTAGAAAAACTGGAGGCCTTGCTGATACTGTTTTTGATGTCGAGGATAAAAGCGTCCCTGAAAAAGCTAGAAATGGCTATGTTTTTGAAAAAGATGATACAAGCGATCTTTATGAAAGCCTAAAAAAGGCTTTCAGCGACTTTAAAAACAATAAAGCTAAATATATAGCTTATAAAAACCTAGAATTAGATCACAGCTGGACGGAACCTACTAAAGAGTATTTAGATCTATTTACTCTTAAAAATTAGTTCTTTGCTAGAGCCTTTTTAATATAATTTCGATTGGCATAAAAATAATCAATCGCTGACAAGACTGTATACCCTGCAACAATGGCAACAGCAATAAAACTTAAATTTTGCAAGTCATCTATCCCTATGACATGAGAGTTGAAAAGAATCATTAAAGTTAAAATAAAGAACATGGAAGCTGCTTGCAAAACGGCCTTCACTTTACCAGAGCGCCTTGCAGCTAAAGCAAACCCCTTTAAAGCGCATAAAGTTCTCAGCGTGTTTACAATGAACTCTCTATAAATAAAAACAAGAACAAGCAAAAGTGGCAGCTTAACAATCCCTTGCGTAAAAGTGAAAAAAACAGTAATCCGAGTAATGCTGTCTGCCATTGGATCCATTACTTTTCCCAGGTCTGTTACCTGATTTTTTTTTCTTGCTACAAACCCATCAAATAAGTCTGAAAACTCACAAATACCTAAAATTATCATTAAGACGATAGGAAGATACTCAGCACTTATTCCCACTGCTTGGGGATATAAGTAAAAAATAGAAAAAAAAGGAATAAGCAAGATCCTCAAAATAGTAAAATAATGGGCAACGCTCACAACAATAGATCTCCCTTAAGCTGTTTTTATTGGAGAAGCCTAAGCAAATAGACAGAATTAATCAAGTTTTAGAAGCAATAATACTTCTTGTTGTTCTTAGAATTTCAACCTGCCCTAACTGAACAGCGTGAATTACTTTTTGCAAATAATCTTTTCTAATAAAAAGTTTATAAGATCTTTCACTATGATCTTTTCTATTTTGATGCGTCCTTTCATTGGTTATATGACCTAAGGAACTCTTCAAAATACCTGAAACGACATTATTAATTAGTTTTGCATCTAAAAAAAGTAATACAGGGCTCTGAAAAAGAGTATCTACTTGAAATTGTGGGAAAATGGATAACTTAACCATATAATTTAGATTTAATTATTTTTTTCAAAGTAATTTTACAACAAAAAATTAATTAAATTCAATAAATTATTGATTTAATTCTCCATTTCAATGGATAGTAAATATTTTTTTAAAAGGGAGTTAATTCATGTTTTCTAATAGTTTAGCTAATTTTCTCGCCTGGATTTACCAGGTAACTATTAAAGTAGGAGAAAACCTTCAAAGTATTTTTTTACTTTTAATGCGGCTGACATGGGGAGCTCAGTTTCTAATAGCAGGGCTTGGGAAATTCGCTGACCTTACAAAGGTGGCAGATATTTTCTCTAATTTAGCTATCCCCTTTCCCTTTTTTAGTGCTTTTTTAGTCGCCTTTTTTGAGATGGTTGGAGGTGCTTTTCTTATTGTAGGACTTGCCTCTAGACTAATTTGCCTCCCTTTGATGGTAATTATGTTTATAGCATACT
>JASFVE010000050.1:0-13888 GCA_050049995.1 Chlamydiota bacterium | reverse complement strand
TAGGCGTCTTCTAAAGGGGATTTTTGTAAAATCTCTGCTACCAATAACTAAGCTTGAACCTTCTTGGATGCATGAGACAAGCTTGGGAATTTCTGAAGGAAGATGCTGCCCATCAGAATCAATGGTAACAAGGGCGTCAAAAGAAGTATCTGATAAGGCATACTTTATTCCTTCCAGTAAAGCTATCCCTTTCCCTTGGTTTTGAGGAAAGGTAATTAAGTGAATCTTCTGACTATTTGAGGATTGTAGCTCTTGAAGAATTTTATTAGTCTGATCTGTGGAACCATCGTCAATAAGAACAATAAAACTGCAATGATCTAACGTTTTTTCAATAACATTTCGGCAATATTTCTCTACATTATAACAGGGAACAATGGCCGTGACTTTCAATTGAGTACCTTGACTAGTTTAAATAAAAAAATAGTTATATAGTCGTTATTATGCAACTTAAAGAAGGTTTTCAAGTTTTTTTTTCAAAAACAGCTTCCCCCTTGCATAAGGTGAGAATTGGTTCCAAGTCTTCGTCTAAAATGACAAGATCGGCTTCTTTACCTTTAGTAATGCTGCCTTTCCTATCAAATACGCGAGCTATTTTTGCGGGATTGGTCGAGCACATTTTTATCATATGTTCTATGGGACAATTTAAATATTTATAGACATTTCTAAATGCCTGATCCATTTTTAAAATGCTTCCAGCTATAGTCCCATCTTTTAAAGTGGCCATTTCTTTGTTAACGGTTACAGTCTTATCACCTAAAGTATATTCTCCTGCAGGCATGCATTTAGCTCTCATGGCATCTGTAACAAGCAAGACAAGGTCTGGACCTTTAACTTGGTAGGTGAGATGGATCATAGCTCCATGTAAATGCACCCCGTCTGCTATGATTTCTGCACTGATATGATTATGTAAAAGACAGGCTATAGAACATCCAGGATTTCTTTGATGTATAGGTGTCATTGCATTAAAAAGATGTGTTGCGTAAGAAGATCCTGCTTCAATAGCTTCAATAGCTTTTTCATAACTTGCATAACTATGACCAATAGATGCTGTTACATTTTTCTTTTTTAAATGCTGAATAAACTCTATGCCATTCTTTTTCTCGGGAGCTACAGTTACAACCTTTATTTTATCTCCAGAAAGAGTTTGCCACCTATCAAAAAGGGGAATGTCTGGATCTAAAAAATAAGAGGGCTCATGTGCTCCGGGTTTTTCAAAAGACAAAAAAGGCCCTTCTAGGTGAACTCCTAGAATTTCAGCTCCTTTTAAAGCAGTGGCGCGGCTAATTGTCTGTAATACTTCTTCTATTTTAGCTTTTGGCTGTGACAAAGTAGTTGCTAAAAAGCTAGTTGTACCTTCTTTAGGAAGGCTTATGCAAATATTTTGAAGTGCATCAATACTATTATCCATTACATCAGAGCCATTTGCCCCGTGAATATGAAGGTCAATAAATCCAGGGACTAAATGATAATTGGCGGGAAAGTGATACGTGGTTTTTTCACAAAACTTTTGTAATTGATCATGCGTGAAAATTTCTTGAATTACCCCATCTTCAATTAAGACACCCCCTTGCTTTAACACTTTTGTTTCTGTATAAACTTTGAGTCCCTGAATTAAAAACCTTGTCATAGTGTTTCAGTAACTTTTTGCAAGTTTTGTGGGTTGTCTGGATCTATCCCTTTTTTTACAGCTAGCTTTGCAAAAAAGGGGTATAACAGTTGCAAATACATCAGAGGGTCACATACAGGGTGAATGCTTTTAGGAACCATGAGCACTTTATCAGCACAGTTATGTATCATTTTAGAATGTGTTTCATTCGTAATTAAAAAGGTTGTCCCTTTCGCTTTTTGAATTTTCTTACAAATTGCCATAGTAGTTGTTAATGAAACGTCATTTTGAGCAAATAAAAGAGCATGAAAATCTTTTTTTACTAGAGCAAAAGGACCATGCAAAACTTCTGCGGAACTGAATCCTTCAGCATGAATAGAACATGTTTCTTTAAATTTTAAAGCAGCTTCCATGGCAATAGGATGGGAAAAACCTCTTGCTAAGACAAATAAATTATTGACTTTAGCGAACGCTTTGATAAGAGCAGATGGATTAACTTGAAGAGTATTCTCCATTGCTTGAGGTATTTTTTGCAGTGATCTTAAAAGCAATTTATCTTCCGCAAGTTCGGCTACCATATGCATAGCTGCGCTTAAGGAGGTTAAAAAGCTTTTCGTAGCAGCAACTGCTTTTTCTTGCCCTGCAAAAAGAGGAACAACTAATTCGGCTTCTTTGGCAAGCGGAGAGTTTACATCATTGACAAAGCATAAGGTCAACGCTCCTTTTTTTTTTGCATAGCGTATGTTTTCACATATGTCAGGGCTTTTTCCTGATTGTGATATTGCAATAGCTAATGCATGTCGTAATTCAAGAGGAGATTGATAGATACTTACTGTACTTAGTTGTTGAGAAGAAGTTATAAGGCCTAGCTTGTTTTCTAAAAGATATTTAAGGTAAAGAGCTGCATAAGCAGAGCTTCCTCTTGCCATAGTAAGAGCAAAGGCGGGGTTTTTCTTTTTGATATAAGAGGCTATTTTTGACAGCATTGCATGGTTTTCTTGAAGCTGTAGTTCTATTTTTTGAGGAGATTCTTTTGCTTCAAGTTCCATTTGCGTTGTCATTTTTCTCCTAAAACCTGCTTTCGTATCATGAAAATAGCTCCTTTGGGAGCATCATTTAACCTTTCTTTTATTCTACTTTTAAGACTGTCACTTAAAAAGGGTATGATAAAATTTGCAATGCCTCCAAATAAAGAACAAGGCAGAGGCTTATGGGAAAATTTTTCTAATGCTGAGCCAACTTTGTTTATTTCATTTCCGGCAAGTTGTAAAAGCTCTAAGGAAATAGGGTCATTTTCCTCTAAAAATTGCGTGACAATCAAGGCAAGTTCTGCAAAGTTCGTAGACTTTGCCTCATTTGCCCATACAACCATTTCATTTAAATTGTTGTTAAAGTGATCAAAGATAGCTTCTAACATAGAACTTTTATCTCCTCTGCCGTCTTGCCATTGCAGGGTTTTCCGAATAGCTTGCATGCCAAGCCATGCGCCTCCACCTTCATCAGCATGAGGAAAGCCCCAGCCATTTACCTGTGACTCTGCATTTTCAAAAATCTGATACCCAATAACACCTGTCCCAATAATAATGATATCTCCATCCTGACCATTATGGGCTCCTAGACAAGCTGTAAAAGCATCTGATCGAAGACAAATACTTTTAAAAGGATGGGGTTTTTCTAAAAAATCTTTGCAGGCAAATGGGATTTCTGTTCCCGCAAGTCCCATGCCGGCATGCAGATTAATAGTTGGGTCATCAATTTCAATTTTTGCTTGCCTCAAGGCACTATGTAGAGCATGAAAAATAGAATCCCATGCCTGACTTACCGATAAGCGAATGTTAGCAGGTCCTGCCCTAGCACTTCCTAGAAGGTTGCCTTTTGCATCTTCTATAAGAAGCTTAGTTTTGGTGCCTCCACCATCTAGCCCTATAAAAATATCTTTTTTCATATCCTTTTTCTAAAGCCTTCTTCAATTTCTTCCAAGGTTTTATGTTTTGTTTCAGGAAGATAAAAATAGGTAATTAGAAAATATATCAGGGAAAAAGTAGCGCTTAGCATAAAAATCCCTCCAAAGCCTATGTTTTGAGCCAAAGACAAGAAAAAAGAGGCGTAAATAGTAGAGGAGATTGAGTTTAAAAATAAGGCAACAGCCATTCCTTTGCTTCGCAAAGCATTAGGAAGTATTTCGCTGACAGCAAGCCATACAACAACGCCTGGGCCAATAGCGAAACTACAGATAAACCCAACGAGCGAAACCAAAATAATTGTTCCTTTAAATGTTCCATCATCCAAGGCAAAGGAAGTTACTCCAGCAAAAAAAAGAGATAAGACAATGCCACCAGTTCCCATTAACAAAAGGGGCTTTCTTCCAATTTTATCAACAAGTACAAGAGCAAAAATTGTGATAATAAAATTGATCAAGCCTATACCTATGCTTCCCAGTAAAGAAAGTAAATTTGTTTGAAGCCCTGAGTCTTTTAAAATGATGGTAATAAACTGTAAGATGACATTGATACCGGTAAGTTGATTCAATGTTCCGATGCTAAGAGCTAAAAAAAGAGGGAGGAAATAATGTTTTTGCCATGTGAATTTCTCTATGCTCGCATGAGTTTCTTTCTTTAACCCTTCCATTTCCTGGAACTCTTTTTCCGCCTCTTTTGGCAATCTCAGCTTCTGCAAAATACTCTTTGCTTTTGATTTTTTCCCTTTAGAAAATAGCCAGACAGGGGATTCAGGTATAAATAATGAGCCTAAAAATAATGTAAATCCAGGTATGAGGACACAGTAGAACATTCCTCTCCAGTTACCACTGGGTGCGAGAAGAAAATTTATAGCATAGGCAAGCAATATGCCCAACGTCAGTATAAGTTGAAATAAGGCGAGCCCTCTTCCTCGCATATTTTTAGGTGTTGCTTCAGCTATGTAAAGTGGAATTACGATAGTTACAATGCCAATGCTTATCCCTTGAATAAGTCTTCCCAATAAAAGAGAGGAAAAATTATAGGCTCCAGCTAGTAGTAAGGTTCCAATAATGACAATGACAGCAGCTAAAATGATCATTTTCTTTCTTCCTATCCAATCTGCCATTGGACCTGAGATAAGGGTGGCAATTGACCCGCCCCCTAATACAGCTGCAACAACAAGGGACGTTTGTTCAGTAGAAAGTGGGATGTCTTTTTGGATAAAAAGAAGTGCACCTGATATCACGCCGATATCATAACCATATAAAAGTCCTCCCAAAGCTGCAAAAAGTAAAATAAAGAAGGCAAAAGGTTTTTCGCGAAATAAGCTCATGGCAATACCCCTAATTGTGCCAAAGGGAATATTGCCAAATTAATACTTTAATGTCTTGTGATTTAAAACTTTGCGGGAAGCAGTCTAGAGATAAACCCACCATGCATAATCATAGAGGTCGCAGCAATTGCATAAGATAATGATACGCTAGCTACTTGAAGGTCATTACTAATTAAATCACTTTGTAAAGTAGCAAATAAAAAATATCCTACAATGAAGGGGAAGTTCATAGAAGCGACAACGCAAATCGCATTAGCTGTAGCGCGCAAGAAATCTAAACCTCCACTGATTAGCCTAATCGTTTGTATGCTTTTATTGCTCAATGCCCCTTCTCCATAAGCAGCTATAGCATCAAAAAAAATTTGAGAAATTAAATATGTACTTGTAATCTGAGAAAAAAGACTTTTAGATATTTTGGGAAATAAAGAGTTAACTTTAAAAAGTTTTGCGGCTTTCTTAGAAAGATCGATAGATTGAACCATTGTTAATAGAGCTTTAGCAGGAAAAAATAGTTTCTCGCTTGCAGCTGGATCAGCATAACGAAAATGCGTATTTCTTAATTTCGAGATAGTACTTTCATAAAATGATCTTTCAATACCATATGCAAGAGCTTGTGTAGCCATTATTTATCCTTTTGTTCTTTTAAAGGCCAGAAATCGTACCAGGTAAAAAGAATTGGGTAAAGCGATTCGTAGATCATCTTTAAAGTTGTCTTAAAGAAAGGAAAATGTCATGAAGAAATATAAATAGCAGTATACTTCATGCATGAAAGAAAGAGATATTTTTATTGGGTCCCTGTTTGGCCTGTTAGCTGCATTGAGCTATACCATCATGGCCACTTTGGTTAAGCTTTCTCCTGAGGTTAGAATTGAAGCCATGGTCTTTTTTAGGAATGTGGTTTCCATGATTATTCTCTTGCCTTTCTTATTAAAAAAGAAGATCAGCTTAAAGACTAAACGATTTAAGCTGCATACTTTTCGAGCAATCGTTGGCATGCTTGGTCTTTATGCTTACTTTTATGCCGTAAGAAACCTTCCTTTAGTAAATGCGATTTTGCTGGCAAATACCAGTCCTCTTTTCATTCCACTAGTGGTTTTACTGTGGATAAAAAGTAAAATACCTAAAAGAAGAATGTTTTTTTTGGGTCTTGGCTTTTTAGGAGTTGCTCTAATTTTAGAACCAAATCTTCATTTTCCACTCGTTCCAAGTATTATTGGTTTAAGTGCAGGACTCTTTGTAGCTGTTGCTATGGTGAGTGTCAGGTTGCTCTCAAAAACTGAGAAAACAGAAAGCATTCTTTTTTATTTCTTCATTTTTTCTATTATAATTTCTTTTTTCCCGATGGTTTTTACATGGGAGCCTTTTGGTGAAAAAATGTGGATCTATATTTTAGGAGTAGGTGTAGCTGCTACGTTTTTTCAGTTTTTTATCACTAAGGCTTATACTTATATACCTGCTACGCAAGCTGGCTGTTTAATGTATATGAGTATTGTATTTGGGGGGATTATAGGATTTTTTCTTTTTGATGCAGTCCCAAAAATTACAATTCTCTTAGGAGCATGTTTAGTGATTTTAGGAGGGGTTTTAACATTGTTGGATAAAAAGGGAAAAATAATCCCATCTAAAAAAGGCTAAAACTTTTTACCTTTTTTTTGAGCTAGCTCTCGGATAGTTTCTTTCAGCTCATCCATATTTATATTATTAACAGCAGATGTTTCCAGTATAGGAGTATTGCCTAAGGAAATAGATTTTTTAAATTGCTTGCAGTACTCGTTGCTGTTTTCATCATCTATTTTATTAAGAACGACTAATGATGGTTTTTGTAATAGATTAGGATTATAAGACTTTAGCTCATTTTGCAAAGTGAGAAAGTCCTGTAGAGGATCTCTTTGATCTTGTGCTGCAATATCAATGACAAAAACTAAAACTTCTGTCCTTTCAATGTGTTTTAAAAAAGCAAGTCCAAGGCCTTTATCGTGATGAGCCCCTTTGATAATTCCTGGAATGTCGGCAATGAGAATACGAGAGTAATCATCAAACTCAACAAGCCCTAAATTAGGGGTTAATGTGGTAAAAGGATAGGGGGCAATTTTTACAGGTAGCTTGGCAAGTTTTGAAATAATGGTTGATTTTCCGGCATTTGGCATGCCAACTAAACCAACATCTGCAATAAGTTTTAACTCTAGTTCAATTTCCTCTTCCCCGCCCTCGGTACCCTCGGTACATTGATTAGGTGCTCTATTCGTAGAAGATTTAAAATGAATATTTCCTTTTCCGCCTTTACCACCCGAGCAGATAGTAACTTGCTGCCCATGCTCTGTTAAATCATAGAGGACTTCATTGGAACTAATTTTTTTGACAATAGTGCCTAAAGGGACTTTTAGAATCTTGTCTTGGCCGTCTTTTCCTTTTTTTTGATTAGATCCGCCTTGCCCGCCATTTTTAGCACGAACAATTTTAATATTGCGGTAATCTTCTAAAGAATAAACATGATTGTCTGCTTGAATAATAATGGAGGCCCCTTTGCCGCCGTCTCCGCCAGAAGGACCACCCTTAGGAATATACTTTTCTCTTCGCCATGCTACGACGCCGTTTCCTCCTTTTCCCGCTATCAAGCGAAGTTGAACTTTATCGACAAACATGGCTGAAAACTATATTTTTTTTATGAAACTTGCTCTTGTGGCTGAATAGAAACGTAAGTTTTTTTCGTTTTATGAAATTTTACGATTCCATCTGTAAGAGCAAAAATGGTGTAGTCACGACCCATGCCAACATTACTAGAAGGATGCCATTTGGTTCCTCTTTGTCTGATAATAATGCTGCCCGCAGAAACAAATGTACCGTCAGATGCTTTGACGCCTAATCGTTTTGCGTGAGAGTCTCTTCCGTTTCTAGTCGATCCTTGACCTTTCTTATGAGCCATTCTTTACTCCTTAGCCTAGTGCAATTTCGGTTATTTTTACTCGAGTGTAGTTTTGGCGATGACCTTTTGTCTTATGGTAATTTTTTCTTCGCTTATATTTAAAAGCAATTACTTTAGGTCCTTTTGTTTCACCAATAAATTCGCCTCGAACAATGCAATTTTCCACGTTCGGAAGGCCTATCTTTGTCTCTTTCCCATCATTTAGGAAAATAATTTCTTTAAATTCTACTGGTTGATCGGGAGAGATGTCTAATAGCTCGACATTAATAACATCTCCTTTTTTCACTTTATACTGTTTCCCGCCAGTTTTTATAATCGCGTACATTTAGTCCTCCTGACCACAAAGAGCAGTTATTTTATAAGATGATTCTTGTACTCGTCAACAAGAATCCTTTAAAATGGTTATTTTAACTAGCTTAAAAAATTATTTTATAGTCTCTTCCTATGAAAGGGCAGAATCCTTGAGAATAATATTAAGTATAATGCCTTCTACTATTGGAACAAGTTTAGGGTCAACACTTTCAGTAGTTGCTAATATTTTCTTTTGAGAAGCTCCTTTTCCACTGGCATATAAGACAGCGACTGAATTTTCAAGTCGTGTCATTAAATTACTATCATTCTTGCCTTTACATAGAGTAAGACTGATAGTGAAGTCCTCAAAAGGATCTAGAAATGGGGAAGTGTTCTCATGGCGGGGATTAGCTGGTTGTGTCATTATTTTGCTCCATAAAAAATTGTTTGAAGAAGAAATATAGTAAACTTTCTAGTAAAACTACATTAAAATTTCAGCTTTTTCTTTTTGTCAAAAAATAATGCTATAAAATAGCTGGTGGTAGCGGTCAGTGCAATGGTAGCTCCAATTGGCCAGTTTAGCTCATAGGATAGAACTAGCCCAAAAGTATTAAAAAAAGCGCAAAAAAGAATAGATAAGACAATTAAACTTTTTAATGTGTTAGTGAAAAGGTTGGCAATTAAAGGAGGTAGAGCTAGTAGAGCTATAACTAAAATTGTTCCAATAACTTGAACTAGTAGAACTATTGATACTGCAACTAGACAAAGAAGTAAAAAATAAAGTTTATTTACAGGGATCCCTTGCAAATGAGCTTGCTCTTCGTCAAACGAAACAGCTAGTAGTTTTTGAAACTGTGTAGCAACAATTGCAAAAATGGCTAAGTCAAGGGCAAAAAGCATCCAAAGATCTTGTGCTGTCGTCCATAAAATGTTTCCAAAAAGAAAGTTAAAAAGCTCAACATTATAACCTGGAGTAAGAGAAATGAAAATAACTCCAATAGCCATGCCTGATGCCCAAATACTTGCTATGACAGCATCCTTTCTTTGTCTGTACTTTAAGTGGATCCACCCAATCAAGAGGGCAGATATAACAGCGGCTAAAAAAGCTCCATAAAGGGGGTTGAGCCAAGTGATGCCATGCTTTCTTTGCAGCCATAAAAAAAGACCCATTCCACTTAAGACTGAGTGGGCAATACTACCAGATAAAAAAACTAGGCGTTTTACTACAACGAACGATCCTATCATTCCACTAGCTATAGAGGCTAAAAGTCCAGCAAGTAGTGCTGTTTGAAAAAATGGGCTATTAAAAATTTCCAGCAGGTTCATTCTTTTTCCTTTATTAGCGGTGGGTGATAAAGTCCAAGTGCAAAATGTTCACACACATCTTTAGGAAGGTAGGTAGTCACTTTTTTTTCTACAGCAACCACTAGTTGAACTTCTTTGATGACTAAATTAAGATCATGGGTAACATGTAAAATAGTCTTTTTACCTTTAAAATCGTGTAAAGCTTGAAAGATAATGTCTTTTGTTTTTGTGTCGACATTTGCTGTTGGTTCATCAAAAAAAAGAAACAAAGGATCAGATGCTAGAGCTCTTGCTATGAGTGTTCTTTGAGCAAGCCCGCCTGAAAGCTTGCCAAATGGAGTCTTTCTAAAGTCATCAAGCCTCATTAGCTGTATAGCGTCGTTTGCTTTGCTTATTTCTTGCTGCCTAAAGCCTTGGAAAAAACTGTATTTTGCAAGGCACCCTTGCAAAATAACTTCCTCGACAGTAATTGGAAAAGCTCTATCAAACGCATTAACTTGCGGTACATAACCAATTCTATTTTTGAATTTTTCAGAAGGCTTACCAAAAAGCTTAATGGATCCTTTATGATAACGTAGAAAGCCCATAATAAGTTTAAGGAGTGTTGTCTTACCACCACCATTTGGTCCAATAATTCCTACATAGGAACCTTCCTCAATAGTAAGGTTGACATCTTCTAAAATTTTGGCTGTTTCATAGGCAAAGTCTAAAGAGGTAATTTCAATTGCTTTACTCATTGCTTTGCACCACCAAACTAGCAAGGTAGAGCATATTGCTTATATAATCACTTGCATAAGGGTTAAACTCATAAATAGGTAGTTGCAATCGTCTGGAGACGACTTCTGCGCTTTTTTGAGAAAATTGAGGTTGGGATATGATCAGTTTTACACGAGAATTTTTTGCAACTTTAACTGTTTCATCTAATTGTCTAGGTAAGGGATCTTTCCCTTCAAACTCAATAGCTATTTGTTCACAGTTATAGTCTCTGCAAAAATAACCAAACGCTGGATGTGTGACTAGAATTTTCTTGTTCTCGATGGAATTTAATAAATTTTCTATTTCATCATTCAAATCATCTAGTTCTAAAAGCAGGCTTTGTAAGTTTCTTTTATATAGAGAAGCGTTTTCAGGAAATCTATTCATAAGAATTTTTGCCATCGCTATCGCTTGCTTTTTCATAAGGATAGGGCTTAGCCATACATGAATGTCTTTACTTTCTTTATGATGATGCCCTAAACAGCACCCACCAATAAGTTCAATGTCAGTTTTAACATCATAAATGAGGAGGTGTTTATTTTTTTGCTGCAAAGAGGGGGTAATTGCATGTTCAATTGGCTCTCCAATCTGAAACCATACATCAGCGTTTCCCGCTTCTTTTACTTCTTTAGGTGTAGGCTCATAGGAATGAGCATTAGCGCTAGGGGGGATTAATGTTTTCACTTGAAGAGTGTCGCCTGCAATTTTTTTTACAAAAAATGCATAAGGTTCAATCGAGACTAAAACAGAAGGCTTTTCAATGGATGTACTTTTGGGGGTGCAGCTGGAAAAACCCAAAAAAATCGCTAAAAAGAAGTAAAATGTTTTTTTATATTTTTTCATACAAAATAAATAATGCCTGAAAGTCGGTTTTTCAACCAGAATTCCCCATTTAACGGTCTATCATCTTAATGATTTCTCCTATTGAGAGGTAATTTATTTTTCAAAGGTTGCTGATTTTCTTATTTTTCGATAATCTTGTAACCCTTCTTTGGAGGAGTGTCCGAGCGGCCGAAGGAGCACGCTTGGAAAGCGTGTGTGCGCCACAAACGTACCGTGGGTTCGAATCCCACCTCCTCCGTCATTATCTAATTAAGTAAAATGAATTTGTTCTGAAATATAAAAAATTTCCTATATTATCTTGCAGTTTGTTTAAACTATTCTTGCTATTTTTCTGTTTTTTTCTTCTTAAAGTTTTTAGTTTTTTACACCTTGAACTGTAACTTTAAAATAAATTGGCTTTAAGGGGGGGGAACTTTGATAGAGATCTCTGTAAAAGTTCGAATTGGTTGCAGTCGGGGGGTCATCATTTCATATCACATTTAATATAAATAACTTAAAAAATGTTTTTTTCTTAAAAATCACCAAAACGCACCCAATTGACTAAATTGGGTGCGTTTTATATAATTTTAATTATGAAAAAGAAATCAAAGTACTATCAACCTTTAAGAAAACTTCTAAAAAAACCTCAGTTTTCAGCAAAGCAAGCAGAAGAAATTGGCGTACCTAGACATATTTTGGCTTACCTTTGCAAAAAGGGAATTTTGGAGAGAATATCTAGAGGGGTATATAGATCGAGATCTTATGAACCGAAAGTAGATATTGCCTGGGAACAGCTTGCTATTAACTCATCTACGATTCCTCAAGGGGTAATATGTTTAATCTCAGCTTTAGCGTACTATGATTTAACTGATGAAATTCCTAGAGAAAATTGGATAGCTGTTCCTCATCAATTGCGTGCACCAAAAAGAAAAGGTGTACGAATTATTCGGATGCGAAATATTGAACTGGGGAAAAGAGAAATTATGATGGGAGAGTATAAGGTAAAAATTTTTGATAAAGAAAGATGTATTATTGATGCGTTCCGGTATTTAAGTCTCGAAATAGCGATTAAAGCCTTGAAAGCTTATTTGTTTGATTCTAAACAGCATCCATCTCTTACAAAATTATCTAAATATGCAAAAATTTTGCGAGTTAATATTCAACCATACATTATTACTTTGACGACATGACAGAAGATATAGAAAAAGCTTTCAAAGCTAGAATTAGAAATCTTGCTCGAGAACAAAATATTGATCCAGCGATATTATGGCAAAATTTAGTTCTTGAGAGATTTTTAGTAAGATTAATTCAATCTAGACATGCTAGTCAATTTATTCTTAAAGGAGGGATTCTTCTTTCAAAAATTTTAAAAATAGAAAGAGAAACAAAAGATTTAGATTTCAGTTTGAGAAAGAATCTACAAGACGCAAAAAAGATAAAAGAGATCTTTGAAGAAATAGCTCAAATTAGAGTGAAAGATGGATTTTCATTTGAAAATGTACGTATTGAGGAACTCCTACATTCTCATATGAAGTATGCCGGAAAAAGAATTAGCATGATTGGATATTTTGGCAAAACTCGTTTTAAAGTATGTATTGATTTAGGTTATGGAGATCTTGTTGAGCCTATTGAATTAAAGCTTCCTTTAGCTTTCTCAAAGAAAGGAGCAATTTTTGAAAGTCACATAGAAATAAAATGTTACCCACTGGAATTTATTTTTGCAGAAAAAATTCAGACAATTATTTCTCGAAAAGGGAAAAATAGTCGAATGAAAGATTTTCATGATCTATATGCGATGATTTTACAAAAGGGAGATCAGTTAAAAAATATATCAAAGATTGTTAGAAAAGTATTTGAGCATAGGCAAACTGATTTATTACTCCCAATAATGTTTTCTGGAAAAGAATTAAAAAACATGCAAATTTTTTGGAAAGCTTATCTTCGCGGTCTTAAGTCAGGTCATTCTCTACCAAATGAATTACAAGAGATTATTTCCAGCATTAATAAGTGGATACAGGTAAATACTAATTTATCTTCACAAAATTTTGACTCGAATGTTGATTAATGAGAGAGTTCGAATTGGTTGCAGTCGGGTCCGTCACTTTATGATTTACGCAAACGTAAATAATTAAAAAAATGTTTTTGTTAAATTAACTCGCTTAACACAAAGTAAGTTTTTAGGTCATTTTTTGAAACAAAAAGGTCTTTTTTGCTTTGTCTACTCCGGCGCTATTTACTTTGAGTTTTGATAAGTTTAGGCATGGGGTAATATTGCATTTTTCTCTGCTTCGTTTTAAAACGAAGTATTTATAAAGCATTAAATGCTGAAAATAAATATGAAACAAGTAAAGTTCATAAACCCAGAAGTCGCTGCTGTTTTTGCTTCTTATCCTAAAGAATGTAGAAATAAATTGATGTTTTTACGCCAGCTGATCTTTGATGTTGCCTCGAAGACTAAAGAGGTTGGAGAAGTTGAGGAAACACTTAAATGGGGTGAACCAAGTTATGTTACAACAAATGGAAGCACAATTAGGATCAATTGGAAAGAAAAACTTGGAAAGCAGTATGCAATTTACTTTAAATGTACTTCACTTTTAGTCCCTACTTTTAAAAAATTATACCCTACAGAATTTGAGTATGAAGACAATAGAGCTATACGTTTTAATCTCAACGATAAAATCTCTTTAGAAAATATAAAAAAGCTGCGTCATTGTATTAAAATAGCATTAACATACCATCTCATTAAAAATAAGTTGAAAGAAGGGGATGCTTATGAAGTTTGAATAGTAGTAAAAATAAAAACTTCTGAATAAAAGTGATTGAGCCTCTCCATAAGAGAGGCTAGATGTGTCGTAACATGACAAACTCAATTATTGAGAGGTAAATCGACTGGG
>JASFVE010000049.1:0-14083 GCA_050049995.1 Chlamydiota bacterium | reverse complement strand
CAAAGATTGCCGAATATTTAAGCAATTTTAGCATCAATGAACTAAATCGTTATGGAAATGCCTTGATTCATGAAGCTGTTGAAAAAGGTGATATAAATCAAGTGCGAGAACTTCTTCAAAGAGGAGCTGATATTAATCTAGCAAATAGAAGGGGGGAAACCCCTCTTTGTATTGCGGCTTCAAATGTAATAAGTGATCCTTCTGCTGTTCCGGGAGCTAAAATTAGAGATAATGATTTTGCAAGAAATTCTATAAGTATACTTCGTTGTCTTTTAGCAAATGGCGCTAATCCCAATAAATATGAAGGAAAGTCACCTTTAGAAAGAGCTGCTAAAGCAGGGAGCTTTCAAGCAGTAGAAATGCTGTTAGAGGTGACGAACAAAGTTGATCGGTTAGAAATAGATCCTCTTGGTGATCCAATTGAAGTAGCTGTGCCTTGGTTTGTTCCTCTCATGTTTGACTCTTATGAATCAGAGGAATGGTTGCCCATCTTAGGTCTTCTTGTAAGCCGTGGGGCTGATTTAAATAAGACAAATGCTTATGGAAACCAAACTATATTGTGTAAATTGATTAGTAAATTATCGAATATTGGCATTTCAGAAGAAACACGTATATTAGCTGGATCTTTTGGAATTGATGAGTTCATTGAAAGAGAAAAAAAGGAATTCGAGGTAGCCCTTGAGCAGTTGAACTTCCTTCTTAATAATGGCGTTGATCCAAATGTTGCTTATGGACCTAAAGAAAGAACTGCCTTGCATGATTTTATTGAGGAGGTTGATCTATCTTTTCTTTCAAATGCAACCGAGGCTGTAATTGAGCGGTTGATTCAAGCAGGAGCGGATATCAATAAACCTGATATCGATGGGATGACTTCTTTACATATTGCTATAAGGGTCAGAGATTTAACAGTAGCTGCCTATCTAATTAGTAAAGGCGCTAACGTAAATATCAAAAATAAGGAAGGTCAATCTCCATTAGAAATGGCTGAAGGGGATGATGATTTACTCGCTGTTTTTCAAGAAAAAAGCAAAGCCTTAAAAAGTTGATCGGCAAAATGTCTAGCTTCTAATAAAGTAAAATAACTCTCAGTATTTAATAAGGGTTTATTGAGAGTTATTGAGGCATATACAAAAAAATAACTCAGCAGAATCATGAATGTTTAATCGTAAATGATTTTCGATTATTCAATCGAGGTTGGCCCATATTTCATTATGATGTCTTAAAAAAGCAGACTTAGTTTCCTAATCTTCAATTTAGATAGTCTGCGAATTTCCCAAATGGACTCCTTTTCTTCAGACCTAATAGAAAAAAACTGTTGTAAAACATTGTTTTTAGCTAAATCTCGGTTGATTTCAGGCCGTTTAAATCTTAAGCTATCATAGCAAATATTTTGGGCATTGTATTTAAATTCCATGAATATATTCCTGACAGAAGATTCAGGAGTGTGGAATCCGCAACATTGGCAATAAAGCAGTGGTAAATGCTGCTTGTTCGATAGAAGTATATAGTTTTTTTTAGATGAAGGAGCAAACTTGTTCCTATATTTTCGACAATAAATTAAGATGTCATCTTAAAAATTAAATTTTTTATCTGATGGAAGGTGTTCTCACAAAAATAAAATTTAAAAATGACACATATACAAAAAAAAGAGGAACTCCAGCTTTATTAAAGATGTCATGTAGCATATGTGAACACATCATAATGTATTATCAAAAAGATGGTCCAGGCCCTTTAAAAAGGTGTTATTTAGATAGAATTTTTTATCCTGAAGATTTGGCTAAATTGCAAAATTATTCTTTCGATAAAAAAAATTGTTTATCGGTTAAATGTCCTCAATGCAAACAGCTAATTGGATTTCCTATTATTTATGAAAAAGAAAATAGGCCCGCCTTTAAATTGGTGCAAGGCGCATTTTCCTTAAAAAAAATCCCAAATAAAGTATGTAGTTGAAAGCTATGTGGCTTTGTAAATTTTTTTTATTACATGCAGCTTTAAAAAAGTAGATCTACTCTTAAATTAGTATAAGGAGTAGAATTTTTTACAAAAAATAAAGAACTAGGAGCTAGGTATGTTCAATACTTATGGTATTCGCTCTGTTACTAGAGAGACTTTTAATACAAGATTTAATGAAGCGCTGTTTTTCCCTCGACCTTTAAGAAATATTGCTGTTACAGCCTTGCGTATTAACAATTTTTTTTTGAATATATTAGGTTATATTCCAGGTACCTCAACTATATCGGGTTGTATCCGCATGGTAATAGGCCTAGCTATAGTTAGCATTACAGCCTCTATTGGTGATCGGAATGCTGAGTCGGGAGCCATTATTGGACGATGGTATGATGAAGCTATTTTAACTGGAATTGCCCAAATTGCCCGAGGTACTTTAGAGGCAACAGTTCCTTTTGGATGTATTGTAAATGGAATATTGGACGTTGTAGCCACTCCCTTGAACATCAACAAGGAGATATATCATTCAGTAGCATGTCATGGAAGTATAGATATAGGCTATCGTACTCATATGCACCCACACGATGAAGTGAGTTATCCTTTCCCTCTTTTTCTTTTACACTTAGCTTAAAAAGGATACTAAAAAAAATATCGCGATACAATTCCTCTTCTCTCATATAGACTACTGCCTGAAGAAAGTCCTAATTTATCTATTAAGCAATTTTAGAAGTTGTCTTTTAGTAAAAAAGTTTTTTATAGTTTTCTCGAATTTATAAAAAATTAATTAAGAGGTTCTTATGTCTAGTCCATCAATTCCATTACAAGATATTGTAAGCCAATGTCAAAATCAACAATGGGAAGAGATGCCAATGAACTTTCCCTTTAAGGAGCCAGCTCCTCTAATATTAATGGTAGCTTGTCGTGAAACACATGAAGAAAATAGTGAATATAGCCTTGAGGAGTTTAATAATAGATTACTGACAACAATAGAGCCCCTAGGCTCTCTGTTTAATGGTGTAAATTTAGCAGATTTTTTAGGAGCTCATATACTTGCAAAAACACAAGTGAAAGATGATCAAGTAGCCGCAAAAATCAATGAGTATGTAAAAAATCATGCTGCGGTATTAGGATGGATGCTCCAAGATGAATCTTTACCAGAAGAAATAAAAAAAGCAACTATTGACAATTTCCCCTTTATTACTGAAGTAACACTAACTCCTAAAGAGGAGGTTCCAAGCCAGACACAGTGCATAGTGCAGTAATAATTTTATCCATTGTTGTGAGTACAATTGTCTTATGCAGTGTGATCCAAAAGGATCGTCCTGATCCTTTAAAACAGATGATGCCTGGATTTTTTCTCCAGTACATCTAACTTAAGTTGCAAGATTCTTCTTTTAGCTTGCAACTTAAGTTGAAAACATTTTCTTTGAAAAAAGTTCGATAAAACTTCTATAAATTTTTTATAACAAAAATTACTAAGAAAAATATTGCCTTTTTTTTTCTACAGAGATACACCCCTAATTAAGTAGGGGATTATGAAAAAGACGATTCTTTTTTCTGTTATTATTCTGGCTGTAGCAGCGGTTGTCGTCGCTATTATTGTTTATGCATATAAAGAAAGAGAGGACCGCAATGAGATTACCCTTTTTGGCAATGTTGATGTCCGCCAGGTAGATATCGGCTTTAGAGTAAGCGGTCAAGTAGATGAACTTTTTTATGAAGAAGGGGATAAAGTAAACAAAGGGTGTTTAATGTGCACCTTGAATACAACTCCTTATGATAGCCAACTTCAGGAGGCAATCGCTACTGCTAAAGCAATTCAGGTGAATTTAGATAATGCTGAGATTTTATTACAAAGGCGCTTGGAGCTAATAGATATTGGAGGAGTTTCTCAAGAGGATTTAGATGATGCCGAGGCCAATCGCGACCAGCTATATGCAAACCTGCTTCAAGCCAATGCTGCAATAGCTGTTGCCAAAGACAATTTAGACTATACTAAAGCATGCGCGCCAACTGATGGAATTATTCTAACTCGCATTCGTGAGCCTGGAACAGTCGTTAATCCAGCTGATCCCGTCTATACACTTTCCGTAATTTCTCCAGTATGGGTCCGCGCCTTTGTTGATGAACCAGACTTAGGGAAAGTATATTATGGTATGAGAGCTACCGTATTTACTGATAGTGGTAGAAGGTATGAAGGTCAGGTTGGATTTATCTCTCCTGTAGCTGAATTTACACCCAAGACTGTAGAAACCCTACAATTACGTACTGACCTTGTATATCGACTGAGGGTTTATGTAAATAATCCGGATCACGGTCTTGTGCAAGGGATGCCAGTAACTGTCAAATTAAATGTCAGGTGAGCTTTGAGTGAATTACTTGTGGAAATCAAAGAGCTTTCCAAGGTGTTTCCTACGGAAGATAATCCTGCCTTAAAAAATATTAATGCCACTATTCCCAAAGGACAAATTGTTGGATTAGTAGGTCCTGATGGCGCTGGAAAAACAACTTTGATGCGGCTAATGGCCGGATTATTAATTCCTACAGAAGGCTCTATCACGGTTCAAGGGCATGACACTATCAAAGAAGCTGAATTTATTCATTATGTTACCGGATACATGCCACAAAAGTTTGGTCTATATGAAGATTTAACAGTACAACAAAACCTGAATCTCTATGCCAGCTTGCGAAATGTCATAGGAGAAGAAAAGAAGCAAGCTTGTGAAAAACTGCTACATTTTACAAGTCTTGCTGAGTTTACCAACCGACTAGCCAGAAATCTTTCAGGTGGAATGAAACAAAAGTTAGGCCTTGCCTGCTCTCTTATTAAAAAACCAGATCTTCTTCTTTTAGATGAACCGAGTGTTGGTGTTGACCCCATCTCAAGGCGAGAACTTTGGAAGATGGTAGAGCAGTTAGTTAAAGAAGGGATCTCTGTTGTTTGGAGTACTGCCTATTTAGATGAGGCTGAAAAATGTAATAACGTTCTTTTATTGAATAAAGGGACGCTACTTTATAACGGAGATCCAAAAGAGCTTACTGAAAAAATGTCCGGAAAAACTTTTGAGGTCATAGAAATTAAAGGAGACCGTCGAAAGTTACTTTTTGAGCTCTTAAAAGAAGACAATGTAATGGACGGGGTAATTCATGGGCGTGATCTTCGCATTGTATTAAAAGAAAAGAAAAGCATAGAAAAAGATGTACAAGCAAAGGAAGTACCCCCTCGTTTTGAAGATGCTTTTATCAATATTTTGCAAGGCGTTCCTAAAGGAGAGTCTAAGCTGGCTGAAAGAGCCCCTCTTGTTGAAAATGAGACAGCCACTCCGATAGTAGCTGATAGTCTTACGAAAAAATTCGGGAATTTTACTGCTGTTGATTCTATTTCTTTAAATATTCAGAAAGGAGAGATTTTTGGTTTGTTAGGGCCTAATGGAGCTGGCAAGACGACAACATTTAAAATGCTTTGCGGTCTCTTAAAGCCGACAGCTGGAAAAGCATCAGTCAATGACGTAGACCTACAAAAGGCACCAGGTGTTGCTAGGGCAAATATCGGATATATGGCGCAGAAGTTTTCTCTCTATGGAAATTTAAATGTTGAGCAGAATCTCAATTTCTTTGCTGGGATTTATAACCTAGAAAAAGAGGAGAAAAAACAGGCTATAGAAGAGATGATTGAGATCTTTAACTTGAAAAACTACCTTCGCCATCCTTCAGAGTCGCTACCACTGGGCTATAAACAAAGGCTTAGCTTGGCTTGCGCTAACATGCATCATCCTAAGGTATTATTTTTAGATGAGCCAACTTCAGGTGTTGACCCTGTTACTAGAAGAGAGTTTTGGAATCATATTAATGGGTTAGTAGCCAAAAAAGTGACTATTATGATTACTACCCACTTTATGGAAGAGGCGGAGTATTGCGATAGAATTGCTCTAGTCTACAGAGGGAAAATTATTAAAGTAGATACACCTAATGCCCTTAAAGATCAGGTGAAAACCTCCGATAATCCCAACCCTACTTTAGAAGATGTGTTTGTTCAGATGATTGAAGAGTACGATAAAAACTCTAAAAAGGTGAGTTGAGCTAAATGGAAAATAAACCCACCAATCATCAAGTGCAGGAAAATAGGAAAGGTAAAACTCGTCGAATAACAGCTCTTATTATCAAAGAGTTTCTACAAATTATGCGTGATCCAAGTAGCCTTTCTATCACTGTGTTTTTACCTTTACTTCTCATTTTTTTGTATGGGTCAGGAGTGTCACTGGATTTAGATCATTTAAGAATGGGTCTTGTTTTAGAAGATACTTCTCCCGATGTACAAAGTTTTGCTGCATCAGTAACAGGCTCTCGTTATTTTGATGCAAAAATAGCGAGAGACAGAAGAGAACTTATAGATGATATTACAAGGGGAACCATTCGAGGAATGATTGTTGTCCCTTCCTATTTTACCCAGTTCAGAAATAGGCCAGATAAAATTGCTCCTATTCAGGTAATTGCAGATGGTAGTGAAACAAATACAGCCAATTTCGTGCTAAATTACGCAGCAGGAGCTTTTCAAAGTTGGATTGCACAAGAGGCTCATATAACGGGTATCCCAGAGGAATATCCTATTATAAATACGCAACCAAGATATTGGTATAATGAACAACTAGAAAGTCGCTTTTTTCTTCTTTCTGGGTCACTTGCCATCATTATGACCTTAATAGGAGCTCTTTTAACAGCACTCGTTGTGGCAAGAGAATGGGAAAGGGGAACTATGGAAGCTCTTATGTCGACAACAGTAGGCATTAAAGAGCTCGTGATTGCTAAGATGATTCCCTATTTTGTTCTTGGAATGATTTCCATGGCTATTTGTGTTTTAATTTCTGTCGTTTTTTATGGCCTGCCGCATCGAGGCTCATTTCTTATGCTTGCTTTTGTTTCGGCTCTTTTTTTATTTTGTTCTTTAGGCATTGGCCTAATGATTTCTACTCTTACAAAAAATCAGGTCTTTGCCTATCAAATTACTCTTATTGTTGCTTTTTTGCCTGCTTATATTTTATCGGGATTTCTTTTTGATATTCACAGCATGCCCAAGTGGATTCAAGTGATTACCTACATCATTCCGGCAAAATATTTTGTGCAAAGTCTGCAGAGCCTTTTTTTAGTAGGAAATGTCTGGAGTCTATTGTTTTTGGATATGATTCCTATTGTGGCGTTTGGAATCCTCTTTTTTGTAATTACATCATTTAAAACTGTTAAGAGGTTGGATTGAAAAGAATACTAGCTCTTATTTGGAAAGAACTTCTAACAGTTTTGTATGATCGCAAGGTGCGTATTGCAATTTTAGTTCCGCCACTTATACAGTTGTTCATCTTTACTTTTGCAGCTACCTTAGATGTAAAAAATGTACCTATCGGCATTCTTAACCGAGACAATGGAGAGCATGGCTTTAAACTTGTAGAAAGATTTTTTGGTATTGAGATATTTAATCCAGTTCACTTCCTTAGAGGGGTAGAAGAAATAGGTCCGTTTATTGATCGGCAAAAAGGATTGATGGTTCTTTCGATTGATGAGCAGTTTTCTCGTAATCTTGATGCGGGAAAACCAGCATCAGTACAGCTTATTTTTGATGGGAGAAAAACCAATACCGCGCAAATCGTAGCTGGATATACAGGAGAAATTGTTAATCAATACAATCGAGAATATTTATTTAACTTAAATGAGACGATTCAAAATACTCAGCTAGTGCCTAGGACGTGGTTTAATCCTAACAGATTATATTATTGGTATAATATACCTTGTCTTGTCGCTATTTTATCTATGCTTACCTGTCTTGTTGTGACAACGCAGTCGGTGGCAAGGGAAAGAGAGCTAGGCACTTTTGATCAGCTTCTTGTCTCACCGCTTGTTCCTTTAGAAATTTTAGTAGGAAAGACCATTCCGGGAATTATTGTAGGGATGTTTGAAGGTACGGTAATGCTTGTTGCTGGAACCCTTATTTTAGGTGTTCCTTTTACAGGGTCTATTTTGATGTACTTTTTTAGTCTTTTCATTTTTGTAAGTTCTATTAGTGGGGTTGGCCTTTTTATCTCTTCTCTTTCAGCAACGCAGCAGCAGGCTATGCTAGGAACATTTATTTTTATGTTGCCGGCGGTCCTTCTTTCTGGTTATGCGACGCCCATTGAAAACATGCCTACATGGCTGCAGCCGGTTACTTATATTATCCCTTTGAGATATATGTTAATTATTTCCAAAGGACTATTCCTAAAGGCAATGCCAGCAAGAATTGTTTTTGAAAATATTTGGCCACTTCTCATTATCAGTTTTATAAACCTTGTAGGAGCAGGTCGCTTTTTCCGGAGGAGGATACAGTGAAAAAATATCCATGCTTAATAGTAGCCTTTTTTTTCTCTAGCTGTATGGTAGGGCCTAATTATAAGCCTCCGGAAAATAATGTAGCAGATACTTGGGCCTCTAATGATGTCAGTAATGCTACCTCTACTAGTCCCATAACAACAAAGTGGTGGGAAGTATTTGAAGACCCACTGTTAGATAAATATATTGCTCTAGCAGCAGAAAATAACAACGATGTGCTGACAGCCATATCTCGAATTTTACAGGCAAGGGCGCTTCGTAAAGTAGAAGCTTCTTCTTTTTTCCCACAGATTAATGCTGACGTGAATGCAACGAGAACCTATTTCAGTAAAAATGGTCCTATTTTTGATATTGGACTGGGGGATGGAGCTGTCACAGGCACGCCGGGGCTTCCTTTTGCACTGCAAGCTCCACAAACACAAAACTTATATAACATCCTTTTCGACGCTTCTTGGGAAATTGATCTATTTGGAAAAACAAGAAGAAAAGTGGAAGCTGCCAACGCACTTATTGGAAGTGCTATTGAAGAGACAAATGATACGTTAATTTCTGTAATGGCAGAGCTAGCCCGCAATTATATGGAGCTTAGGGGGTATCAAGAGAAGGCTAGACTTATCGAGGAAAATATTTCTCTTTTAGAGCAAAAATCTTGTCTTGTGCGGAAACAATTTGAAGCCGGTTATACCAACCTGTTGGATGATGAAGATATTTTAGCGACGCTAGCTACTGAGCGAGCCTTATTGCCAGACATAAAAGCAAAAATTTACAAAAACATTTACACTATTTCTATTTTAATCGGAGAAGTTCCTGAAAGCTTGGTGGATGAGCTTCTTATATTTAAACCTTTGCCCAAAGTTCCTGAAGAGATAGCTGTGGGGCTTCGATCTGACTTGCTAAGAAGAAGACCAGATATTCGCAAGTCAGAAAGAGACCTTGCAGCAGCAACAGCAAATATTGGAGTAGCAGTAGCTTCTTTTTTTCCAACTTTTACCCTTTTTGGCGCAGCAGGTTTGCAGTCTCTCATGTTAAAAAATCTTTTTTCACTTGGTAGTAGAACCTGGGCATTTGGCGGAGATATCAACATGCCTATTTTTCAGGGCGGAAAGCTAATTGGAAACTTACAAGCTAAAAAAGCAGAGACAGCAGCAGCGGCCCATTCTTATCAGCAAACTGTTTTACAGGCCTTAGAAGAGACAGAAAGTATCATTGTATCCTATACCCAAGATTTGGAAACGGCTAAAGAAAAAAAACATGCAACAGATAGATACCAAAAATTAGTTTTTCTCAGTCGTGAGAGAAATGCTAAAGGGCTTACAAATCGACTTGATTTGATAGATACTAAAAGAAAGCTCAATGAGGCAGAGCAGTCTTATTTGGATACTAACATCACAACACTGGTTGATCTCATTACTCTTTATAAAGCTTTAGGAGGAGGCTGGGAAGTCGATTTTTCCTCCGAAAGTTAAGGTTACTCCTTACCAAAGATAATAAATTTCCAAATAGAATGCTTTTTCTTATGTTCTTTTTTGATGCATTGCAAAGTAGCTATTACTTCTTTTACTGACAAAAGAACAATAAGAATCATCATACAAGCAATAAGAAGACATATAAAACACCAACTCTCAACGACTAATGGCTGCAAGAGGATAAGTATGATACTAGTGATACCAACGGGGATCGCTAGAACACCAAAAGAAAGCACAACCCAAGGCTTGCTTTTCCATCTATCAACACCTCCTTGCCAGGCAAGTAGTGCTTCTAAGAAGTAAGCGAATGCTCCGAGCCCAGCATCTGGAAGGGGAAATGCTTTAGATACTTTTGAAGTGAGCACTTTAGCTGTCCCGTCTCCAAAGAAAGGATCCCAAACTGTGAAGATATATCCCAGTTGATAGGTGTCCAAATAACGAGCCAAAAACCAGCAGGTCATTGCTAAAAAAATAATAGGAACTCTATGAGTCCAGGAAGAGGGGGCATAAGTCCAGCCTTCAGGAATTATATTTTGTGAAGTACTCTTTTTTTCTAAAAAAAGAAAAGCAAGAATGGTCACAATCGATCCAATAAGAGTGTCGTTAAGATAAGTTCCGCTTGTAGGGTACCAGAATACAAGAGGGGAAACATGGAGCCACATTCCTAGCAGAAAAAAAGGGATAAAATACAAAGAAGATGGTTTTAAAAAGGAAAGGAAGCCCAGTCCTATAAGAATGCCGGCAGACCAAATATCATTATAAAAAACATCATCTTGAAAATTATAGGTAACAGCTGTAGCTATTAGCCAAAAACCAATAGCAATAATAATCAGCGAAAGCTCTTTTCTATTCATCATCTTTCATTTTGGAAGGATGTTTAAGCTTATTTTTATCATACCATACAATGGGCTCTTCTTTTAAAAAATCTATCCATTTAGGGATAGTTTCTTTCAATGTTCGTTTTGGTTCCCAATTAAGAAGCTCTTTTGCCTTAGAAATATCTAATTCATAATGATCATCAGCAATCGAAATCATCCAGGGTTCAATAAAACCTTTTTTAAGAAAAGGAAGGTGCTGTTTACACCAAGCTCCTATTTTAGCTAGGAATTTGGGGATACGGTAAGTCTTCCATTCTTTTCCCAGCGCTTGAGAAATTGCTTTTTGCACCTCATCATAGCTTAAAGTAGTAGGCTCTCCGATAAGCATTGTTAATTCTTTAGGAAGCTCTTTTCTTTTTTGAATGATGCTATATATTGCATCTACTAAATCATCTAAGTGGACAAAAGCAGACCCATGTGCCAAGTCTCCTGGAAAAAAGTGTCCTTCCAATTGATCTTCATAAATTCGTTGTGTTTGACGGGCTAGAGGAATGGAATGGCACATATCATCATACACTCCAGCTATTCGTAAGATAACATGTGGAATATCTTTACAAAGATCCTTAATCAGCTTCTCTGTAATTACCTTGGATTTAGGGTAGTTCCACTTAGGTTCAAGAGGGGATTCTTCATTGGTTTTTTCTCCTTTTTTACTAGGAGCATGTACTAACATGGAACTAGAAAAAATAAATTGCTCAACCTCGAAACGTTTTAGCAATCCTTCCAGAAATTTTCTTGTGCCATCAATCGTTATGCTTTGATATTTATCCCAATGCCCTTTAGAAAAATTATAGTAAGCGGCCAGATGGATTACAGAAAGTATTCTGTTGCCAAAACGCTCTAAAATGATATCTAAGTTTTCTTCGATGTTTTTTTTAGAGGCTAAATCTATGCCGATGAGTTCAATGCCAGGCAAGTGACCTACAAGATATACGTCAATGCCTATAATTTTAAACTCTTCAGCAAACCTCTCTGCACATCGAAAGCCAATTCTTCCTGTGCAACCTGTAATAAGGATTACTCCTTTTTGTTCTTCAGCCATAAATTCTTTTTAATGTTTTTTAAAGAAATGAATTTCTCTCTCGTGCTTTTCAGCAGCTTTACGGGTATTAAAAGTTCCTAGATTTCTTCTTTTACCAGTTTTAGGATCTTTTTTTTGAGAGTATAGTCGATACTTTCCTGAAGGAAGCTTTCTTATCATTTTTTTTACATCCTTTTTTTTGGACTTAACAGATAATTAAATGGATGTCAATTGACCTCATTTAGATAAATCCGGCAATCATCAAAGACCCAAATAAAAATAAAAGAATAACAATAACTAATTGAATAACTTGTATCGTGATACTTTTTAAAAGTAACATTCCTATGATAATGCCTATAATAGCACCGCATAGAGAAGATACAAGTAAGGTGATGTTTATTTTTTTAAAAAAATAAGCAAAGCCAAATAGATAAATGACAAGACGGGTCAAATCAATGGCAACTGAAATAATGGAGCTCGTTGCTATAAAGCGCTTTTTATCACTCTCTATTCTGATAAGAAAAATAGAGCGAAATGCTCCTTGGTTTCCGGAAAGACCACCTAGAAATCCGCTGATAATTCCACTTACAACTACACTTTGAGAGGGCAACTGCTTTTTGTGAAAAAGGCTAGCACCCGCAATTAGAATCAATAGAGACCCTATAGTAATTTTTAAGGCGGTCACTTTAGCTGTAATTCCAAGTAAGGAATAGTCTTGGATAGTTGGAAGGAAAGACAGTTTCTTAAAAAGCAAAGCGCCTGGTATGGCGGCGATGAGCGCAATAGAGCCAAACTTTAGTGCAATATTCCAATGTATCGATTTAAAAAGAAGAGAGCTTTTTAATCCGCTATTAATTAAGTGGACTATAGCGGTAATAATAATTGCTTGCGGTAAGGGAAAGAAAATAGCCAATACTGCCATAAGGATCGTTCCAAGCCCAAATCCAGAATAAAAAGTAACTAAAGAGGCAAGTAAGGAACTGAGAATAACAAGTATATACATAATTATTTCAATAGCTCATGCAAATATTTTTATACTGTAAAAATCTTTGCAAGAAGAAGGGAAGTTGTTAAATAGAAATTATATTCATTGTTTGAAGGGATAACTTTGAAAGAGGAGCCAAAAAAATCATGTAATACTTTTCAGTGTAGCTGTGAAGAATGCCTTTGTGGCGCTCATGTTGATCACAAGGGAGCTCATAAAGGGCATCATGAACATATGGTATATGATTTTAAGCGAAGGTTTTGGATTTCTCTTGTCCTCACCATTCCCATTTTAATCTTATCTCCGATGATCCAGTCCTTTTTGGGAGTAACTGATTTTCTGCATTTTTCAGGAGATGCATATTTGCTATTTGCTTTTTCTTCTGGTGTGTTTTTTTATGGAGGATGGCCTTTTATCAAAGGGCTTTTTCAAGAATTAAAAGCAAAAACTCCTGGGATGATGACTTTAATTGGGGTAGCTATTCTAGTAGCTTACCTCTATAGCTCTTTCATAGTTTTCGGGCTAAAAGGTAAATTATTCTTTTGGGAGCTTGCTACATTAATCGACATCATGCTTTTAGGGCATTGGATTGAGATGAAATCTATTATGGGCGCTGGGAAAGCTTTAGAAGAGCTTGCCAAGTTAATGCCATCAATCGCTCATAAAATTATGCCCGACAAAAGTATCCAGGATGTACCTATAGCTGAACTTCAGTTAGAGGACAAAGTTCTTATAAAACCTGGTGAGAAAATTCCGGCAGATGGTGAAATCATAGAAGGTGAGTCTAGCATTAATGAATCTATGCTCACAGGTGAGTCTAAGCCTATTAAAAAATCTGCAGGCGATAGGGCTATTGGTGGATCTATTAATGGAGAGGGGGCAATTACCATACAAGTCAAAAAAATCGGCAAAGATTCTTACCTATCGCAAGTAATTGATCTTGTTAAAGAGGCGCAAAGTAGTAAATCTAAAGCTCAAAATCTTGCTAACCGTGCTGCTTTATGGCTTACAATAGTAGCATTGTCTGGTGGAGTTTTAACCTTACTTGTTTGGATATTCTTTACTCAGCAGCCATTTTCCTTTGCTATGGAAAGAGCTGTCACTGTAATGGTCATTACTTGCCCTCATGCCCTTGGCCTCGCTGTCCCTTTAGTTGTTGCAGTTTCCACTGCAATAGCTGCTGGAAAAGGCTTGCTTATTCGTAACAGGTCATCTTTTGAAGAATCAAGGAAAATTACTGCCATTGTTTTTGATAAGACAGGAACCCTTACGGAAGGAAAGTTCGGCGTTACTGACACTATTGCTTTAGAAGGAGGTGAAGATGAGGTTCTTAGCTTTGCAGCAGCTGTAGAAGCTCACTCCGAACATCCCATTGCTAAAGGGATTGTTGCATCTACAGAAAAAATAGAAGCGGTACAAGATTTTAAAGCGA
>JASFVE010000048.1:0-15103 GCA_050049995.1 Chlamydiota bacterium | reverse complement strand
TGAACTAGAGGGGCAATAATAATAAAAGAAATTAATACAACAAAGACAACATCAATTAAAGGAGTTAAATTGATGAAATTTTCATCATGAGGCAAGTCATCAAAGTAGCTTTTTTTTCTTAGCTTCATAAAAGTTCAACTTTTCGATATTGAATTTCTAAAGTTGCTAATAACTTTTGAGCAAAACTTTCCATCTGCTTTTGGTAGTCTCTAAGTAAGTTTTTTAAAAAGTTATGTCCTATTAATGCAGGTATTGCAACAAGTAGTCCTAATACAGTAGTACCTAACGCCATGGATAATCCAGATAGCATGTTGCTATTACTCAAAATATTGGAAGATAGGTTAGAGAATGTAATTAAAATTCCCCAAACTGTACCAAGCAATCCTAAAAAAGGAGCAAGTGTCACAATAGTGGATAAAATAAATAAGTTCTTTTCAAAGGATTGAATTTCTTTAGAAATTTTTGAAATTAAATGAGCCTCTACTAATTGCAAATCGGTATCAGTTAAAAAATTTTGAGCAGAATTATTTTCTTGCTTTTGTAGAAAAAATCGATTTTTATCCAAAATTTCAATCGCATGTATTTTAAGTGAGTCAAAAATTTCTAAAAATGGATTTGAGTCCATATGATTGAAGTTCAAATTCAATAAGTTGTTTTTCTGATTGTAAAGAATACTTTCAAATGAAACTGATGAAGATCTAGCTTTTTTTGTAAGCCAGAATTTGTACAAAATAATTATCCAAGATAGAATTGAAAGAAAAAAAAGAGAAAAAAAAATCAGCTTTCCAAAAAAATCAGATTGTTTAAATGAATTTATAAGGGGAGAAAAAGCTATTATATGCATATTGCATGTCTATTTTAGTTTTTTAAGGATTATAAGAGAATCTCTTAAGAAGATGTCAAGTAAACTTTATTAATTATACTGTGCTTTTTAATTTTTTATGGAATTATTCGACTCACATGCCCACCTTTCAGTAGAAGGAGTGTATAATCAAATTGAACAGATACTTTCAAGGGCTCAAGAAAATAAGGTTAATCATATTATAAATATCTGCATTGATGAAAAAAGTTTAATTCATGGATTAGAAATCAATAGCAAGTATCCTTGGGTGCTAAATGCAGGGGCTACAACGCCGCATGATGTTGACAAGTTGGGTGACAGGGATTTTCCATTTTTTGAGAAGGCTGCTAAAAGTGGACAATTAGTTGCTATTGGGGAAACAGGACTTGATTATTTTTATGAGCATTCAGATAAGAAGAACCAACAGAAATTTTTAATAAGATATCTCCACTTAGCTCAAGAAGTAGACCTTCCTGTCATCTTTCATTGTAGAGAAGCATTTGATGATCTTTTTTCCATTGTTGATAAAGAATACAAAGGGTCTGCTGTTTTACATTGTTTTACGGGAACTAAAAAAGAAGCTGAAGAAGTGATTAAAAGAGGCTGGTATCTTTCATTAAGTGGAATTGTAACTTTTAAAAAAAGTGATGCTTTAAGAGAAGTTGCTAAAATAGTTCCTCTAGATCAACTCTTAATAGAGACAGATACTCCTTACTTGGCACCTAATTCAAAAAGGGGTAAACCTAATGAACCTGCCTTCATTATAGAAACAGCTCAAATGATTGCAGATATTAAGCAGGTATCATTAGATGAGCTTGCTAAGGTAACATTTGAAAATGCCAAGCGATGCTTTTTTCCTTTAGCTGCTTATTAGCTTAAAATGAAAAGACGCTTGCTAAAATGAGCAAATGAAGTTAAAAAATAATTTTAAATTTAAAGGGTTTCTATGAGCAGTCAAGCTAAACCGACAATTCCAAAAGCATTTGTATACCGTCGTCTGCACTCTCTTTTAGGTCTATTGATAGTTGTATATTTAATGGAGCACTTAATTGTGAACTCTCAAGCAGCTCTTTGGCTTGGAGATAGTGGCATAGGTTTTATTAAATTGGTAAATCTCATTCATTCGATTCCTTTTTTGCAAGTTGTTGAAGTTGCAATTATAGGGATTCCCATTTTTTTTCATGCACTTTTAGGAATAAAATATGCGCTTACTAGCAAAAGCAATGCTAAGGATTCGAAAGGGAAAAAGCCTTCTTTGAAATATGAAAGAAACATTGCGTATTCTTGGCAAAGGATAACTTCTTGGATTTTACTATTAGGTATATTTGTTCATGTAGTCCACATGCGTTTTTTAGAAAAACCAAAAGAAGCTGAACTTAATAACGTACCTCAATATTTAGTAAAGCTAAATTTTGATGAAGGATTATATACATTAGCCTATAGACTAAATATAAAGTTGTATAATCAAGCGCAAATTGCTGATATGCAAAACCTCAAGAATGAAGATATTGTAAGGAATAAATGGACAAGTCCAGATTCTGTTCCTTATAGTCCTTTAAAGGAAGAAAAAATTCTACAGCAACAATCCTTAGCAGATCAGCAAGAGTTTATTACAGCCTTAAACAGTTACTGCTTAAAAGATACCCAAGTAGTTGCGTCTTCCTCAAGTGTTGGAACAGCCTTTTTGTTAATGGTCAGGAATGTATTTAAAAACCCTTTTTGGGCAATAGCTTATACCTTGTTTGTTCTGTCTGCTGCTTTTCATGCCTTCAATGGGGTGTGGACTGCTATGATAACCTGGGGAATTATTTTATCGTATCGTTCCCAGAAATCAATGGTCAAAGTTGCCTATGGCTTCATGATCATCATTGCCTTTTTAGGGCTTGCCTCAATTTGGGGCTCTTATTGGATTAATTTGAGGTCATAATGGGAACAGATAAAAATTCACGTGAAGTAATAGTAGTAGGTGGAGGGCTAGCAGGTCTTTCTGCTGTCATCAAGTTATGTGAAAAAGGATGCAAAGTAAAATTAATTTCTGTCACAAAAGTTCGAAGGTCACACTCAGTATGTGCTCAAGGCGGGATTAATGTAGCTGTTAATTTGAAGGGTGAAGATGACTCTCCAATCATTCATGCTTACGATACTATTAAAGGGGGAGATTTTCTAGCTAATCAGCCGCCGATATTGGAAATGTGTTTAGCAGGGCCTGCCATTTTGAGGATGCTTGATAGGTTCGGCTGTCCTTTTAATCGAACAGGTGAAGGAAATATTGATTTCAGACGATTTGGTGGAACTTTATATCACCGGACAGCGTTTTGTGGTGCTTCTACAGGTCAGCAGCTTATGTACTCATTAGATGAGCAGGTAAGACGTATGGAAGCAAAAGGGATGGTAGAAAAATTTGAAAATCATGAGTTTTTACGCCTGGTTAAAGATGAAAATAATAGAACGAGGGGAGTAGTCATTCATGATTTATATAACCTAGAGCTTCAAGTTTTAAAAGCGGATGCAGTAGTTATAGCAACAGGTGGTCTTGGCGTATTATTTAAATGGTCAACTAATTCAACCTTTTGTACTGGCGCTGCTAATGCCAGGTTGTATATGCAAGGAATGAAGTATGCAAATGGAGAGTTTATCCAAATCCATCCGACAGCCATACCTGGTCTGGATAAAATGAGGCTTATTTCGGAATCTTCAAGAGGAGAAGGGGGAAGGATCTGGGTGAAGGGTGATTCATCAAAAAAAATTGAGTTCCCTGATGGTTCTACAAGAGTTTGTGGTAAGACAGGGGAGCCTTGGTATTTTTTAGAGGAGATGTATCCAGCATTTGGCAATCTTGTACCTAGAGACATTGGAGCAAGGGAGATTATTAGAGTATGTGAAGCTGGTTTAGGAGTGGATGGTAAGTGGCAAGTTTATCTAGATGTTTCCCACCTTCCTAAAGAAAAACAGCATAAGTTGGATGCCGTTTTAGATATCTATCAAAAGTTCACAGGAATAGATCCTCGTAAGATGCCTATGAAGATTTTTCCTGGAGTGCATTATACGATGGGAGGCGGATGGGTGGACTGGCCTGCAGCTGATGACCCCGATCGCTTAGATCGATATAGACAAATGACGAACATTGAAGGATGCTTTAATGCAGGGGAGTCTGATTATCAGTATCATGGTGCTAATAGATTAGGAGCTAACTCATTACTATCTTGTATTTTTGGAGGGCTTGTTGCAGGTGTTGAAATCCCAAGATATTTAGAAAATTTTGCCGACAAATTGCAACCTCCTTCTGAAAGTATCTTTGAAGAGGCTCTTCAAATAGAAAAAGACAAGCAAAAAGAACTTCTTTCAAAAAAAGGAAGTGAAAATGTCCATCAGCTCCACGAAGAATTGGCCGAATGGATGATCAAGAACGTTACAGTAAAAAGAAATAATACCGACTTAGCCAAGACCCTGGATAAAATCAAAGAAATTAAGCAACGCTATCAAAATATTGGCCTGTCTGATAACTCTAAACTTCTTAACCAAACTTATGTATTTGCTCATCAATTTGAGTCTATGCTTGAGCTTGCTATGGTTATAACGAAAGGCGCCCTTCTTCGTGATGAGTTTCGGGGAGCTCACTTTAAACCGGAGTTTCCTGATAGGGATGATAAAAATTGGCTTAAAACAACCATAGCTACTTATGATCCTAACCTAGATGAACCGGTAATTTCTTATGAAGATATTGACATAAGGCATCTCGATCCTGTGTTAAGAGATTATACAAAAGCAAAGAAGGTAAAGCCAGAACTTAAAAATGTTCCCCAAAATATTTCGCTTCCATTGTAAAATACCCTACAAAAATCTTTTTTAAGTAATGAGTAGAGGTAGTTTGCTCATGCCTTAAAAAAATGTTGCTTGAAGGAAAAGGAATATGTTAAGTCAAAAAATAATGGAATAAATAAGGAGAGAGGGGACCCCTATGACCAAATAGAGGGCTTCACCTCGTTGAAAATTAATGGACAAACTAGGAAATACTTATACTTTGAAAATTTACCGGGGAGTACCTGGAAATCAATATTTTGAGGAATTTGAGCTCGAAAGGAAACATGATGCAAATGTTATCTCAGCTCTTATGGATATCCAAAAAAATCCCGTTAATAAAAAAGGTCAGCCAACTACACCTGTTGTTTGGGAGCAGGGCTGTTTAGAAGAAGTATGTGGTTCTTGCTCAATATTAGTTAATGGAAGGCCTAGACAATCATGCACAGCTTTAATTGAAGATTATATTAAAAAGACAAACAGTACTGTTATTACATTAGCACCTTTTACAAAATTCCCTCTCATTCGAGACCTTCATGTTGATAGAACATCGATGTTTGAATCCTTAAAAAAGGTTCGAGCTTGGGTCGAGTCTGATGGAACCTATGACATTGGAGATGCTCCAAAAATGAGTCCAGAAGTACAGGAAGCTCTTTACGTTCTTTCTACATGCATGACTTGCGGTTGTTGCTCGGAAAGCTGTCCTCAGACAAATAATAAGTCAAAATTTATGGGACCTGCTCCCATTTCACAAGTAAGGCTTTTCAATTCTAATCCTTTAGGAAAGTTTACAAAATCTGAAAGGTTAAGACCTGTTTTAGAAGAAGGTGGAATAGCAGACTGTGGTAACGCCCAGAATTGTGTAAAAGTCTGTCCTAAAGGTATTCCTTTAACGGAGTCATTGTCTATTATCGGCAGGGAAGCTTCTAAGCAAGCTCTTAAAGATTTTTTCTCTCTTCCTGATGCTGAAAAATAGATAATCCTTTAAAATAAGGTTAAGAAAATGTTAAAACGTTAATTAATCCTGCTGCATAGGATTACCTAGAAGCTATAGGCCCTTCAGCGTATTATTTTTTAGGGAGCTATGACGCTAGCTTTTTGTGATTTCAAAAGTTTTTTTTGAAAGATCTATTGCTAGGAAATGGCACCACCTGTCAAAAACAGGTTGAAAGAGCTTGCTTTTAGACCTTTGCGGCGGGATTTTTTTTGTCAAAATCTACTTCTAAAACTTTAGGAGTTGAACTGATTTTCTGTGGTTCTCATCAATAACTGACAAGTCAAATTCTCGATTAATCGAAAAAGACTTTGAGAGCGTATTTTCTATATTTTGAACAATGTTAGCTTGACTTGGAATGTGCTCAGAAAGAGTGCATAAAAAATCTGAATGGCTTCTGTTTTTCCTGTATTTAGGTGATCGGGGAGGGTGGGATAAATATCCCATATTAACTGGGTTATATTTCCATAGAAAAGTAGTGTGATGGAGCCACCTATTTTTTCTTATATATTGGGCATTTCCTCCACATTTTCTTTCACCAATAACGTAATCATTCTCTCGTAAGGAAAAGGTTTCAAATGGGAAGACTTTTTTATAAAAATTTTCTGCCCACTTATGAATTGGTTCAGGAAAAGGCTCAAAATCATGAGAGCTTTTTTCAAAGATGAATGTTACGAAAAGAGTATTTTCATCTACAAAAACAGTTCCTCCTCCACTGAATCTTTTTATAACAGGGATTTTGTCTTTTGTTACTTTATCCATTTCAAGCCATTGATTTGGGTTAGAAGAAACACCCATAACAATTGCTTTTTTAGACCCCTTATTAACAATGCACCAATTTTGATTATCGGATCGAAGTAATTTCTCTTCTATCAGAAGTTGATCATGTATAAATGTATTTTCTAAATAAAGGTAATTTAATTTCATTGTTGTGTAATGTTAGCGAGGTTTTCAATAGGGACAAGTTCGTATTGATTTCCCATGGATCCGGAGATTTTAAATAAAATCAGCGTGCCATTTTTCATGGGTTTCATTTCTAGTACATTAGTTAAAGATCTTCCATCAGAAAGATGAAATTGGATTTTTTGAGGAGACTTGCCTCGTTTTATCACCTCATATGCTTCTAAAAAATCTTGAGCTCTCTGATTGGGATCAATAACAATAACATCTTTCTGATCTATTAAAGAGCCTAGTTGAGGCCTCGTCATGGGAGGTTCATTAGCAAAGCAGCTAGAAAATAAGGCTAATAACAGTAAACATCTCATAACTGCACTTTAAGCTTTTCTTCTTTCTAATGCAATCCTCAAAACAGTAATATCAGCAGGGGATACTCCCGATATTCTTGAAGCTGTTGCTAAATTTTGTGGAGAAAATTTGATAAGTTTTTCTTTGGCTTCATTTCTAAGACCCGTAACTTTAGAAAAATCAAAGTCTTTAAAAATAGAAATGTTTTCTAAATTAGAAAGTTTTTCAATTTCTTTTTGCTGTCTTTTAACATATCCATCATATTTAAGATCCATTTCAATTTGAGACTGTACTTCATAAGGAAGTTCGGTCATATCATCTGGAAAAAGATCCTGCATTTTCTGAAAATTCATTTCAGGGCGACACAAAATTTGAGCTAAAGAAGCATTTTTACCATTGATCGTCTTAAAAGTTTTTTTTAGTCTTACTATTTCCTTTTCAATTAGACCTTTTTTTTCATTTAGGTTTTTTAGCTGCTCGTCAGATATTAATCCTTGTTCATATCCATAGTGTCTCAGCCTTATGTCAGCATTGTCTTGTCTTAAGAGGAGTCTGTGTTCTGCTCTAGAAGTAAACATGCGATAAGGTTCGTCAAGCTCCTTTGAGACTAAGTCATCTATCATGACACCAATGTATGATTCGCTTCTCTTAAGTGTGAAAGAAGATTTTTCTAAAACTTTGCAGGCAGCATTTATTCCAGCTAATAATCCTTGTGCAGCAGCTTCCTCATACCCGGTAGTTCCATTAATTTGACCTGCTAGAAAAAGATTTTCAACCGCTTTTGTTTCTAAAGAAGGATAGATTTGGGAGCATAAAGCATAATCATATTCAATAGCATAAGCAGGTCTCATCATTTCTGCATGTTCAAGTCCAGGAATGCTGTGAAGCATTTTAATTTGTACATCAAAAGGAAGTCCTGTTGAAATTCCGTTTACATATACTTCATTAGTAGTTAACCCTTCTGGTTCTAAAAAGATTTGATGTCTTTCTTTATCATGAAAACGAACAACCTTATCTTCAATAGAAGGGCAGTATCTTGGTCCCACAGACTTGATTTTTCCAGAGTACATAGGGGATAAATGCAAATTGTCTTGAATAAGTTTTTTGGTCAGCTCAGAAGTATAAGTAATAAAGCAGGAAATTTGAGGAAGTCTTGTCTCTTTTTTATCATAAGAAAAATATACTCCTTCATCGCCTGGCTGCTCTTCTAACTTTGAAAAATCAATAGACTTACTATTTACTCTAGGTGGTGTTCCAGTTTTTAAACGGCCCATCTTAATCCCAAGTTGTTCGAGATCAGCCGATAAGCCATGCGATGCTTTCTCCCCAGCTCTTCCTCCTGATAAGTTTGCTGGACCCATGTGAATAAGTCCTTTCATAAAGGTTCCTGAAGAGATAACTATGGATTTAGCAGAATAGTGAATGCCTTCCTGTGTAAAAACTCCTGTAATTTTGCCATTTTTGACATCGAGTTTTTCGATAGTTCCTTGCTTGATTTCTAAGTTGGAAGTATTTTCTAGGGTAAATTTCATCTCGCTTTGATAGGCAAGTCTGTCTGATTGACAGCGAGGAGATCTGACTGCTGGACCCTTTGTAGCATTGAGCATTCTAAACTGAATGCCAGTGCGGTCGGCTATTTTCCCCATCAGACCACCAAGGGCGTCAATTTCTCGCACGATATGCCCTTTCGCAGTGCCCCCAATAGATGGATTGCAGCTCATTTTCCCAATGGTATCAAGACTCATTGTAAGAAGTAGAACAGACACGCCCATTTTAGCAGCTGCATGAGCAGCCTCACAACCAGCGTGTCCAGCACCAATCACAATAACGTCGAATGGTTTAGGATATTTCCACATGAGATACTAGGGGAAATTATTTTTTCTTATGACGATCGCGTCTTCTTCTTTTCTTTCTTTTGTGCTTTGCGATCTTTGTTCTTCTTTTTTTCTTAACTGATGACATGTTAGACCATAATCCAAAAATTATCTGCTTATAATAAGCCTAAGGCGCTTAATTGTAAAGATGTTCATTTTTTAAATTTAGGCAATCATAGAAAAGGCGTAAAAAAAAAATTTATTCTTAACTTTTTTTATCAAAAATAGAAGGTTAATAAGTGTATTTACCGCTAGTTTAAAAAAAATATAATGACCTTTTAAGGGGAAAAGTCTGAGAAGGCTTCTTCGTTGGAATCTTCCAATTTATCGTCTGATGTGAAGTTTGCAAATTGAACAAACTCTTTTCTATAGGTTAAATTAATTGTTCCAATAGAGCCATGACGATTTTTGGCCACGATGAGCTCGGCTTGTCCTGGTTTGTCGTAAGGATCGTAATATTCTGACCTTAATAAAAACATTACTAGGTCACTATCTTGTTCTAAACTATTATGTACAATAATATCGTTGGCCACGAAATTATGGACATTTTCAACTGTAGCGTCATAAACTTCTTCTTCACCGATTTCTTTGATAGATATGATTTCATCCCAATAAACTCCAGATTCAGCAAAGTTCTTTAATGTTTCTGAATCTAATGCTGATGATAATTTATTCATTCGTTGTCTTGATAATCCAGATTTGAAAAGAGTAGATCCGCAATAAGAAGTATTTAATTTTTGGCATATATCTCGCCATCCCAGTTGATTCGCTTCTTTTTCTTTTTTTATGTGTGTATGCCAAATATCTTTGGGGATAATGTCAAGGTTTGGGTTTGTCTTTATTTCATTCAATTTTTCCAAAAAAGAAGGGATGGACTTTCCTCTTGATCCATGACAACCAATTTCAGATAGAAACTTGCTTTGGCTATGCTTTCCATAAACATATACATGGTGCATATCTCTATAGCCTTTATTGGAAGGCACAACTTTTAATTGACTTTGAATTCCAACGCTTAATAGTAAATGCTGGACACTTTTTGAAAGTTCTTCGCTAGAGCTTGCATAATATATAGATACAGAAGGTTTTCTTTTATTAATTAATTTAGAACTAATATTTCCATCAGTAGACCAAAGATGCTTAATAAATAACCTTCTCGTACTTTTCTTTGATGTAAAAATTGCTTTAGGAATTTTTTTTAATGGAGCTCTTACTCTTTCAATTCCAAGTTTTTCGTACCAATTAGTAATTGGATGTTTTTTGTCATGAGTTGTATGCGTTGGGGATTTTAAATACAAATGATACCAATTTTTTTGCTCAATAACCTTTTCCTTAATCTGGAATAAATTCTTAGCAGAATTGGCTACTATATCTATGTTTTCTAAATCTGCACTAGTATAATGATAAGGTTGGCTTGGTAAAATGCAACCATCCCCAAGAAGATGGCCTAGTAATATGGCTTCGTCGTCGGAGACACTTATCGGGTTGCTTTGATTAAGTTCTCTAGGAATAGCGATATGAGTTCCTTTTGTTAACGCGTCTAATCTTTCCCAACCATTGATAGTTCTAAAAGGATGGTTAGCACTCGCTTTAATAGATCTTCCTGATCTAGTAGTTAACTTATAAATAGTTTTTCTACCTGAGAAAAATGCTTTAATAAGTTTATGTTTTCCTAGTTTCAATTTTTCATCTATTGCATGGACAAAAATAGGAGTTTGAGTTTCCCTCTCAGCTAACTCTTTAATTGTATGCAGTTCTCCAGTCTCTGCATTTTTTATGACAGTATCTCCTGAAAGGCAGCCCGATTCTCTTAAATCACTCATCATAGGTCTATGCCCTTGTCTTTCTTCAACTTTTCTTGAGAGCTGTGAAAGACAAAGGATAGGAACGTTTAATTCCCTGGCTAAATTTTTTAACATTCTTGAAATCTCTGAAATTTCAATTTGCCTATTTTCCATGGCCCGCTGATTTCCTGATCCTGAAATAAGCTGAAGGTAATCTATCATTAGAAAACCAATATTATAGCTTTCTTTCATTCTTCTAGCTCTTGCTCTTAAGTCGGTAATTTTAAGACCTGGTTGGTCGTCAATTAAAAGAGTGTGCTTTTGCATGGAATTGACACAGGCTACTATTCTTTGGTATTCATGCCCATTAATAGCTCCTGTTAAAATCTTTTCAGATTCTACCTCAGCCTGAGAGCAAATGACTCTATGCAAAAGTTGTTCGGCACTCATTTCTAAGGAAAAAACACCTACAGGAATTTCATTTTTAAAACAGATATTTTCTACAATTCCCATTGCAAGAGCACTTTTTCCCATAGCAGGTCTTGCAGCTAAAATCATTAAATTAGATGGGTTGAGGCCGTTTATCATTTTGTCCAAGTCAGTAAAATGAGTTGGAATTCCAATGACTTTTACCCCTTCTGCTCCAAGTTCCTGAAATTTTTCTTGTCTTGCTTCTAATTCTTTAAGATAGGGGAGGTTTGATTCCGCTTTTATACCACTTAATAAGTCTTTTACATGAGTTGCTGACCCTGAATTCGTACTTTGAGAGATTTGGTAAAAATAACTTTGCGCTTCATCTAAAAGACTAAAAACATTTTCTGTTTCTTCTAAAGCCTTTTTTTCAATGATCTCGGAGGCGTCGATCATGCGTCTTAAAAGGGCTTTTTCTTTGACCAGTTTTATATACTCTTCAATGTAAGCTGAGGTTCCCACATATTGAGCTAGAGTTGTTAAGTAACTGATTCCGCCAACATCTTCTAATTTTTCTATTCGCTTTAGCTCTTCACTGACAATATGAATATCAGCAGGCTTGTCTTTCTTATAAAGCTCTTGTACTACTTTAAAGATTATTTGATGTTCAGAATAATAAAAGTCTTCACTATCAAGCCCATCACAAGCAACATTTAAACTATTAATTGAAGTTAACATGGAACCTAAAACCATCATTTCAGATTCTTTGGAATTAGGTGCTGATTTTATTTTTTTGGGCTTTTCTTTCATGGGTCAAAACACAGATTTAAAAATGATTCTAAAAACATTGCCTATTTGTTGAAAAGATAAGAAAGTTTTTCTCAAGGTGTAGCTGGATATATTTTTCCCTAAATCTTTTTATCAAACTAAAAAAATCAATTTTTTTTTATTTTTTTTAATTGAATTCAAAAAATAATTTTGCAAAATCTTTGTGATATTTTAATGAATTGATTTTCTTAGGAAATACTATGAAATACATTTTCTTTTTTCTTTTTCTTTCAGCATTGTCTGCCCAGTTAAGTAATAGAGTATATGTGCCAAATCTTAGTTCTGATAATGTAAGTGTGATTGATACCAGTACTAATACTGTAATAGCTACTATATCAGTAGGAAATGGACCTTTTGGTAGTGCGGTATCTCCTAATACTCGAATTGTGTATGTGTCCAATAATTCGGATAACAATGTAAGTGTGATTGATGCAACTACTAATACAGTCATAGCTACTATATCGGTAGGAACAGGCCCTAGGGGGATTGTTTTTTCTCCCGATGGAACTAGGGCGTATATAAATAATATTAGCACAAACAATGTAAGTGTCATTGATACTTCTACACATACTGTCATTGCTACAGTAACAGTAGGTACTCAACCTGCTTATCAAAATGCTATAACCCCTGACGGCAGCAAACTGTATGTACCTAATTTTGGCACGGATAATGTGAGTGTAGTTAACACAACTACTAATACTGTTATCGCAACTGTTACATTAGCTCCCAATGCAGAACCTCGAGGTGTTGTTGTTACTCCTGATGGTTCAAGGGCCTACGTTGGTAATGGAAATTTAGATACAGTAAATGTGATTGATACTTCTTCCAATTCAATTATTGGCACCATTTCAGTGGGAGACTTTCCTTTGGGATTAGCTGTAACTCCTGATGGCTCTCAACTTTATGTAGTTGAGCAGGGTGCTTCTGATGACGTTAGAATTATCAACACTTCATCGAATGATGTTATTACCGTAGTAATGGTTGGAAATAACCCGGAAGGGGTGGCTATAACTCCTGATGGTAGCAAGGCTTATGTTGCAAATGGTAATGATGGAACTGTAACTGTTATCAATACATCTACTTATGCCATTTTAGAGACTATAACTGTGGGATCAGGTCCTCGGTTGCTATCTATGGCACCTAATTCACCACCCACAAATTTACAGGGAAAACAAATAGATGTTTTATTTCCCACTCAGACTGATATTGTAAATATAATAACCTGGGACTCCCCTTTAAATGCTGTTTCTTTCAATATCTATCGAGATATAACCTTAACAGACTTAGCAGGTTCGACAACTGGAACAATATTTGAAGATCACCAACGGTTACCAGGTGTTGTTTACTCTTATTATGTTACTTCAGTAGATACGTTTGGTAATGAAAATAGAGCGGGAACACTTGTGATTATTCAATAATCCTTTGATAAACTTATATTAGCTTTTATTAAAAATTTTTATTTTTATATATAATGTCATTTTCTATATAAGAAAGGAAAAACATATATTTTTTATGATATATTTATCGCTGTTATTATTTTTTGCTTTCAATATTGTGGGTCAGGCAAACGAAATCGATTCTTTTGCAAATCAATTTGATAATTTCGAATTCAGCGAAGATTTTGAAGACTATGAGCAAGTGGATGAAGAAGAAAACGAAAATTATGCATTAAATACAGATTGCAATGATGAAAAAAATGAGGGTTTTTCAACAAATTATGATTTTGACGATGACTATGTTGAAGAAATCGATGAAGGTTACTGGGTAGATGATAATTTTTATCAAGATAGGCCCGATCGAGATCAAAATTGCCTTTCTAAAAAGTGTAAGCAAACAAGAATAGGTTATATTGACATCAAGCCGGGATATTTTTACCCTACATCAAGCAGACTCAGGCAAATTTATGAAACTGGCGGCTTTAACGGGCAGCTTGAGTTAGGGTTTTTTCCTATTAATTGGTTAGCTATTTGGATGCAAGGTGGTGCATATTGGAGGGACGGACTTGCTGTTAATAGTGATGTAGAAACACATATTATTATTGCCACTGGTACGCTCGGTTTGAAAGGAGTCTATGAATTTAATAGATATATAAGTGCATACTTGGGTGCAGGAGCTAGATATTTTTATCTGCACATCAGAAATAATTCTGACTTTGTGCAAAGAAAGGTCATTAAAAATAAAATTGGGGGAGGCTTTACTGCTGGCTTCTGGATATTTCCCAAACCAGGTTATCCTCTTTTTTTTGATGTTTTTGTTGATTACGGCACTAGAAAAGTTGATTTTTCAGGTGTAAACCGAAATAATTTAAAGCTTGATGGAACAACTGCCGGAATAGGTCTTGGATGCCAATTCTAATGAAAAAATAAATACTATAAACGTGTATTCTTCTTATGGATTTTTACCAAGATCAATCCAAATAGGCTCAGTTGGGTAATTTTTATTTAAAATATTAGGTAGGTAATCTTTTAAAACTACTGGGTAAATTACTTCATTATGATTGCAAATTTGCTCAAAGCTCATCCACTGAATCTTTTCTATAACTTTTTTTTCATCTGATGTGAGATATTTCAACGTAATTGATTTATTCTTCGTATGTGCAATAATAAATTTCTGTTTCACCTTAGTTAACATTCCATTGATTACCATTTCAAAATTTCCCCACCAAACTATAGGGCCAAAAGTGACATCTTCTTTATTAAGTCCTGTTTCTTCTTTAAGTTCTCTAGTAGCAGCTTCTATTAAAGACTCTCCTGGTTCAATTTCACCACCAATAGGGAACCAAAATCTCCCATAATAAGAACCATCTCTAGAGGTAGTTTTTGGATCATTAGCACACATCAAAAGTAACTTTTGATCATCATTAATTAAAAGAATTCTAACACTTTTTTGGATAGGATTTTTGTTGTTATTACTCATTTGGCTCACTAAATTTTTTTATTTAATCTATAGCCAGCGTAAATATGATAAAAAAAAGATACTAGAAAAGCTTAAAAAAACTCGGAAAGAGAGGGATTCGAACCCTCGATACCCTCACGGGTATGCGTCCTTAGCAGGGACGTGCTTTCGGCCACTCAGCCATCTTTCCTTAAAAAATAGTTACAGATATTAACGATTTTTCGTTTTTGAGACAACCCTAACAAGAGCCATTTTTAACTTATGTCAATATTTTCATATGTTAAAAAAATATTAGTTCATTATTCAAAATGGATTGGTTGATCTATTCTTTTTCCATTAAGAGCGTTCCAGTAAGTTGTCATTTGTGATCCATCAGGATTTTGTATAACTATGCTATAGACTGGAAGAAATATTTCAGTGGTCTTCCTGATAGCAA
>JASFVE010000047.1:0-15333 GCA_050049995.1 Chlamydiota bacterium | reverse complement strand
TCATCCACGCCGTCAGCGTTCAATCTGAACCAGGATCAAATTCTCAGTAAAAAAATTAAACTTTATTCGTGGGTTATTACCCACACAAACTTTCTTCTCGGCACTCTCTTCTTACTGTCAAGATAACAATGCAACTTTGTGTTGCTCTTTCCTTCTTTGCTTGAAGGAAGTAATAAACATACAAAACTCCGGTGTTTGAAAGCAAACAGTTTTTTAAAGAAATTCAAAAAAATAAAATTTCTACACTTTTCAAGACTTTATCAAAAAATTTAATTGATAATTTATGAAGGACTTTTTTCTCCTAAAAAACCCATTGATTTCCCCTATGAAAAAGGCTTTATTTTGAAGCGTGTTTTTCGCGAGTTAAAACCACAATATGAAACTGCAGCGTTTTTAAACAGAAAGTGGAAACAATCTTTCTCAATGCATATGTTCATTCGTCAAAATACTTGTAATTTTAAAGCCTGCTTTTTTCAAAAGATCAAAATTTTTGGTAAGCAGCATGTTTGGAATTATGATTCCAAAATAACACCTTGGTTTTCCTAAAACATTTTTTTGCAGTAGATTTAATTTTTTATTGATGCTTTTGTCTAGACCTTTTATCGTTCATTGTCGATTAACGGAGTCTCATATGAATTTAAAAACTATGTCATTAATTATGCTTTCATGCTTTTGCCTGAATGTTAATGCTATCCCGCCAGCACCATGCGACAAACCTGTTCAAAATGTTTGTTGCGATAAACCAAAACCAGGCCCTTTTGCCTTCAAGTATCCACGTGATATTGGATTAGTTTGTCCAAGTAACTTTTATGTGGCTTTTGACTTGCTAGTTATGCAAGCAAAAGAAAATGGTCTTGACTATGCCATGACTAACTCCTCTGGTGGACAAAATGCAAATACTATTGGAACATCTCCTTTAACAAATGGTTCTGTTAAGGGTTACACTACTGATGACAATGGCAGCTGGGATCTCGGTGGCCGCTTTGACATTGGTTATTATTCTAATCACGATTTTTGGAATCTAGATGCAACGTGGACCTATTTTCACTTTACTGAAGATAAAAGTTCATCTATTGATGGCAGTGGAAGAATGCTTCCTTTTTGGTTGACTCCAGTAGATTTTCCTCCAGCTGCAACAGCTATACCCGCAGGTGACGCATCAGCACAATGGAAACTACACTATAATACTTTGGACTTAAGTTTGGGAATCCCACGTCATTCATCTAGATACTTTATTACCAATCCTTTTTTTGGAATTAGAGCTGCTTGGATTAAACAAAGTTATCTAGCTCGTTATGGAGGAGACCAAGGAGTTAATAATCCAGATGTGGCACTTGCCTCTTCACCAGAAATGAATGCTAAAAACGATTTGTCTGCTATTGGCTTTAGAGCTGGACTAAATGCTGAGTGGTTAATTGGACTTGGCTTTCAGGTCTTTGGAAATATAGCTGGGTCAATGTTATATACAAAGTTTGACGTAGATCAAAATGTTGCACAATTTGGTAATGGTTATGAAGTTTCTAATGACTTTACACAAAACATTCCCAATCTTGAAGCTGCATTTGGACTTGGCTACAGAGCTCTTTTTAATAAAAATAAAGCTAGTGTAGTAGCTCGAGTTGCATGGGAGTTTCATCAATGGTGGAATGTCAATCAACTTAGAAGGTTTTTTGATGAACAAAATTGGTCAGCAAATAAACCTGTTTCAAGAGGCGATTTAACTTTGAATGGTGTTTCTATTAGCTTAGGATTTGATCTTTAGAAAACATACCTTTTCACAAAAAAACGCCTTATTATTTAAGGCGTTTTTTTTATTTTATCTCTTGTAAAAAAAAGAAAAAAACAGATTTTTATTGCTATTTTTAAAGAAATATTTTTATGGTCTAGGTAAGTTGCTATCTTTTCTAAATTCTTGTGCATTTTAGGAATTAGAAAAAACAAATTAAAGTTAACAAACCAATAAATTTAAAGTTGGGAGAAACAAAAAAATGCAAGTTAAATGGAAAATGAAACACTTGCTTGCGTCATCAGTTGCAGCTGTTTTAGCTGTTTCTAATGCGTACGCAATTCCTAGAGGTCCATGTGATCAACCTCCAGCAGATGTTTGCTGTGAAGATCCAAAACCAGGTCCTTTTGCTTTTGCTTATCCAAAAGATGTTGGATTGGCTTGCCCAAGAGACTTTTATTTTGCCGCTGATTTCATTGCCTTTCAGGCAAAAGAAGATGGGCTAGATTTTGCCATCACAAATACATCGGGTGCGCAAGATGCTAATGAAATTGGAGATACTTCGCTTACAGGTGGAGCTGTGCAAGGCTTTTCTAGCGATGATGACAACTGGGACTGGGGCTTTGGAGCTCGAGTTAATGTTGGCTTTTACTTAAACCATGATGCATGGAATATTGATGCTGAATGGACTTATTTAAAAACCAATCAGGATGAAAGTGCAACTGTTAAAGGTGATGGAAGAATGCTTCCTTTCTGGTTAGTGCCAGAAGACTTCCCTACTGCTGCTGCTGGAATCGTACCAGAAAGAGAAGCTTCAGCTAGATGGAAGTTAACTTATAATACATTAGACATAAGCTTAGGTAAGCCTCACCATATCAGTAGATATGTTATTTTCAATCCACACTTTGGTGTTCGCGCTGCATGGATTGACCAAGACTATCTAGCTCGTTATGGAGGAAGTTTCCAAGATGGGAATGGAACAACTCAGCTTGGGACTGAAATGAATGCCAAAAATGACATTTGGTCTGTTGGTCTTCGCGCTGGCTTAAGATCTGAATGGCTATTAGGCTCAGGCTTTACAATTTTTGGAAATGTTGCAGGATCGATTCTATTTACAAAATATGATATTGATCAGTCTACTTCACAAGCAAATAATAGTTACACAATTAGCTATGACTATTATAACAACATTCCAAACTTTGAAGTCTTACTTGGTTTAGGTTGGAATACTTTATTCAATAAAGACCAAAACCGTGTATCTTTAAGACTTGCTTATGAGTTCCATCAATGGTGGAATGTTAACCAACTTAGAAGGTTCTTCGATGATCAAAACTGGTCAGCTAATGATAAAGTTTCTCGAGGAGATCTTACTTTGAATGGTCTATCTTTCAGAGTTGGGTTTGACTTTTAAGTAAAATCACTAACTTAAAGAAAGTGTATAAAGGTCGCACGATGCGACCTTTTTTTTATGCGCTAAATCTAAAGAACTTGTAAAAGCAAATAAAGGGCCATTCCAGCAAGATACCCGCTTAATGCAGTAAGACTAATACGTTTTAAATACCACATAAAACTTATCTTCTCCATCCCCATTAAAGCTACTCCAGCAGCAGATCCAATTATTAAAATACTTCCCCCAGTTCCAGCTGCATAAGCAATCATCATCCAGATAGGAGAATCAGTAGGATAGCTTTGTAAATCATACATCCCCATACAGGCTGCAACTAATGGGACATTATCTACAATTGCCGAAATCACCCCGATAGCTGAGGCAATTAAAGGGATATTCTGTAAATGATCACTCAAATACATTGCTAATTGTTTTAAAATCCCAACTGCTTCAAGAGCATGAATACTAAGTAAAATCCCTAAGAAAAATAAAACACCTGACGTATCAATCTTTGTTAAAACATGAGGAACACGAAGGTGATGCCTATTTTCATATTTGTGATGATAAATATCAGTTACTAGCCATAGTACACCGAGCCCAATCAACATCCCCATAAAAGGAGGAAGCCCCGTTAAAGCTTTAAAAATTGGGACAAAAACTAAAGCACCCACTCCTACGCAAAATACCAATTTTGCTCCGGGCTCTTCTTTTTCAGATAAATTATAATTTTTTATATGAAAGCTTCCTTTTAATCTGAAACTTAACAGGAAAAGTGAAACAATAAGAGAGAAAAAGCTAGGTATAAATAATGACTTAATTACATTTACTGTGGTTACTTGGCCGTTTATCCACAGCATTGTAGTTGTTACATCACCAATAGGTGTCCATGCGCCGCCAGCATTGGCAGCTATCACCACCATTGATCCAATCAACATTCTTTCTTTTGGATCATCAATGAGCTTACGCAAAAGGGAAATCATGACAATCGTAGTCGTTAAATTATCTAAAAGGGCAGAAAGAAAAAATGCAATAAACCCAATAAGCCACAGCATTTTTTTCTTACTTCTTGTTCTAATTAAGTCTGTAATGATTTTAAATCCTTTATGGGAATCAATTACTTCAACTAGGGTCATAGCCCCTAATAAGAAAAAAATAATTTGACTTACATCTCCTACATATTCATTTAGTTTTTCTAAACTTATTATTTCAGGAGAACTAAACCCAATGAAAATTAACGCCCAAACTGCGACACTCATAAGTAAAGCTGCGGCAGTTTTATTAATTTTAATATTATGTTCTAAAATAATTGCTAAATAGCCTAAAGAGAAAACACTAATAATCAGATAGTGAAAAAAAGTCATAGTCTCATCCGTTTTTGATAGATATTTTGAAGGTCAAAGGATAAAAAACCTAGATTTTTTTAAGAAATGCCCCAAATTATAGGAATTAAAAAAGTGCACAAAATTAAAATTATTAAATTTAGAGGAAGTCCTATTTTAAAATAGTCAGTATATTTATATCCTCCAGGGCCAAATACAATAGTATTTGTTTGATACCCTATAGGAGTCAAAAAAGAACATGATCCGGCTATTGCTACTGTTATGGCGAGAGCATGTACAATGTCCAAAGAAGGAATAGTAATTAAACTAAGGCCAGTAAAAAAAATGGGAAACAGTATAAGTACAGCTGCAGTATTTGTAATAAGCTCTGTAAAAATCGTAGTACAAATAAATGTAGTAGCCACAAAAATGTAAGGATTTTTTCCTAAAAGGGGCAAGAAAATGTGGGCAATATATTTAGCAACATTTGTAACCTCAAGGGCCTTAGACAAGGTAAGCCCACCAATAATCATCACTAAAAGATTCCAGTTAATAGCTTCAAATGCCTTTCTAGGGGTTACTACCCGAAATAAAATTAAACTAACAGCTGCAATAATACTTGCTATCATCATAGATGTGTAGCCAGTAGCCAAAACAACCATCCCAATCATAATTAAAGCAACTGCAAAAGATTTTTTTTTAGAAAATAAAGGAATTTCCTTACTAGGCGAAAGGGTGTATATGTCTCTATTACTAACAAACTCTTTTTCATCATGTTCTTTAGAAGACAAGACCATTAGTATGTCCCCAGCTCTTAAAGGACGCTCGCTAATATTTCCAATATGATAAGAGCCTTGTCTGTATATAGCAAAGACAGATCCGCCATACCGTATTCGAAAATTAACTCTTTTTAGAGTTTTGCCAACTAAACTAGAATTTGCTGTAATAGTATATTCAAAATAATGGGAAGCCAGTTTGTCTAAATTAAATTTTGGATCAGCAACTGATTCTAACCCTTCAATTGCATGCAAAGCCGCAATTTGATTAAGGTCCCCAAGAAATGTTATAATATCATTTTCTTGAATAGTAATATGTGCTCTAGGAGCTTCTATCTTATTGCTACCTCTTGTAATTTCTAAAATAGAAAAACTCCCCTTCAAGATATTTTGACCAATTTCTTTAATAGACTTTCCTATTAGGCTGGATCCTGGCAATATCCGAAACTGGCTCATCATTTTTTTCATTTCCTCAGGTAAAGCAAGATCAGGATCTACTCGAACAGGCAAGAGATACTTCGAGAAAAAAATCAGAAATAGCAAGCCAGCCAATGCACAAAAAAAGCCAATTTTTCCTATTTCAAAAAAGGACAAACCAAATGCAGGATTTGCAGCTTGTAATAGGCCATTGATCACTAAATTTGTGGAAGTTCCAATAAGAGTACAAGTTCCTCCTAACATTGCTGCAAAAGAAACAGGGATTAGAAATAAAGAAGGGCTCAGTTTTTTTTCTAAAGCCCACTTTCTTATTATAGGCACCAAGATCATTACAATGGGCGTATTGTTTAAAAAAGCACTTAATGCTCCAACGGGAGAAAGAAGAAAAAAAAGAGATTGTGCATGATTTTTTCCCTTAGGAAGCAACCTTTTAGAAATAATATGAATAAGCCCAGATGTTTCAAAAGCTTTTGCTACAATAAAAAGCATAGCAATAGTTACCACTGTTTCATTAGCAATGCTATAAAAAAACTTATCTGTGGGAACGATTCCTAAAATTACAGGGATAATTCCAGCTATAAACAAAGTTATTTCAATTGGAAAGTATTCTTTGATTAAAGCAATAATGGTGAGAACAAGAAGAGATATTACTAAATATTCTTGCCATCCGAAAGTTAATAATTGCTGTGCAATAATCATACTTTGTGTTTATCTTGAATTTTGATTTTCATGCAAAATAAATGAATATTGAAACAGAAATTACTTTAAGTCTGCAAAAAAAATTACGTAAAAGAGGATTTCTTTTCTCCTCTTTAGGAGCTTTTTTCTTATTTTTTGGAGCTACTTTTTTATCTGTCCAAACTTTAGAAGAATGGGGGATATGGTTTTTTTTAAGCGCTATTACATTTATTCATATTGGGCTTAAGCCGATTCAAGAAGCAAAAAAAAGGAAGTTAACCCCTGATACAATCACAATTAAGAAAGATAAACTGCTTTATATACATGCGCACACATCTCAGGAATTTTCTTTTGAAGATATTGAAAAGATTTTGTTTTTACAGCGAAGAAAAGACTATGGGATCTTAATTAAGAATAATCAGAAAAAAATATATATGCCTTTTTTTACAAAAGAGGCTTATCAAAAGCTGTTATCGTATTCCAACTTGCAAAATATCATGCATTCTTAAAACACCTACAACTTTATTATCATCTAAAACGGGAAGGACTGAGATAAGTTTTTTAGGATTTTCTTCCATTTTTTTTAAGGCGTTCCAAGCAAGGCTCGCTGGACTTATAGAGAGAAAACTTGATGTCATAAGATCTTTTAGTTTTTTATGTAAGACAGCTTCACCCTCGTTTTCCAGTCCCCTTCTTAAATCGCCATCCGTAAAAATGCCCTGCATATTTCTTTCTCTATCTACGATTAATAAGCAGCCACATTTTTTAGAGGAAAGCTCTGCTAGTTTATCAATAAGGGTATCTTCTAGCTCTGCAAGTGGAACTTGACTATCTTTCATCATAATATCACTTACAGATAGCGACAGTTTTTTCCCAATTGCACCGGCTGGATGATTTAAAGCATATTGGTCTAATGAAAAGCCTTTAGCTTTCATTAGTGCAACAGCTAATAGGTCCCCGAATAGTAATTGAACCGTAGTCGAAATTGTAGGAGCTAAATTGAAAGGGCACAATTCGCGTTGCATTGGAAGATAAATAGAAAGGTCTGCCTGCTTAGCTAATTCAGAGTTCTTTTCGCAAACTACCGCCACAATTTTTGATTTTCGAGACTTAATATAAGGAACTAGCTGAACAAGTTCTTGGGTCTGACCACTTTTGCTTAACAAGAAAATAACATCATTTTCTGATAAAATGCCTATATCTCCGTGCAGTGCATCAGTGGGAGGTAAAAAAATAGACTTAGATCCGGTGGATAGAAGAGTTTGAGAAATTTTTTGGGAAATAATACCGCTTTTACCAACGCCTGTAAAAACTAGTACACCAGTGCAATGTAAGCTAAGCTGTAGAATTTCATCTAACTCTTGCTCATTAAAAGAGTCGAAAAAGAAATCTAAATTAGTTTTTTGAATACGTAATAAATCTTTAAACATAATTACATAAGTATAAAAACAAAAGAAATTGAAGTCTTTTGAAAAATCTCCTACATTGCTGAGTATGGAAAAAATACCTATTGCAATTGCTAAGGGAGATGGCATTGGCCCTGAAATTATGAGGGCATGTCTATTTATTTTGCAGGAAGCTGGTGCTGAGCTAGATTATAAAGAAATAGAAATAGGACAGGCTGTTTATTTACGAGGGATAAAAACCGGGATAGAGCCCAGTGTATGGGATATACTGAAGGATTGTAGAGCTTTTTTGAAAGCTCCCATAACGACTCCTCAAGGAGGAGGTTATAAAAGTCTGAGTGTTACTATTAGAACAACTCTTGGACTTTTTGCCAATGTGCGTCCTTGTGTTTCCTATTTTCCCTTCATAAACACTAAGCATCCCGATATGGATGTCGTTATCATACGTGAAAATGAAGAGGATCTTTACTGCGGCATTGAATACCAACAAACCCCTGATGTTTGTGAATCACTAAAGCTTATTTCTCGCTTAGGTTCTGAAAAAATTATTCGCTTTGCCTTTGAATTTGCTAAGCTGCAAAGCAGAAAAAAAGTCACCTGTTTTACTAAAGATAATATCTTAAAAATCTCAGATGGCATGTTTCATAAGATTTTTGATGAAATAGCTAAAGAATATCCTGATATTCTTAATGATCATTTGATTGTAGATATTGGCACCGCAAAAATATCTGATACGCCAGAAGATTTTGATGTTGTGGTTATGCCGAATTTATATGGTGACATTGTTTCTGATATCGCAGCCCAGATAACAGGGTCAGTAGGGCTTTGTGGAAGCGCTAACATTGGCGTTAAAGGCTCAATGTTTGAAGCTGTTCATGGCTCTGCTCCAACCATTGCCAACCAAGATATTGCTAATCCATCCGGCCTTCTCCATGCAGCTATTTTAATGTTGGTTCATATTTCCCAATCAGCCACTGCCAATTTAATTCATAACGCTTGGCTAAAAACCATGGAAGAGGGAATACATACTCAAGATATCTTTAATAAAAAAATCAGTAAAAAGTGTGTGGGAACACAAGAATTTGCCAAGTGCGTAGTTAGTAATTTGGGGAAAGAGCCTACTAACCTTTCAAAAGTACATCATACAAACCCGAAAGAACCTTACAAACATAACCCTAAAGTCTATCCGGTGTTAAAAAGAGAGTTGGTAGGTGTAGATATTACTATTTTTTCTAAAGGAAATTTGAACAGCTTTTTTGATAAGGTGTCTCACGCTTCTGAAGCTTCCCTACATCTAAAATTCATTAGTAATAGAGGTGTTATAATTTGGCCCCATTTACATCCAGATACCTCTTTATCTGACCAATATAGGATCCGCTTTCTATCAGACGATTTAAAAGCTATAGCTCAAGATGTCATTATTAAACTTTTGCAGGATTTTGACCGAGTTGGCTTAGATATTATTAAAACAGAGAACTTATATACGCTAGACGGTATACCAAAGTTTTCTTCAGTCGATATTTAGCTCTTGAGATTCTAAGTTATTTTTAAGTTCTTTTAAGAAGCCACATCCATACATGCCGTCTAAAACACGATGATCAAAAGTTAAGCTAACCATCATAATAGATCTGATAGCTATAGAATCATCGCTTAACGCGACTACCTTTTTTGAAATAGCGCCAAGACCTATGATGGCTACCTCAGGAAATCTAATAATAGGTATTCCTATTTGAGTTCCCATCATACCAAAATTAGTAAGAGTGATTGTTCCATTGGAAATTTCTGATGGATCTAAGCTATTTGAGCGCGCTTTAGATGCTAGAGAGTAAATCTGCTGAGAGATCTCAGGAATAGACAAATCTTGACAGTTGTGAATTACAGGTACTAAAACGCCATTCTCAATACTGACAGCGATGCCTAAATTAATATATTTTTTCATAACTATCGTATCATCTTCTAAAGAAGAGTTTAACAGAGGATATGTTTGCAAAGCTTTAGCAAGGGCTTTGGCTACAAACGAAGTAATAGACAGTTTTACCCCATGTTTTTGTAAAAATTGCTCTTTTTCTTTTGCTATAAATTTAACAATGTCTGTGACGTCAACTTCCGAGACTAAAGATGCATGAGGAGCTTCATAGAAGGAACGAACCATGTTCTCAGCGATCATTTTTCGCATAGAGGACATTTTAACTCTTTCAGTTTTTAGAGATACCGGCTGTGTTTGTTTCTCCTCAAGATATTTTTCTAAATCTTTTTTAGTGAGCCTTCCTCCTTCTCCAGTCTTAGGAATAGCATCTAGTTCCGTTAAGGAAATATTAGCATTTTTAGCCAGTTTTAAAACTGCAGGTGAGTAAAAATTAGAAAGATCTTCAGATGAAGTAGATTTTTCTTGTTCAACTATTTTAGATTCGGATACCTCGGATGGCTTTCCTGTTGATAAAACAACTAAAGGATCCCCTACCTTAACTTGTTCATCTGGCCTCACCAGGATTTTTTTCACTATGCCTTCAAAAGGTGAAGGAATTTCACTATTTACCTTATCAGTTGAAACTTCTAATAAAGGCTCATCCAGTTGAACTGCCTCACCCTCTTGTTTAAACCACTGAACGACCGTAGCTTCAACGATACTTTCTCCTAGCTTTGGTAAAGTGATTTCTACTTCTTCCATGATGAACCTCAAATATCTGAATCAACCCAAGTAGCCTTATAGTAGACTGAAGTGTCAATTTCTTTTTCTTTTTTTGCTACAATTAACGCTGCGACTGCATCGCCTAAAACATTGATTACAGATGATAGCATTTCCCTAAGGCGATCAACTCCTGCTACAAGTGCAATCCCCTCTAAGGGAAGCCCCATTACTCCTAAAACAAGAGAAAGCATAATTAATCCAGTTCCGGAAATACCAGCAGCACCAATAGCTGACATTAGTGAAATAAAAACAAGTATGATTATTTTTGTCATCCCAAGCTCAATGCCATAAGCTTGAGCAATAAAAATTGCTGAAACAGCTTGCCCGATGGCAGCTCCATTCATATTAATAGTGGACCCTAATGAAAGAACGAATCCCGAAATATCTTGAGATATCCCTAAGTGTTTTTGTGTGCATTCTAAGGCAACAGGTAAAGTAGCAGCACTGCTAGAGGTAGAAAACGCAAGTAAAATAGCGTCTTTCATCCCTTTGAAAAAAGGGATAACTTTTAAACCCGCTAAAGAACGGATGCATATTACAAACACTACAAAAAGCTGAACAAAACATGCTATGTAGTTAACTAATAGAAATTCTAGAAGTGGGAGAATAATCTTTAACCCTATTGATCCAATAGTAGACGCAATCAAAGCAAAAATACCATAGGGAGCTAAAAGCATTACAAAGTGAGTTAAGGTATGCATAGTACTAGCAACTGATTCTATTACTTTTAACAGTGGTTTTCCTTTTTCCTTGGTAAAAGTAATGGCAATTGCTAAGAAAACAGCAAAAATTATAATTTGAAGAACATTGCCTTCAGCAAAAGAGGCAAAAGGATTAGAAGGGATTAATGAAAGAAAGAAATTTTTCATATCCATTTCAGGTGCAGATGTTGCAGCACCTTGTGCAACAGAAAGAGAAAGACCAACGCCTGGTTTGAAAACTTTAGCAAGTACAATCCCAATAACTACAGCTGTTATAGTAGTGAAAACATAAAAAGCAATGGTCCTAAAGCCAATACGGCCTAATTTTTTAGGGTCATTTATATGACAGATGCCGGAAACCAACGAAGAAAATATAATAAGGACAACAAGCATTGTCAGAAGGTTAATAAAGGCTTTTCCAAAGATTTGGAACATCTGGGCTTTTGGACCCATTATAAGGCCAACTATAATACCCAGAACTAAACCAATTAATATTTTAAACCAACTTTTCATATTTTCTATTCTATGGAGGATTCACGAAGAGTATCTACTCTATTTAATATTTTTTCAACTATATTATCCCAGTGATGCGTTCCAAAATCAAATTGCAATTTCATTTTTACAACGCCCACAGGGATTGGCAACTCAGAGAAAAAAGACATTACATCTTTTTCTGTGCAAAGCAAATATTTTGCACCTTTATCAATACACCCCTGAGCAAAGTCCACAAGTCTTTTTTCAGAAATCTTTTCATGATCTGCTAAAAAAAGCTCTGATACCACAGATGCCTGATTTTCTTGTAAAAGAATTTTAAAATTTTCTGGATTTGCAATGCCGCAGAAAATGCCTATTTTCTTATTTTTTTCAATGTCAATCACATTCCCGTTTATATCCATTATTTCATGTATGACAGGGTTCATCCCTATAACTGGAGCTTTTGTAAAAGTACGCACACTTTTGCATAAAGCTTCATATTCCTTTTCTGTTTTTACGTGATTTAAAAAAATAGCATCCGCATCTTTTAAAGTTTTGGGAGAGTCTCGCAAAAAGCCTCTAGGTAAAAAGTATCCATAACCATAAAGATCTTTGGCATTCAGTGTAACCAACTCAATATCTCGATTTAAATATCGATGCTGCATCCCATCATCCATTATTAAAAGATCTATATTTCTTTTTTCGGCTTCATTAGCGAGCAACACTCGGTTTCTCCCAATAAAAAAATGAAGATTAGGGAATTTTTTTTGAATAAGCTTTGGCTCATCTGAGCTGGGTTGAAAAGGATTATAATTTACACCTCCATATCCCCTAGAAAGCAATCCTAGCTTATACTTTTCTCCCAAAGCTTCTAAAAGAGATATTGTCAAAGGTGTTTTTCCTGTGCCACCCGCTACAATATTTCCCACACTGACAACTACTGGTTTTACTTCAAAAACTGGGAAAATTTTGTATTTAATAGCAAAGTACTTAAAAGCTGCAACAACTTTCCATATGTAGCTTGCAAACAGCAAAAAAGCTTTTAGTATCCTATAAGAGGAAGCATCACTACCAAGAACTTTTTTATGAAATAAAAAAGTTCTATATTTAAACTGTTCGACTACTTTCATGAATACTTTTTAGTTTCTCTAGTTTTTCCAATCCAAACAGCTTTCTTTCTACTATTTCAATCAAAATATGAATAGCAGTCATGTGAGCCTCTTGTATTCGATCTGACGTAGCAAAGCCTTCTACTATCCATTCTAGATCACACATTCCCCTCATTTGCCCTCCGGTTTTCCCTAAAAAAGCAATCGTCGTAAGTTTTAGCTCCTTGCTCATTTTAACTGCCTCAATTAGATTTTCCGAATTTCCGCTGGTAGTTAAAGCAATAAAAATATCTCCAGTAGATCCATATGCTTCAACTCCTCTTTTAAATACTTGGTTATATCCAAAGTCATTTGCTGTACAGCTAATCAATCCAGGGTCCGTTAAAGCAATTGCAGGTAAGGCCATCCTTTTTTTTCTAAACTGACCTGTTAACTCTTCTGCAAAATGCATAGCATCGCATAAACTTCCGCCATTTCCTGCTATGATAATTTTTCCTTTTTGCAAAAAGCATTGAGCAATAAGTTCTGCTGCTGTTTCGATAAACGAAAGTGCCTTTTCTTCGCGCAGCTTTTCAACAGCTTTTATTGCCGAGTCAACTTCCTCTAGAATTTGTTCTTTCATATCATACCCCTAATTCATTACAATCGGTGTAAAATAGCATTTTGTAGATTTAATGATAAATGTTTCAGTAGTAGGTGCAACAGGCGCTGTAGGAAAAGAGCTTTTGCTCTTGTTGGAAAAATCGACCTTAAAAATCAATAAATTGCAATTGTTTGCTTCTGAAAAGTCTGTAGGAAAATGCATATACTTTAAGAAAAAACCTATTCAAATAACCCCTCTTTGTTCTACATCTTTTGAAAAGGATGATATTGTATTTTTTTGTTCTAGTAGCAAAGTGAGTACAGAGCTTGTGCCTATTGCCCTACGTAAAAAAGCATTAGTCATAGATTTAAGTAGCGCTTTTAGACAAAAAGAAAACATCCCTTTGATTGTTCCTGAAGTAAATTGGGAAAGTGCACTAGGTCAAAAACTGATAGCTTCTCCTAATTGTATAGCTACTATTATTTCTCTTCCGCTTTCTCTCCTTCATCAAAAATATGCCATAAAGCGAGTGATTGCATCGACTTATCAAGCATCAAGTGGTGGTGGGAATAAACTTTTATCACGTCTTCTTCAAGATACTAGAGCTCACTTACAAGAAAACGTAAAAGAAGACTCTATAGCGTTTAATGCTTATTTACATAATTCAACGCATGATGCTGATGGCTATAGTGAAGAAGAAAAGAAAATAATTTTCGAGGTTAAAAAAATCTTAGATGCTCCGACTATTCAGATAAGTGTTACTTCTGTCCGTGTTCCAGTTCTACGAGCGCATAGCATTGCATTGAATGTAGAACTTGAAAAGCCCTTTTCTTTAGATCAGGTTCAAAAGGACCTTCAATGCATATCTGGGTTAAAAGAACTCTCTAATTTAGCTCACGCTGAATTTGCAACAAGTCAGACTGCTTCACAAAAAAACGATGTTTTTTATTCAAGGCTAAGGAAAGATACATCTAATGCTAACTGTCTAGAAATGTGGGTAGTTGGCGACCAACTTTTAAAGGGAGCTGCATTAAATGCAGTTCAAATTGCAGAAAAAAAGATTGAAAAAAAAGATTATTAAGGTTGAATATCCAGTAGGTATGTTTAAGAAAAAAAATTACATTCATAAGGCTTTACCATTTCCCATTAGAGCATCACATCGTGAATACTCTATGATTGCATCTACCCATGATGATCCTTCAATACCCACTTCTTCTTTAATCAGCTTATCATTAAAAGCGGTTGAACAAGCAGCACTTATGGATCTCCAGGAAGTTGCCCTTAGAATGAAAACCCCTCCTTATTTTCCTAATATTTGGCCAGGAGAACACTATAAATTTCTTTCAGGACTAGTAAAAGTTCTAGCTCCTAAAGTGATCGTGGAAATTGGAACAGCAACAGGAACTTCTGCTCTAAGTATGAAAAAAACACTATCCAGGGATGGTAAAATTGCAACCTTTGACATTACCTCTTGGCAAAACTATGAAGATACACTCTTAAAAGAGAAGGACTTTTCTGATAACAGGCTTGTTCAATATACGGACAATCTTTTTTATTATGAAAACGTAGAAAAGCACAAAAACCTTCTACAAAGTGCCGATTTAATTTTTATTGATGCCACTCATGACGGAGTTTTGGAGGAAAAAATTATGCAACACTTTCAAAAGCTTGCTTTTGAAAATCCCCCTATACTTATTTTTGATGACATTAGAGTATGGACCATGCTTAAAATGTGGAGAGATATAAAACATCCAAAGCTTGACCTTACTTCTTTTGGGCATTGGTCTGGAACAGGTATTGTTCAATGGACACCTCAAAAGGCGCATTTGAAGTAAAAAGCATTTTTTCTTTAGTTACGGGATGTTCTAACTCTATTTTTGCATGATGCAGTGCTATCCCTTCATCTAGCATCCATCTACTTTTATATTTTTTATCTCCAACTACAGGATGTTTACTTAAAGACATCTGCACTCTAATTTGATGGTATCTTCCGGTATGTAAACGTATTTCTACCAAAGAAAGATTTTCATATGTCCTTTTTACCTTA
>JASFVE010000046.1:0-15452 GCA_050049995.1 Chlamydiota bacterium | reverse complement strand
AAAACTGCATGTTCAAAAAATGCTGTCTAGATAAACCCAGTAATGCTGTCTGTTGCAAAACCTCACGCAATTTGTCTAATAAAGGCATTTGATCAGAATAACTTTCGATCATTTTTTTTACACTAATCTCTAAGTTCATATTTCTCCTAGTAAATAGATTAAATTTTTTACACTGGATGATTTATAGAAATTTGCAATTTCTCTTAGTAAGGGTTTATCTAAATTATGGAGAAATTCTATATCAATTCTTTTTGATTCTAATAATTCGATCTTTAATTGTTCTTTGTTTAAGTTTTTGCAAGTTTTATAAACTAAATCGATCAATGCTTTCTCGGGTGTGGCTATTAAAAAGGTCTCCATAAAATTTGAATACGTTTTTTGAGTAATTCCAACTGGATAACTCTTTTCTGGAATTTTGCAGTATGTGAACCTTCCTATAGGTGTGTGATATTCTTTATTTTTACCTAAAGTTACGCTTGTTATGGTATAAACACGCTCTGGAATCATTCCATAAAAAGATAAATCCCATTCGAGGCTTACATAGGAAGGCCATAAAGCCAATTTGCAATTTGCTCATATGGAATTATCTTTTCTTTTCCTTGAAAAACTTTAGCTGCAATTAAATAAAAGCCATTTTTCAAACGAATAAGCTCTCCATTTTGAACCAATCGCCGAATATGGTCTCGTGGCTTCTGGTATTCTCCTAACAAATTCAATAAGGTTTGAGCGTCAACATACGGAGTCTCAATAAGTTGCAAAATATTTTTCATTTTTTTGTTAATTACCTTTTATTGTGGTTATTTTGGAAAGTTTTTAATTTATTTTTCTTAGTTGTCAAAAAAAATTCTAAAAATATGTCATATAAGTTGAAAAAAAGATTTACATATTTAAAACTTCGTTTTTCATTTACCTAAAGGACACATGCTTACTTATCAAAAAGCTGGAGTTGATACAGCAGTTGCAAGAAAGTTTGTAGAAGCCATTAAGGAAAAATGTCCTGATATTGGGGGATTTTCTGGTCTTTATCCTTTAGGGAATCAATTTCTAGCTGCCTCTACAGACGGTGTGGGAACAAAGCTGAAACTTGCTTTTGAATTGAATATCCATAACACCATTGGCATCGATCTGGTAGCTATGTGTGTTAATGACATATTAACGTGTGGTGCAAAGCCACTTTTTTTTCTGGATTATTTTGCTACTTCAAAACTGGATTTGGGTATTTCTGAGAAAATCATGGAAGGAATTTTAAAGGGGTGCGAATTAGCAAATTGTGCCTTAGTTGGTGGCGAGACAGCTGAAATGCCTGGATTTTATCAAGAAAAAGAATATGACCTTAGTGGTTTCGCTGTTGGTGTCATTGATAAAGACAAAGTTGTCGATGGTAAAACTGTCGAAAAAAATGACTGTTTAGTGGGTATTGCCTCAAGTGGTGTACATAGTAACGGGTTTTCTCTTATCAGAAAAATTTTGGATGTTAAGACCGTAAGTTTAAATACTCCCTTTCAAAATACAACCTTAGGAAAAGCATTATTAACACCTACTACTATCTATACTTCGCATGTGCAAGATTTACTAAAAAAACATTTTATTAAAGCTATGGCTCACATTACAGGTGGAGGCCTTCAGGAAAATATTGAAAGAGTAATACCAGAGCATTTATCAATTGAATATAAACTTCCTAGCATGCCTGCGATATTTCAATGGATACAAGATATGGGAAACATTGATTTGCAAGAGATGTTATCTACTTTCAATATGGGAATAGGTTTTGTACTTATCGTAGATGAACAAACAGCTGAAGATATTTGCCAGGCAAGTTCAGACTATTTCCTTTTTGGCAAAGTAATAGAAAAGTCATGATGCAGGTTTTAGAAAAAAAACAATCGCAAAAAATTATTATCTCTTTAAAAAATAATTTTCATGATCCCAAAGCGCTTGAAATTATCAAAGCATCTAAAGAATATTTACATAAGACTATTGAAGCTGTACAAGTCAAACAAATTTATGACATTCATAAAAAGCTCTCGCAAGAACAGCTATTAGAACTTTGTAGTGTCTTATCTGATCCTGTGCTTAACGAAGTAAAAATAAATGATGCTGAGGAAGGATCTTTTGACTGGAAAATTTTAATCTCTTTTAAGCCTTCTGTATGTGACAACACAGGAAGGATTGCGCAAGTTGCTATAGAAGATTATTTAAAGGAGCACTTTTCTGCTAGTGAGTCGGTACACTCACAAACTCTTTATCTTTTTAAAGGAAAGTTATCTTTTCAAGATATGCAATATATAGCCAAAGAAATATTGGCTAATGATGTGATAGAAGACATATATATTGAAAAAATCGATTCTGTTTTTGAAGAAATATCTTTTGATAAAACTTTGCAAGAGCTTTTAGATGTAAATGAAAAAAGGCAGCTCGCTTTAAATAAAAAAGAACTTCTTTTTATAAAAACATACTTTCAAAAGGACAATGTTGCCTTAGAAAGAAAAAAACTTGGTCTTCCTAAGTGGCCAACGGATGTAGAAATAGAGGCCATTGCACAAACATGGAGTGAACACTGTAAACACAAAATCTTCAACGCGAAAATACTTTTTAACGATAGCTTAACCATTGATTCTTTATTTAAAACCTATATCAAAAAAGCTACGGATGAAATTTCTAAAGATAAAGACTGGTTGGTTTCTGTTTTTTCAGATAATGCAGGAATTATTCAGTTTACAGACAAATACAATATAGCTTTTAAGGTAGAGACGCATAACAGTCCTTCGGCTTTAGATCCTTATGGTGGGGCTCTCACGGGAATATTAGGAGTTAATAGGGATATTTTAGGAGCTGGCATTGGGGCCAAGCTAATAGCTAATACAGATGTGTTTTGTTTTGCTCCCCATACAGTAGAAGAGCTTCCCGAAAAAATAATGCACCCTAAAAGAATTTTTGAAGGAGTTCGTAAAGGAGTTGAGCATGGGGGCAACAAAACAGGAGTTCCTACAGTTAATGGAGCCATTCTTTTTGAGGAAAGGTATCTAGGCAAGCCATTGGTATATTGTGGTTCAGTTGGCATCATGCCTCGCAGAGTTGGAAATGTTTTCACTCATGAAAAGCAGCTTCAAGATGGAGACCTGATTGTAATAGCTGGAGGGAAGACAGGAAGAGATGGTATACATGGAGCTACCTTTTCTTCTCTTGCATTAAACGAAAATAGTCCTACTAGCGCTGTGCAAATAGGGGACCCATTTACACAAAAAAAATTGCAAGATTTTCTCTTAAAAGCACGTGATCGTAGCCTATTTAGAACACTGACTGATAATGGAGCAGGTGGGGTTTCTTCCTCTGTCGGTGAACTGGCTATTTTATCGGGCGGATGTGAACTTCATTTAGATAGAGCTCTTTTAAAAGATGAGTCTCTTAAGCCATGGGAAATTTTAGTCAGCGAATCCCAAGAAAGAATGACTTTTGCTGTGGATGAAAGTGATCTGGAAGAGTTTCAAAAGCTTGCAAAAGCTTATGAAGTAGATATCTGTGTTTTAGGAACATTTACTTCAAGTGGATATTTTCATGTCTTATATAATAATAAGACGGTTGCCTGGCTTGATTTAGAGTTTTTGCATGACGCAACTCCAGTCATGGAGCTTGAGGCAAAATATTCATCTAAAAACCTTGCAATGATCTACGATGAAAATTCCTATTCTTTAAGAGAAGAATTTACAAAAGTTTTATCCAATTTAAATGTGTGTAGTAAAGAAAGCGTTATCCGTCAGTATGATCATGAAGTACAGGCTGGTAGTGTTATCAAGCCTTTAGTGGGGCTTGACGGTCCTTCAGATGCTGCAGTAGTAAGACCTGTAGAAACTATCAGGGATAACGAGAAAAAAGCGATTGTGCTGTCCAATGGCATTTGTCCAAAATTTGGTGATTTGGACGCTTATAGAATGGCCGCAAGTGCTATTGATGAAGCTCTTAGAAATTATATTTGTGTTGGCGGCGACATTAAAAAAGCTGCTATTTTAGATAATTTTTGCTGGCCTGATCCCGTATACGATAGCGAAAAGACCCCAGATGGAAAAGAAAAACTAGGGGCTTTAGTAAGATCTGCACAAGCACTGTATGACTTTGCCACCTATTTTTCTCTTCCTATTATTTCAGGCAAAGACAGCATGAAAAATGATTATAAATTCAAAGATACTAAAATCTCCGTTCCTTATACCTTGCTCATTTCCTTAGTAGGCACGATTAATGATTACGAAAAAGCCATTTCTATGGAATTTAAGTATCCCGGTGATGCGATATATCTAATTGGTATAACGAGAAAAGAACTAGGTAAAAGCGAGTGGGCTCTTCGAAATAAAATAGAAGGAGGCTCAGCTCCTTTTGTGAGCAAAACTGTTTTGGACACGTATGAAAAACTAAGTGACTCGATTCAAAAGCAAGAAGTTGCTTCCTGTCATGATCTTTCTGATGGAGGACTTGCTGTAGCTCTTGCAGAAAGCTCTTTTTCAGGAGGGTGGGGGGCAAATATAGATATTTCACATCTGATTACAGAGGAGCCTCTTAACTCTTTAGAAAAACTTTTTTCTGAGTCCAATTCTAGATTTTTAATTACGACATCTCCAGCGAAAGAAGATGCATTTTTAAAGACGATGCAAGGGCAACCAGTAATTAAGCTGGGAGCAGTTAGCGATACCACGATTCTTACCATCAAAGAAAATGACCAGGTTGTAATGGTAGAAGATATAGATGTATTAAAAAAAGCATGGCAAAGGCCTTTTAATGAGCTCGATTAATATTTTAGTTGTCTCCGGTTTGGGGATTAATTGTGAACAAGAAATGGCAATGGCATTTCAATTAGCAGGGGGAGTGGCTCACCTTGTTCATGTAAATGAGCTTTTGAAAAATGATTTTTCCTTGGAAAAGTATCATTTAATAGCTTTCCCAGGCGGGTTTTCTTTTGGTGATGAGTTAGGAGCTGGTAAAGTTTTTGCTAATCGTTTGCTGTACACTTCACATTTATCTTTTAAGCTAAAAGAGTTTGTTAACGATAAAAAATGCATATTGGGCATTTGTAATGGTTTTCAAGTCCTTTTAAAACTAGGTCTTTTTTTTCAAGAAAAGGAGCCTAGTGAGTTTTCATTAACATATAATGAAAAAAAAATATTTATTAATCGTTGGGTTACTCACAGGGTTATTTCTAAAAAATGCATTTTTTTAAAAGGGATATCTTCCATCGAGCTTCCTATCCGACATGGAGAAGGGAAATTTGTAGCAAGCACTTTACAAGCACTTCAAAAGTTAAAGAAAAAAGACCAGGTTGCGCTGCAGTATGATCCAATTAATCCCAATGGATCCGTAGATAATATCGCAGGAATTTGTGATGAAACAGGAAGGGTCTTTGCCATGATGGCTCATCCAGAAGCTGCCCTTTTTTTTACTAATCATCCCCATTGGACAAAAAGAAAAGAACAATACTTAAGGGCTAATAAAAAACTACCTCAATATGGGGAGGGCTTAAAAATTTTTCAAAATGCCATAAGTTATTTAAAAGAGGTTTTCTATGGACAAACTATCGATCAACACGGCCTTAGTCAGTGTCACTGATAAAACAAATATTGCTATCTTACTTAAAGGTCTTGCTGCATTAAATCCTCAATTAAAAATTATAGCTTCAGGAGGCACTTCTTCTCATTTAACAAAAGAAGGGATATCTCATACCTTTTTAAAGGATTTTACGGGGTTTCCTGAATGTTTTTCTGGAAGAGTTAAAACCCTTCACCCTAAAATTGCAGGGGGGATTTTATTTAGGAAAAACAAAGACGAAAGCCAGGCCAAGGAAGTAGGTATTGAGCCGATTGATCTGGTTGTTTGCAATCTCTATGACTTTGCTTCAGCTACGCAACAATATACTTCAATGGATCAGCTTGTAGAGCATATGGACATTGGAGGATCAACTTTAATAAGATCTGCCGTCAAAAATTACGCAAGCGTAGCGCTGCTGACAGACCCAGATGATTATGAGGACTTCTTACAAGAGGTTCGTGCATCTTATGGGATAGTTTCTATCGAAACAAGGGAAAAACTGGCTGTAAAAGGGATAGGGATAAGCGCCCGATATGAAGCTCTTTTACATGCTGAGTTTTCTAAAAGACTGTCAAAGCATGTTTTAATAAATCCTGATTTAGAAAACGGGAAAAGTTTGAGATATGGAGAAAATCCAGATCAAAAAGGCTGGGTTTTCTCGCTTAAAGATCACCATGGAATAGCTCAGAGCAAGCAGCTTTCTGGCAAGGAACTTTCTTTTAACAATTATGAAGATGCAACAGTAGCCTTTAGCTGTATAGGAGATTTAAAAGAGGTTGTGTCAGCATATGGAGTGGCTATTGTAAAACACGGAAGTCTGTGTGCTCTTGCTACGGCAAAAGATTTACCTACTGCATTTGAAAGGGCGTGGCAAGGGGATAGCAAATCTTCTTTTGGAAGTGTTATTGCATTTTCTCATGAGGTAAAAGAAGATATTATCGATCATTTGAAAAACCGTTTCATAGAACTTTTAATTGCGCCAAACTTTTCTCCTGAATTTGTTTGTTGGGCAAAAGAAAAAAAACCACTTTTAAGGCTACTTTCTATTGAAGGGCAAAGTACACCATACCACTATAAAAACATAAGTGGCGGGATGCTAGTTCAGTCCATGCCTAAGAAAATATCACAAGACACAATCGCACCTCTATTCCAAGCAAAAGAAGAAAGAAAAGGTGGTGTAACTAAGAGAAGAGTACCTATAGAAAAGTTGAATCTTTTTGCATTTGGGCTCATTGCAGTAAAGTTTGCAAAGTCTAATGCAGTAGCAATTGTAAGAGAAATAGAAAGCAATTCTTTCCAACTATTAGGACTGGGTGCGGGTCAGCCAAATCGTGTAGATTGCTTGCAAAGGCTAGCAATTCCAAAAGCATTGGAAAATATAGAAACTTTTAAGGAAGATCCTGAACAAGTTTTATCGGAAGCTGTATTAGCAAGCGATGGTTTTTTCCCTTTTGAAGATTCTATCAATTTTGCAAGTGATCACTACATAAAATGGTGTGTTCAGCCAGGCGGGTCAAAAATGGATGAAAAAGTAATTGCAGCAGCTGATGCAAACGACATGGGAATGATTTTTACTGGCCAAAGATATTTTTTTCATTAGGCTGTATTTTTAAAAAAAATTCTTTAATATGCTGTGATTATAAAAAAAACTTTATGCAACACAGTTTAACTAGCACATTTATTCCAGAGCTTGGAGAGCAAACTGAAGGCAAAGTTAGAGGAATGTATTCCTATAATTCTGACCTTTTGATGATTACAAGTGACAGAATTTCTATTTTCAACCGTTTGCTTGATCAACCAATCCTTGATAAGGGAAGGATTCTTACACAGCTCTCTTTATTTTGGTTCGAAAAGACAAAAGATATAATTAACAATCACCTTATTTTCAGTCCTGATCCTAATGTAATGATCGTAAAAAAATGTAGGCCGATAAGGATAGAAGTTATTGTCAGAAAATACGCAGTTGGCTCTTTATGGCGTGACTTTACTGCGGGAAAAAGAAGTAAATGCGGTATCAAACTTCCTGAACACTTAAAAGAAAATCAGGAATTTGTAGAGCCTATTATTACGCCCACCACTAAAAACAGCGAAGGAAATGATGAAGATATATCTAAACAGCAAATTTTAGAGCAGAAGATCATTGATCCTGACCTTTACTGTGAAATAGAGAGAAAAGCACTAGCTCTTTTTAAAAGAGGAGAAGCAATTCTAAAAGATAGTCAGATGATCTTGGTAGATACAAAGTATGAATTTGGCTTAGATGAAAACAACAATTTACTTCTAATCGATGAGATTCATACGCCTGATTCATCTAGGTTTTGGTTTGCTAAAGATGTAAAAGCAAAAAATATTAGGTTTTTTGATAAAGAATTTACGAGAAATTATTTCAAAGAAAAAGGTTTTTTACACGATACACAGGTAGAATTTCCACAAGAACTTCAGGGAAAAATAAGAGAGGGTTATTTACTTCTTTATGAAAAAATAACCAAAAAGAAATTCGCTCAAGAATACCTTTCTACCCCAAAAAGGATCTTACAAAGATTGAAAAATGCTAAAATCCTTCGAGGAGTTTTTGCTTTGATCATTGCAGATCTTGAAGTATTGAATGAAGTAAAAAAGCTCACAGATTCACTTAAAGAAAATCAAATACCTCATAAGGTAATTACAAATCCTGATGTCCATGAGTTAGAAAAAATTTACACAACCTATAATTTATCTATCGAACCAATGGTATACATTACGATTTCTCGAAAAAACTTAATTTTTGCAAATCAGACATCTAAGTATGGGACATTTCCTCATATTGCCTGTGTACTTAATCAAAGTTGTGATACCAGCGAATGCGTAGCATCTGATAGTAGAGCTAAACCTAAAATCGTAGCAGATGTTTTCAGCTGCATCAACAACGTCATTGCCACCTTACACAAAATAGAGGAAATGCTTTGAAAATACTAGTACTTGGAAAAGGGGGAAGAGAACATGCCCTTTGTAAAACTTTTGAAAGGCAGAAGCATACTGTCTATTCTTATCCCGGAAATGGAGGCACTCATCCTATTCTAGCAGACATTAAAGACCTAAACTTTTCTTCGTTTGTTGAGTTTGTCAAAGAAAACAGCATTGATTTAACAGTAGTAGGGGGGGAAGATCTTTTAGCAAAGGGGATTAAAGATTACTTTGAAAGGGAAGGTCTTCCTCTTTTCGGGCCCAATAAAATAGCTGCTCAAATTGAATCTAGTAAGGCCTGGGCTAAGCAGTTTATGCAAGCCCATCATGTACCTACCGCTGATTTTGTAGTTTGTAAAACCATAAAAGAGGCTAAGAAAGCTGTTGAAGCATTTTTCGAAAGCGGTAAGAAAGTTGTGGTTAAGCCAAGCGGTCTTACTGCGGGAAAAGGGGTAATTGTTTGCGATACATTAAGTCAGGCTCATCTCGCTATACAACTTATCTTGGCTGATAAATGCTTTGATAGTGCAGGAGATACTGTAGTTATAGAAGAAAGGCTATTTGGGCAGGAAGTTTCTGTTATGGCGTTTTGTGATGGCATAAAAGCCACACTCATGATTCCAGCTAAGGATCATAAAAGGCTCTTGGAAAATGACAAGGGACCAAATACAGGTGGTATGGGGGCATTTGCCCCAGTCGATTTTTTAACAAAAAAGGATTTGCAGGAGATTGAGCAAGTTATTTTTCAACCTGTCATGCAAGGGTTTATCAACCAAGGAATCAAATACCAAGGGGTGTTGTATGCGGGGTTGATGCTTACAGATACAGGCCCTAAAGTGTTAGAATTTAATGCTAGATTTGGAGATCCTGAAGCACAAGCAGTTCTTCCTCTTTTGCACAGTGATCTTGCTACTATTATGATGGAGTGCTGCCAAGGGAAGCTAGAAACTGAAGTTGCATGGAAAGCCAAAGCTTCTTGTTGCATAGTGTTAGCATCTAAGGGATATCCTAAATCTTATCAAACGGGTTTTCCCATATCCGGAATTTCAGAAGTAGAAAAAAGTCAGGACAGCTTTGTGTTCCATTCAGGAACAACAATAGATGATGAGGGTACCATTTTTACTAATGGAGGAAGAGTTTTATCTGTCGTTTCGCTTGGCAAAACAAGTGAAGAAGCAAAAGAACAAGCTTATAGGCAACTAAAAAAAATTCGCTTTAAAGGAGTATATTTTCGAGGCGATATCGCGGTGCAAGAAATGCTATGTTTTTATTAAATAAAGGAGGGATATAGCTTGGTTAATCCAAGTAAGCCTCTTAATCTTGTTGTTTTAGGATCAGGCTCAGGCACAAACCTGGAGGCTATACTCTCTGCTCAAAAAAACAACCTTACCTTTAGAGTTAAAGCTGTCGTTGTAGATAGAAAATGCCGATGCATTGAAATAGCAAAAAAAAACAACATCCCTCTTATTTTCTTACCTTTTAAACAATTATTCAAAAACAAAAAGATACAGTCTTCTTTTGACTACTTTTCCCTTGTAGTAAAACAACTGAGTTTGCTTGAAAAAGAATATCGTTTTACGACAGATCTTGTGGTGTTAGCTGGATTTATGCGAATTGTCACCAACCCATTTTTAGAAAAGTTTCATTGTAAAATTATTAATGTTCATCCAGCAGATTTAACAGAATTAGATGAAAATGCTAAGAGAAAATTTATCGGAGCAAACAGTGTTTTTGATGCACTGAAAAGTGGAAAACGAAAAACACGCTCTACTGTAATTTTCATTAACGAAGGAATAGATTCCGGCCCAATTTTAGTATCAGGACCTTGGGTTGCATATGAGGGAGTTGATCCTATAACAGAACAAAGCGTGCAAAAACATCAGGAAAAACAAAAAAAGTTAAGTGATCACGTGGCTTTAGTTTTCGCCATTAAACTCATTAGCCAAAAAAGAGTACGTTTTAAAAATCAAAAGCTGTTTGTTGATGAAAATATAGTAAGTAAGGCAGGTCTAGAAATTAATTAGGTTGGAAGTATGTGCGGGATTTTAGGGATTGTAAGTAAGCAAAGTATTGCTAAAAGCTTATATCATGGGCTTATCCAGTTGCAACATCGAGGTCAAGATGCCAGTGGTATATATTTATATGATGGAAGTCTACAAAAAGAGCACTTGATAAAAGATACAGGTTATGTTCATCAAGTATTCGACAGGGATGAATTAGAAAATCTTTCACATAATTGGGGGATTGGCCATGTTAGATATTCCACTATTGGCAAAGGAGATAAAAGCGAGGTGCAGCCCTTTGTGGCCTCTAAAATAGCAGTTGCCCACAATGGCAATGTTGTTAACTACATCCCTTTGAAAAGAGCGTTAGCAAAAAAAGAAGACTTTTATACAAATTCAGATGCTGAAATTTTTCAGTACTATTTAAATAAACGGTTAGAGGTTAGTGATGATTTTGCCTCTATTTGTACAGCTATACAAGAAATTTATAAAAACCTTCATGGAGCATACTCTGTGGTGTGCGTCATTAAGAACAAGGGGATCATAGCTTTTCGAGACCCTAAAGGGTTAAGACCTCTTCTTTATGGAAGAAACGGTCCTTTTTTTCATGCTTTTGCATCAGAAAGCGCTCCGTTAAACTTGTATGAGTGTGAGACAATATATGACCTTGAGCCGGGTGAGGTCATGTTCATCGATCAAAATTTCCAAGTTCATAAAAAAATACTGCAGCAAGAAAAAAAGACGACTTGCAGTTTTGAGTTTAATTACTTTGCCAAGCCAAGCTCTGTCATTGAGTCTAAAGAAATTTATAGAGTTAGAGCAAATTTAGGTATTGAGCTCGGAAAGCAAGTATTAAAAAGGGGACTTATTCCTGATGTTGTTATATCTGTTCCAGAATCAGGTAATCCAGCTGCCATGGCACTCGCACACTATCTTGGACTCCCCATAGAGGCAGGGCTTATTAAACAAAATAATGCCAACAGGACTTTTATTTTGCCTACACAAAAGAAAAGAGCTGAAGCTGCGAAAAAAAAATGGCTCAGTGTGAACTCAGTTTTTAAAGATAAAAAAGTTTTATTAGTCGATGACAGTATAGTAAGAGGGACTGTTTCTAAGCGGGCTATTGAGCTTGCTCGGCTGTGTGGAGCTAAGAAAGTATATTTTGCTTCCACGTATCCTCCCATTAAATATCCCTGTTTTTATGGGATAGATTTTAATGTAAAAGAACAGCTGATTTCAAATAATAAAACGGAAAGTGAAGTGGCAAAAGCAATCATGGCTGATGCAGTTATATTTAATGATTTATCGGGGTTACAAAAAGCAATAGGCACAAAAGACCTATGTACGGCATGCTTAGATGGAAATTATCCAACGCAAACAGATGGTAAGGAAGAATTAATGTCTTTAAGAGAACATGACTTAGCTCTTTTAGAAACTGTCTATACGGGTTAAAATCATGCTGTTTAAGAAAAAAAATCCTATTGTGAAAAAAAAGATAGATAGTAGTGGGCGATATGGAGCTTTTTATGCTCTTTTAGAGTACGAAAAAAAAGGGCGGAAAGTAGAAAATACTTTAAGAGAGTGGCTGAAAAAAGCCTCTCCTAAAAAAGAAGAATATAACCTTGCTCAAGAACTTGCCTATGGATCCATGAGAAGAAAAATCACTTTAGATTTTTATGCCTTCCAGCTTGCTGCAAAATTAAAGTTAAGAGAAAAGCTGCTGCTCAGGCTTGCTATTTATCAGTTCTTGTTTTCAAAGAAAATTCCTTTATATGCTTTAGTCAATGAAACAGTAGATCTAGCTAAAAAAAATATTTCTTTAGAAACATCTAAATTCTTTAATGCAACACTCAGGAAACTTGAGACAATTAAGTTTAAAGAACCTTCAGAAAAAGACTTAGAAAAAAAATACTCTTATCCCAAATTTCTAGTAGATCTCTTTGTAAAAGAATACGGACTTATCGATACGATAGAGCTATTAAAGGTGATGAATGAACCTGCAAAGGTAATGGCTCGGAAAAGAGGTGTTTTACAGGATATTACTTTGTCAAAAGAAGAAGCTAGAGTCATTCATCAAAAAAAGTGGCAAGTATTGGAGATTATTAATAAAGAAAGGATTAGTGAACTTGTTGACAGCCCTGAGTATTATATACAAAATGTCACGCCAGTTTTTCTAATGGAAAGCCTTTCTTTAAAGGTTAAAGAACCACAAAGAATTTTAGATCTTTGTGCAGCTCCAGGGGGAAAACTCTTAATGGCAGCAGATCTTTACCCAGAGGCTCAACTTTTTGCTAATGATATTTCTGAAGGGCGCTTAAAGAAACTAGAAGAAAATATATCGAAGTACCACTTAGAGGCTGTTGTCACTAATCAGCCAGCTGAAAAAATGCATAACAATAAAAAGTTTGATCTGGTGATTGTAGATGCTCCCTGTTCTAATACAGGTGTTTTGCATAAAAGATGTGAAGCGCGATATGTCATTACAAAAGATCACTTACATGGGCTTGCCAAACTTCAATATGAAATAATGAAAAATGCCTTTCATCTTCTTGCTGATGAGGGAAAAATCTGGTTTATGACCTGTAGCATTTTATCGAGTGAAAACGAGTCTTTTATTGAAAAAATTCTGCAAAATTTTCCCCTTCAAGTAGATGGAAAGTTTCATAAAGTTTTACCTACCAAAGAAGGATGGGATGGGGGATTCGGTTGTGTACTTAAAAGGAGGTAACTCTTGCAATATAAAAATTCACAGGAGTAAAATTTCCTCGATTTTTTTAAGGAAAGCATTATGACCAGTCAATTCTACCCAGTTGCCTCATCAGCATTTTTAAACAGCTCATTGCAAAGCATGCAGCTAGATCCAACTCATAATCAAACAGTTGTAAAAACAATTAAGACGACTACTGCTATATTTAGTTTTTACTCCTACCCAGGGGAATCTTTGCTATCCCGTTTTGATCAAATAATTAATAGACAACTACAAAAAGAAAACATACAGGGAAGTCTTGAGATGGAGTCTTTGGTTCACTTTCTTGCAGATCAGACGGAGTATGATTTTTCCAAAAAACCATTTTACTTATTAGGGCCATTACGGGACTTTTCGAGCAAGTTTTCTATGACACTGCCAGATAATATCAATAGAATTGAAAAGCTTTTTCCTTTGAATAAAAAACGAAAAGAACTTCTTTTGCTCTCTCATGAAACATACAAAAGTTCTAAATCCTTTAATGGAATATCGGAGTATATTTTAAAGCTAGCTCTAATAGGCACGGGATATGAAAATAGCCCAATAGATTCAGAAATAGGAAAAACTTTAAATGCCCTTATTTCCGTTCTTCTTGGAGAAACAAAACCTCGAATGGATGCAATTTTTTCAATTTTTTCTAATAAAATAGAACTATTGGAAACTATTTTAATCAATATATTTACCAATAATTTTTACTCATTGTCTTTGTTAGATGAAGTTACAGTAAACCAGTTGACTAGCATTTACAAAGCATTAGGAGAAGAATTAGACAGACCCAAGTTACTTTCTAAGCTCCCACCAACCTTGAGAGAGGTTTATGTACGAGAGCCTGAACCTGACTTAGGTGTTGGTACAAGCTCAGATATAATTCCAATGGCAGATGAAACCCCTTACTCAAAGCAAGCAGCAGCTGAGCTTGCACTAAGTCTGTACGAAAATGGGGCAGAGGAAGCACATGACTCTGTTATGGAATCTATTTTGCCTGAGCCTGTTTATCGTCGAGGATGATTCAAGCAGCATTTTGGGATTTGGTGCAATAAGAAGGTTATTACCAAACTCCACCTATGAAGGATTTTGACTGAATTTTTGGAAGAAAGTAACAATACTTATTCTTGTAATATAAGAGGATTTCTTCATAAAATCTTGCCCGATTTTTTTTAAGGAGTTTTATTATGGTCCCTCTTACTGCACCTTCATTGCCTTCCTATATGTCACAAGGCTCGCAACCTTTAGCAACTCAAAGTCAAGCTAGCTTAAAAGTTATTCGTATTGCCGGAGATACTTTTTGTGTTTATTTGAGGCCTAATGAACTTCCTCCCACAAATATTATTGAATTTATTGAGAAGAGGTTGGTAGAAGTTGAAGGCACCGCAAGTCCTTATATGGTGGGGTTGACATACTTTCTTATTAATAGATCCGAATATGATCAAATTATTAGAAAAATGATACCATTAAGGAATATTGTCAAAAAATTCTCCGGATCATTGCTAGCAACAATAGAGAAAGTTGAAAAGCTTTTTCCTGTAGAAAGGACAAGAAAGCAAATTCTTGTGCGCCTAGATAAGAAATATCAGCATTTCAAGTTCTTTTCTCCGATGAGTAAAGAGCAATGTAAACTAGTTTTAACCGGTGTTAATCTTGAAGAGTTTCAATTTGTAAATGCTACATACAACCAAGAAACAAAATATAACTATGTAATAAAAACTATAAATAGCTTGTTATATATTCTTCTGGGAGGGACGCCTAAATCAATGCAACGTTTACAATCTGAAATAAAACAAAGTGTAAAAATAGCAAGAAATTACAAATATACATTATTACCTTTTCAAGATAAGCAGTATTTATTTGAAAGGGTTTTAAGAAATATATTTATCAATGACCTATATTCACTATCCTTACTAGATCTAGTTACTGTAGAAAGATTGCAGAGTATTTATAAAAACTTATCTTGGGGGGAGTTTGATTTACTTAAATTTTTGAGAACGAATAATGTATCTTCTTCTAACAAAAGGAAAGTAACAGACACTGATGCTACCAATGGTCCTTTGTGTAAAAAACGTAAAATAGAAGCTGGACCGGCTCCAGCAGCGACACCTTTTTCTTCAAATCCTACTTTTACTTCTGAAAAAAATATGGAATTTTCTCATTATGACAATGAGGAGGAACTGGCAAGCACAGTAACGCAAATA
>JASFVE010000045.1:0-15477 GCA_050049995.1 Chlamydiota bacterium | reverse complement strand
AAGACAGGAACTTTAACTACAGGTGAATTGAGCCTTACCAAAGTAGAAAGTCTGCAAAATAAGCCTCTTTCCGAAGATGAGGAAAAAAGAATATTATCTATAGCAGCTAGCTTAGAGCGGCATATTGTACACCCAATAGCAACAGCTATTGTGACTTATGCACAAAAAAACCGTATTCCTTTCATTGAGATCATCGATTTCAAGTCTCAGCCAGGATTCGGCCTCCAAGGAAAGTATAATGATGCCTTAGCAGCGATTGGTCTACCAGAATTTATTAGCTCCTTATTACCTCAAGAGCAACAACAAGCATTTTCTGAAAAGCTTTCTTCTGTTCAAAGAGATGGACAAGTCTTGGCCTGCCTGCTCTTTGAAGGAAATGTCTATTTATTTCGCTTTACTGACTCGATCAGAGAAAAAGCCAAAGAGCTTATATCCATTTTAGAAAGTAAGACAAACATTACTTCCGTTATGCTTACTGGCGATCATGCTAATACTGCCAACACAGTGGCAAAGCTGTTAGGAATAGAAAAGGTATATGCTGATCTTCGACCAGAAGATAAGCTTAATCTTGTCGCTAAACTTTCTCAAGAATCTGGACTTGCTATGGTTGGAGATGGCATTAATGACGCGCCTGCTCTTGCAAGAGCCACAATTGGTATTTCTTTAGGTAAAATCGGCAGCGCTACAGCAGTTGATGCATCAGATGTTGTCTTGCTAAATGATGATTTACACTTAATTCACTGGCTTATGAATAAGGCCCATAAAACTATAAAAATAGTAAAAGAAAATCTATCCTTAGCATTAAGTGTAATTTTTTTAGCTACAACTCCTGCTTTATTAGGTCTTGTACCTTTATGGCTTGCGGTTGTTTTACACGAAGGAGGCACCGTTCTAGTTGGCCTAAACAGCCTTCGTCTTTTAAAAAAATAATTCAACTACGCTATAATAAGCTATAGGGGACGAATCTAGAAGGCATCTCATGGATCGGAAGTCGGGGCTTACTCGCGAAGAGTTGAAGCTGGCAATTACCAATGAAAGCCAGCGATTTGAAGAATTCTACTTTTGGCTTGAGCAACACATGCCCCCTTCTTTTTTTGAAGAAATTGACCATGAAGACTTACTTCTGATTACTCATAACCTAATGAGTTTCAACCTTCAAGAATTCTTCAGTTTGATGCATCAAAAAAATAGCGCCATCGTTCTTTGCTTAGATAGCCCGACAGTGGATTTGAAAATTTTAAAAAATTTTGGAATGCAGGGCATCCGTTATTATAGAACATTTATTTCCAATGAACCACCTCCCTTTCCGGAACTGACAAGTAATCTTAGAATTGGCATTGTCTATTTCACAAAAGCACAAGAAAAAACGGAACAGGTATTAACAGAAAAAAGAAAACAAGAACTGCTCGAACTTGTAAAAACTAGAAGCCCAGATTTTACAGAAGAAGATTTTAATTCCTTAATTTCAGGAATGGACTCTAGATTTTTACGGTCAATGACTACGGAAAGACTGATTACCGCATTGAATATGTTTTTCCGAGCTAAAACGAGAGATCACTGTCAGTATGAGGTAAGCTATAATGAGAACTGGCAAGAAAAAAACAAACCTTCCATGCAAATTGTCCTGGCCTGGAAAAATGTTCCCCGCTACCACTTCTTATATCGTCTATCTCAAACTATTTACCGTCATAAGCTAGATATGCAGCATGTAGTTGCAACATATGTAGCACCTTTTAGCACTGAAAGCATTTTAATTATGTCGATTGCTCTTCATGGTGCTTCTGGTAAAGCTGCATGGGATGAAGCAGATATCCCTGACTTTTTAAGAGAACTTGCTACATTAAAGTACTTTGACGCTTTTGATCTTATTGAAAAAACATTTGTAACACCTGATTTGCTGTCAGGCAACATGGCAAACTTTCTACGCTCAACTATAAATTTTGTACACCAATGCTTAGTCCATGATGACCCAAACCTGTACTCTATTGCGAATATTGAAGAAGGAATCTGCAGGCATCCTGAACTTACACAAAAACTATGTGAAGCTTTTGAGTGGAAGTTCCATCCCGAAACACATAATTTGGAAAAATTTTATGAGGAAAAAAATCACTTTTTATCTTTGGTAGAGGCTTTAGATACTGGCCATGAAATCAATGACTTAAGACGTAAAAACATTTTACGACAAGCCATGAATTTTATTGAGCACACCTTAAAGACAAATTTTTACCGAACAAATAAAACAGCATTGAGCTTTAGGATTGACCCTGAGTATCTCAACCACGTCCCTTACGAAAGAAAAGATATTTTTCCAGAGCTCCCCTATGGAATCTTTTACATTAAAGGAATGCAGTTCATTGGGTTTCATATCCGATTTAAAGACCTTTCTAGAGGAGGGTTAAGGACTGTAGCCCCTGAAAGATTAGAACAGCTAATCGCTGAGAGAAATCACGTATTCTTAGAGTGCTATAATTTATCTTATACACAACAAAAAAAGAATAAGGACATTCCAGAAGGAGGCTCAAAAGCTGTTATTTTACTTGAGCCTTTTGATAAAACTACCCATGAAATCGACATTTTCAAAAAAGAATTAAAAATAGCTAAAATGCCCTCCGAAGAAATTGAGCAGCATGTAAAATCCTTTCGCAAAAAACACAAGATAGAATTTTTACATCAGGCACAACGATCTTTTGTTAATAGTTTTTTAACCATTATTAACTGTGAAGATAATGGGCAACTTAAGGCAAAACACATTGTTGATTACTGGAAAAGGCCTGAGTACATCTATTTAGGTCCTGATGAAAATATGCACAATGAAGTCATTGAATGGATTGCACAGCATAGTGAAAAACATGGATATAAACCTGGTAAATCTTTTATTACCAGTAAACCAAGCCTAGGCATTAACCATAAAGAGTTTGGCGTTACTTCCCTTGGAGTAAACGTTTATATGGAACAGGTCTTGCTGTTTTTAGGTATTGACCCTTCAAAGGATATATTTACTGTAAAAATTTCAGGAGGACCAGATGGAGATGTTGCTGGGAATCAGTTGCATAACCTTTATACGCATTACCCAAAGACAGCCAAACTTCTCGCTTTAACTGACATATCAGGCACTATTTACGATCCTGAAGGACTTGATCTCGAAGAAATGGAAAAATTGTTCCAAAGTGGATTATCTATTCGAGAGTATCCAGCAGAAAAACTCCATGAAGATGGTTTCCTACTCGATTTAAGGTCTAAAAAAGAACAAACAGCCTATATTACACAAACTCTTTGCTGGCGAAAAAGAGAAGGCAAGTTATACAAAGACTGGCTTTCTGGGAATGAAATGCAGCACCTGTTCCGCAATAATGTCCACCAGGTTAAAACTGATATTTTCATCCCAGCAGGCGGTAGGCCTAGAACTTTAAACAGTAGTAACTACCGCGACTTTTTAGATGAAAACAATAATCCTACATCAAAAGCTATCGTTGAAGGTGCTAATCTTTACCTCACACAGGAAGCACGCCGTGCTTTAGAAAAATTAGGGGTCTTAATTGTTAAGGACAGCTCATGCAACAAGGGAGGAGTCATATGCTCTTCTTTTGAGGTTCTCTCCTGTCTTGTCTTACCAGAAGAGGATTTTTTAAAAGAAAAAACCCAGCTAGTAGACCAAATTTTAGAAATTATAAAAAAAACAGCTTTAAATGAAGCCAGAATTCTTTTGCATACGCACCAAAAAACTGGTGAATATCTAACTGACATTTCAGAGTGGGTTTCTGAAAAAATCAACTGTTATAAGTACCAATTATTAGAATATTTAGAGTCCGTTAAACTGTCAGATAGTTTTAAAGATCCACTTATTCGCTGCTTGTTTCAGTACTGCCCTGAAATTATCCGCAGCAGTTATACCAAGGAGTTGCTAGCAAATGTCCCCGACATTCATAAAAAAGCAATTATCGCCTGCTATATTGCCTCTAACCTTGTTTATAACCGAGGCTTAAGCTGGTCACCAAGCATTATTGATGTCTTACCATTGATAGCCCAAGACCCAAATATAATTGGCCCTTCTAAAAGAAAGTAAATATTTTACTTTAAAACACATCTTAAACACTTGAATTTAAACATTATAGGGTGAAATTCAGCAATCAAGTAATTCGATTGCTAAAAAATCTTGCTTTTACCTATACTCTTTGCTATAATCAAAATCAACTTAAGTTAATTTTGCTATGGCTGAGAAAAGTTTAAAGAACATATCTTTAAAAAAACCTTCTAAAAATGAGCGGGAGCGCTTTGTCCTTTTGGGGTTAGTTGACCTTTATATCGCAACGAACAAACCTATAGGCTCTAACACCTTAAAGGAAAGTGGCTTTGATTATTTGAGCTCAGCTACAATACGCAACTATTTTGCCAAGCTAGAAAAAGAAGGCTATTTATACCAACAGCATTCTTCAGGAGGTAGAGTTCCTACCCCAAAAGCTTACAAATTTTATGCAGAAAATTCCTTGAAGGGACCTACTGTACAAGCTCACGAAGATCAAGACCTTCAAGATGCTTTAAAAATGAATACCAAAGAGATTCATAGCTACTTATCTTTTGCAGTGGAAACTCTTTCTGAAATGACTAATTCCTCTGTAATAATTTCAACACCTCGATTCGACCAAGATTTTATTAAAGACGTAAAGCTTTTAGCAATTGATGAGAATCGAACTTTATGTGCTCTAATTACTGATTTTGGCCTTGTTAAAACTGAGACCTTTTATACTACCGATGAATTAGAAGATTTAGGTGCTATTGAAAAATATTTCCTTTGGAGAATGAGTAAATCCAGTGAAAAGCCTTACTTCTTAAATGAGACAGACGCCAAATGGGCACAAAGATTATACAATGAGATAGTGGTAAGGCATTTAGCAGGATATGTTCATTTTTTCAAAGAGGACCTGTTTAGAACCGGCCTTTCCAAATTACTTACTTACCCTGAATTTTCCGATGCCATGAACTTGTCATCGGCTCTTTCTATTTTTGAAAATGAAACACTGATGCAAAATCTTTTGCACCAGACTACTAGAGAAAATTGTGTAAAATATTGGGTTGCTGAAGATTTTCAAGAGAAAAAAACAGCTGATGGAGCATATTGCAGCTTTATTACGATCCCTTACTACCTCAACCAGTCCCCTGCTGGATCTATTGGCATCCTTTCTCCTATGCGTATCAACTATAAAAAAATATTCGGGATAGCTAAATTATTTAGCTATTATTTAAGTCAAAATTTAACGAACAACCTTTACAAGTTTAAAATTCATTTCAGGCAACCCTCACAATCTAGTATGGATCAAGAAAAGCTACATGAAAGCCAATCGATCTTACTAGAAGACAAGAGCCGTTGTTTTTAAATTAGGAGTATTGAATGGAAGAAGATAAAGACTGGCAAGAAGCTTTAGAAGAACTGGAAAACAGCAACGAAAAAATTGGAGGAAAGTTTACCAGTGAAATTGAAGAACTGAAAAAAAATGAAGAAAATGACTGGAAAGCTCTTAAAAAGCTAATTTCAGAAATTGACCATCTGAAAAAAGAAGAAATGCCGGAAGATTTCAAAGATAAATACCTCAGAACTTTAGCTGAACTGGAAAATGTCAGAAAAAGAATGCAAAAAGAAAAACAAGAGTCTCTACGCTTTGCTATCGACAATGCAGTTAGTGAGTTTCTTCCAGTTATAGATAATTTTGAAAATGCTCTGAAGTTCGCCTCAAGTGCATCAGAAGAGCTAAAAAACTGGGCTTCTGGCTTTCAAATGATTTTATCCCAGTTTAAAGAAGTTCTACACAACCATGGTGTGGTAGCTTTTCATTCGGTGGGCAATAAATTCGACCCTCATTTTCATGAGGCAGTGGAGATTGTCGAGTCGGATACGTCAGAAGACGGTATTATTTTAGAGGAGTTTGCCAAAGGTTATAAGAGTGCTTTTAGAACAATTCGACCTGCACAGGTAAAAGTTTCTAGAAAAGTACAAAGCACTCAAGAAGATTTAGATTTAAAACAAAAGGAGAATGAACATGTCCAATAATAAAAAGAGAATTATAGGTATTGACCTAGGTACTACCAATTCTTGCGTAGCTATTATGGAAGGCGGCAGTGCTAAAGTTATTGCTAATGCAGAAGGGACAAGAACTACCCCTTCAGTCATCTCTTATAAAGGAGAAGAGAGGCTTGCCGGAACACCTGCAAAAAGACAGGCAGTAACCAACCCTGAAAAAACTCTTTCTTCGACTAAAAGATTTATCGGTCGAAAGTTTAGAGAAGTATCAGAGGAAATGAAAACAGTTCCTTACAAAGTAGTCGAAAATGCTAATGGTGACGTTGTTTTTGAAGTAGAAGGAAAAAAGGTCACTCCAGAAGAAGTGGCAGCTCAAGTTTTGATGAAAATGAAAGAGACTGCTGAAAACTACCTTGGGGAAAAAGTTACTGAAGCAGTTATTACTGTTCCTGCCTACTTTAACGACTCCCAAAGACAGTCTACAAAAGACGCCGGCCGTATTGCAGGTCTTGATGTTAAACGTATTATACCTGAGCCTACTGCTGCTGCTTTAGCCTATGGATTAGAGAAGCAAAGTGATAAAAAAATCGCTGTATATGACTTAGGTGGTGGTACTTTTGATATTTCTATCTTAGAAATTGGTGATGGTGTTTTTGAAGTACTATCTACCAATGGAGATACCCATTTAGGTGGTGATGACTTTGATATTGCTATTATCAACTGGATTTTAGATGAGTTCAAAAAAGAAAACGGCATAGACCTATCTAAAGATAAAATGGCGCTTCAAAGACTAAGAGATGCTGCTGAGAAAGCAAAAATGGAACTTTCTGGCACACAGTCTACAGAAATCAACCAACCATTCATTACAATGGATGCGAGCGGCCCTAAGCACTTATCTTTAACTTTAACTCGCTCTAAATTTGAAAGCTTAACTCATGATTTAGTAGAAAGAACTGCTGAACCATGCAGAAAGGCACTAAAAGATGCTGGTCTTTCTTCTAGTGACATTGATGATGTCATCTTAGTAGGTGGTATGACTCGTATGCCAGCTGTTCAAGCAAAAGTAAAAGAAGTGTTTCAAAAGGAACCTCATAAAGGGATCAACCCAGATGAAGCTGTAGCCTCTGGTGCTGCTATTCAAGGTGGTATCATTGGTGGTGATGTGAAAGACGTCCTATTATTAGACGTTGTACCATTAACCCTTGGTATTGAAACATTAGGTGGCGTGATGACTCCTTTAATCGAAAGGAACACCACTATACCTGCTCAGAAAAAACAAGTCTTCTCAACAGCTGCTGACAACCAGCCTGCTGTAACCATTGTTGTTCTGCAAGGTGAAAGACCAATGGCAAAAGACAATAAAGAAATTGGTCGCTTTGACCTTAGTGATATCCCTCCTGCACCTAGAGGAACCCCTCAAATTGAAGTTGCCTTCGATATTGATGCAGACGGGATTTTAAGTGTTTCTGCTAAAGACAAACAATCTGGCAAAGAGCAAAAAATTAAAATCGAAGCCAAGTCGGGTCTTTCAGAAGACGAAATTAACCAAAAGGTTAAAGAAGCAGAACTGCATGCTGAAGAAGACAAAAAGAAAAAGCAAGACATTGAAACAAGAAATGAAGCAGATGCTTTAGCTTTTAGAGCGCAAAAATCTTTAGATGAGTTTAAAGATAAACTTCCTTCTAATATTTCTTCTGAAATTCAAACAAAGGTTGATGCCTTGAAAAAAGCACTAGAAGGTACCGATTCAGATCTTATTCAGTCAGCTTCAAAAGATCTGCAAGATGGTATGCAGAAAATTGGAGAAGAACTGCAAAAAGCTGGTGCTCAAGCAGGACCACAAGGTGCTCAAGCAGCTGGTGATGAATCTACACAGCAAGAGCAAGCAAAAGACAATGTCGAAGATGCCGATGTTGAAATTGTAGATGATGAAAAGTAAGATCTTTTTCTTTTTAAAAGACAAAAAGAGGGCAAAATTTTGCCCTCTTTTTTTTTAATCTATTTTGATAGGCAGCTTTCCTTTAGCTGCAATTTTCCCTGATAAAACTTTATAGGCAGCTATCTCTGCCATCTCATCTTCTTCATAAGCCAAAAGAACATTAGGGCAATCTTTAAATAATTTTAAACAATAGGGAGATCCCAAAAGGACAAAAATTGTATTTTTAGGAGCTTTCTTTAACAGCTCTAAAACCTGATCTGAAAGACCACAGTTAGGCTTTAATATATTTAGTTGATTTACAGATACAACTAAAGGATCAACTAGATCGAACAAATTGGCTCTATCTTCTAAACTGAGTCGAGTTACTTGAAGATCTTTTTGCAATAGTTCCAGTAGTTTGTTAGAACTTGTTCCTATTTGCAAAAAGTTTATCTTAGTTTTTGGAGTTAAAGGAAGAACTTTCTCCTTATTGTGAACAAGGGTCATAGCTTCTTCAAAAAGAGCTTGTTTGATAGATAGCCCCTCTTTTTTATTAATTTTAAAAAAAGAAGATCTTTTTTTTAGCTTATTAATTTTCTTTAATCTTGCATCTAGCTCTTTTTCAGAAAAAGATCCCTCTTGAAATTTTCCCATAAGAGAAAAGTAAGCATTGGGAATGTCGTTTTGCATAATTTTTTTAACAACAGGAATCCTATGGCTTCCATATAAGAGCATATCGATTCCAGCATCGTAGGCAAGACACGCTATTTCTTCTACTGAATAGTGATTTGTAAGCGCTTTCATATTCAAAGCATCTGATATAATAACTGTATCCTTATCTATAAGCCTTTTTAAGTAACTTATAGTTTTTTTAGACAGTGAGCTGGGATATAAAGGATCAATATGAGGAGCCTTGATGTGAGCTACCATAACACTTGCAAATGCATTGTCATAAGGGGTCCAGTCTTCTTTTTTAAAAGAGTCTAAAGTCTTTTCTACCATCGGCAAGCAAACATGAGAGTCTTGAAAAGTATCTCCATGTCCTGGGAAATGCTTATAACAAGTAAAAAGACCTGCATCTTGCATTCCTTTAGACAAAATCTGAGCTTTTTTTCTAACCATTTCAGGGTCATCACCAAATGATCGCATATGTATAATGGGATTTTTTGGATTAGTATTAACATCGACTACTGGTGCAAAATTAAGAGTAGCCCCTGTCGACAAACAGTCTCTGCCAATTTGTTGACCTAGTAAATATAACAATTTATCATTTTGAACAGCTCCTAATGTTAAGTTTCTTGGATATGAGGTTTCTTCTTTCATTCTCATACCAAGCCCCCACTCAGCATCCATACAAAATAGAAGAGGGTCTGAAGTGAGACTTTCTAAGTAAGTAATAAGGTTCTTTTGAGAATTTGGGTTTCCCCCTTTTACTAGAAAAGCTCTTACATGAAAGTCTTGTATTAACGTTTGTAAATCTTTTCGGTGGTTTTCATCTCCCTCGCAACAAGCAGGGGCAATAAATAAAGATCCTATCTTTTTATTTAAGGTGTTATTTCCAAACACAGATATACATAAACAAATAAAAGAAATAATAAAATTCCATCTCATAAAGCAGTCTTCCAATTAAAATAGACAGAAATTTTATATTATTTACTGAAAAGAAGCATTCATTTCTTGAACGACTTTAAAAAGTTTTATTTGCTCATTAGGGATTTGGTTTACTTTGATAGCTCTATCAACTTTTGTAATGAAGGAATTTAAAAAAGCAATAATTTCATTAAGCACAGCGCACTTCGCTTGCACATCAAAAATTCTATTAGTTATCTCTAGCGCCTTTCCTAAATTTTTGAGTTTAATATGTGCTGAAGCTACGTCTTGCAGGCAAGTAGATCGTACGTACTCATGAAAGATTGTATTGGCTACTTTTTCTGCATAATCTAAGCACCCAACCTCAAGGTACAATGAGACAATTTTTTTGAGACAAGAAGATTTTTCCCAGTCATCAGTTATCCTCTCTGTCGTTGTTTTAACCTTTTCAAGTGCCAATAATGCTTCATCTGTATTTTCATGTTTAATAGATGCCATAGCAATTTCAATAAGAGTAGAAAACTGTTCAGTCACCTCAAAAATCTTATCAACTACCTCTCTTGCTGAACTAAAATCTCCTAACTCTATAAATCCGGAAGAAATTATTCTGAAAAAGGTGCATTTTTTTGCTTCATCCTGGACATTTTTATTAGCATCGTCGAGTGTTTCCATTAATATCTTTATGCCCTTAGTTTGAATAGCTGTATTTTCCTTATTTTGTAGACTATATTTGTTGTAAGCTTTAGCAACTTCTTTAAGTGCATAAAGCTTTTCTTCCCCGAAGGGCATTTTTTTAGCTATTCTTTCAGCTTTGACTAAAGACCCTCGTTCTATGTACGCCAAAACAATTTTTTTAAGGGTATGAGCCGTGCAATCTATCTCTTGAGCTTCATGCAAGCGGTTAAACTGAATATAAAAATCTGTAATTTTATCCAGAAAAGGAAATCTATTTTGCTTTTCTATGCTATTAATATTGATGCTTTCTACTTTAGATAATACTTTTTGAGCGCTACTTTCATCACCAAGCTCTACATATGCTAAAAAAACCTCTTCGAAAATTAAAAGCATCAAATACTTTTTTACTTCCTTAAAATCCATGATTTCATCAGCTAATGTTTCAGCATATCTTAAATCTTTAAGCTGAACATATACAGTAATTACCTTTTTTAAAGCATAAGCCTGCTCTAAGTCATTAGGAAACCTTCTGATTAATTCTTCGGCTTGTTGGACCATCTCTCTTGTTTTCTCATGATCTTTTACTTCAATGTAGGTAAAAGCTATTTCTATTAGTTCGTTAAACCGTTTTTCTAGCGACACAATAGCTCTGGTCGTGTTTTCTGCCTCAGAAAGTAATTCTTTTGCTTTAGGTAAGTCATATGTGTAGTAAGCTAAGGCAACTTCTCTAAGTTGAGTTACCTTAAAGGGGGGGTAAGTTATTGCATGAGCCGCATTTTCTGCATCTTGCAGTACTTTCTGTAAAAAGCTTTTGTCACTACATGCCAAAGCAATTTTTCTAAGAGCAGATGATTTGAAATGTGAATAAGGAATGGTATGGGCAAGCTTTAATATTGTTTCTAGTATTTCAGGATCTTCTAAATTTTTAAGGGTAATATAAACTTCGACAACTTCCTCTAATAAGCAGCTCCTATCCCATAAAGAAGATATCTTCCTAGTTAACCTCTCTATACTATCGATATCCCCAAAGCAAGCGTATGAAGTAGCAAGTTTTCTATAATTAGCTAAAAAAACTCCATAGTAATCATCGTTATCTATGTTTTCCTCACTTTCATTTAAAGCATTATAAGCAATATTTTGTAAAACAGTTACTGATCGCAATAAAAGTTCTTTTGCTTTTACAAAATCGTTTTGATCATAGCTTGCCTTAGCTAGTCTTCGAAAAAAATCAGCTTTTAAAGGAACATCCAAGATATTTTGAGCTAATTTTATGATTTTATCTGAAAACTCAAGCGGCTTATCAATGTACGTAAGGCAGATTCCTTGCAAAAAATCACTACGGTTTTCAGTAAATTCCCCTATCATCTTAATAAGGCAAGTTGGCAGCTCTTCTACCGTATCGCTCTCTGGATTTTTCTGCAGATGCAGAAAAGTTATGGAAGTTGTATTAACTGGATTAGACATACCTTTGCCTATTATTTTGAGCGAAGGAATGTACTTTAAATAATTTTTATCAAGCAAGCAGTGTTTTGGCTTATAAAAGGATTAATCGGGTCTTCCGCTAAAGCTTTTCAAAAAAAATATTAGTTTTCTCTCAGGGCATTTAAAGTAACAAGCCTTCTTTCTTCTTCAAAAACATTATTAGCTCTTAAGGACTCATCAATTTTTAAAATAGAAATAAGCATAGAATCTATGATTTCTTTAAGCGCAATAGATTTAATTTTTACATCAGGAATTGAATCTGCCACTTCGATGGCTCTATCAAAATTCTTAAACGCAAGGTGCAAGGAAACAATTTCCTTGGAAAGGTCAGTTTTCAATTTTTGTACTTTAAAATACTGACGAAGATTAGGCGGGATTTCCTCAATAGTTAATTTTTCGGCATCTTCTTCTAATTCTCGTAATATGTTTTGCGCATCATCCATGCGATTAAGTCTAATATAAGCTAAAGCAGCCTTTTTGAGAGCCGCAACCTTTTTATAAAAAAAGAGGCCTCTAGCATTTTTTCCTGCTTCATTAATATGAATAACATCTGCGCTTTCTAGCTCAAGATACGCTAAAGAAATCTTCTGGAATGAAGAACGCTTAGGCTCCTCTGATTCTATTTGATTTGCTATTCTTTTTGCCTCATCTAGTTGATTGATTTTAATGTACCCTGTAACAATTCTCTCAAGAATCGAACTTTTATGTAGCCCTTGAGTTTGTTCTGCCATCTCTTCTAGCTTTTTTAAGATTTTTTGAGTGTTAACCAGATCTCCAAGTTCGGTGTAAGCTTCAGCAAGTTTTTCTAAAATAAAGCTGTCTACTTCAGGAAGTTGATATATAAGCCATGCAGCAAGATCTAATTTTTTTACTTTTATGCAGCATTTGATAATTTGATATAAAACTTTGTCTTCATAAAACTCTTTAGCTATTTCCTTTGCCCCGTTCAAATCATTAAGCATAAGATAAGTACATATGATTTCATTCCAAAGATGTAGTTCCCCACCATTACTAATAGAGGATCCGAGCCCACGCGCTAACATTTCGGCCTCTTCTAGCGTCCTCTTAAAGAAATCATTTTTTACTGCAATATAAGCTGCTGAAATTTTGAGGAGAGCTTGACATCTATAAAGTGGTCGAGATATTTTTTGGACTATTTTTTCAGCTTCATCTAACTTTCCAAGTTTAATAAAAAGTCTAACAATTTCCTTATTAATATCTTGAGAAGCAGCCCAGTCATCAGTATTAGAGGCTTCCATCAATAGGTTGACAGCAAGTTCATTTTCTTCAATTTTACTATAAGTCCCGGCTAAAACTTTAAGAGCATGGCATTTTTTAACCTTATCAGAAATTGATGTAGCAGCTTCTACTGCTGAGCTAAGCATTGCTTTTGCATTTCCTATGTCCTTGAGCTCGATATACAATAAGGCAATGTCATGAAGAAAATAATATCTTTCACTTGGCTCTATAATCATACTAGCCACATTTTTTTGTTCTTCAAGAGTCCCCTGCAATTTTTGAGCCAAAGTATCTCTTGCCCCCTCTAATATTTTCATTAATGATGAAATAGACCAACCTTCAGGAGGAGTCTCTTTTATATATTGTTCCATTAATTGAGTGGGATTCATTGCACGATCTAAAATGGCATTTTGAGCATTTATTGATGGTTCAAGGTTTCCTTGCCCTTCATCACCTATAAGCTCTTCAGCTAAGACCTCTTTTAATTTGTCCATTAGGGCACTATAATATTCGGGAGCAGGTCTTAAGTTGCTTTTAGTAAGGATGCCCATTCTGAATGGATGAGTCCTAAAATCCTCAATATGTTCTTCCTTACAATTATCTAAATACCTTTCAATATCTTTTTTTTCAAAAAAGATTCCCTTTGCATCTCGCACAGGATAAGTAATAAATCCTAGAGTCAGAGGACATAAAAATGTTTTTATTTTTTCATGATCTTCTAAAGCCGAAAACACTGGGTAAACACTTCTTTCCAGCATCTTTCCTTTCCATTGAATATAGTGTTCAGTCAACTCCTCATTTAATGACAAGGACCAAAACTCTGGAGGGGCTTTTCTTACCATTTGTTGAATTGATTGGGCGATAGCCATTACTTCTGAAATGTTATTTGGATGTTGTGCAAACGGAATATGCCTATTATTCCCCACGGCTGCTGCTGCCATAAAATGTCCTATTAAAAAAAATTAAAAAACAAAATCTCGATAAATTTTTGCAAAAGACTTTTGAATGAAAAAATATATGTATTTAATAGAATATCATCTACATTAAAATTAATTTTTAAACTATATCTTAACTATTTATGAAAATTTACAATATTTTATCAGGTAATTAATGCTTTAGTGTTCAATAAAGAATTCATACATTAACAATATCTCCCCGAGTTTATAAAAGCCGGGAAGATATAAAATGGATCGTTTAGCCTTTCATGAAAATATTCATCTCTTGAATTTGCCTCATGAGCATGGCTAATCTTGTTCTTTCATCCACAATTTTATTAGCTTCGATAGCTTTATCAACTTTAAGAGAAAAAGAATCTATAAAATTTATGATATGGTAGAAAGCTTCACATTGCTTCATTGCATCAGGAATTGTTTTTGTCATCTCCAGCGCCTTACTTAAATTTTGATTCTTTATGTAAATAGAAATAATTTTCACAAGATAGGAAGATTTGATTTCATCATCAGAAATTGCATAAGCTATTCTTTCAGCTTTGTCTAACTCATCAAGTTCCATAAAGCATGAACAAAGTTCTTTAAGGTGATCATCATTTCTACCAGCCATACTATCTAAATCTTGCGCTGCCATAAAAGCCTCTTCTTTATTACCATGCTTAATAGCTGCCCAAAAAACTTTTTGCAAGACGGAAGACTTAAGATAGTTAGAAATCCTATTAGCCACTCTTATTGCTGAGAGAATATCTTGAGCTCTAACATAAGCTAAAGCAATGTCCTTCAACATATAGTCTTTGTTCTCAGAAACTCTACCAACCATTTCCTCTGCTGAAGATATGCGCCCACTTTCTATTTCTATTTTTATAAATTTAGAATCTTTTTCTTGAGGAAACCGTTCAACTGCTATTCGTCTAGCTGAAGGAATATCACCCAGCTTACAATAGAAATAGATTATTTGTTTATAGAAGTAATCGATCGACTCATGCTCAGTCATCTGACCACGTAACGCCTCAAGATCAGATAATACTCTGCCTGCATTGTTTCTATCATCTCGATCAATATAGGCCATGAAAATGCCTTTAAAAATATCGAGGATAGTAGTCTTTTTCATATGAGGTATACATTCATGGGCACACCTTTCTGCATTGTCTAGATCACCCATCTCAAGATAAAATGCAACGAGTTTGGATAAGTTGTGATACCTTTCTTCTACAGGATCAATTTTAACAATTACATCTCTTATTTCTTGGATCATCTCTTGCAGTTTTTCATTTTCATTGAACCTATTGTAAAGCAAGGCAATCTCAATAAGTGTAGCAACCTTACTTCTATCAGATATAATTTTATTAGCAGCGCTTTTAGCTTTTATCAATACTGTTTTAGCTAAACCTATATTGTTAAATTCAATATTAGCTAAGGCTAGATTTAGAAGAGCCTTAGCCTTATAATTCATGTAGGTTTCTGCATCAGCCTCATCTTCTGAAGCTTGCAGCATTCTTTGCATATCTTCTACACGATCATCCTCTTTATGGACATGAGCCATTTGCTTTAATAGGTCTGACCTATAGTAGCAACGGCGGACCATACTGATAATTATTTCTGCCCTTTGA